>QHNJ01000331.1 GCA_003218395.1 Verrucomicrobiota bacterium
TAGGCGTTAACAGGCGGAGGGGTACGGCATCAAGAATTGGACAGATGGGGGGGGTGCGGCGCATGGAGCATGAGTTGATGAAACGGCGAGTCGTCGTCACGGGGCTTGGTCTGGTCACACCGCTCGGGAACACCGTCGAGGCGACGTGGGCAGGGTTGATGGTGGGCAGGAGTGGCGCGGGCCCGATCACGAAGTTCGATACCACTGACTTTCCTGTGCGCTTCGCCTGCGAGGTCAAAGATTTCGATCCGCTTCGGTACATCGAAAAGAAAGAAGCGCGTAAGATGGGCGCTTTCGCACATTACGCGATCGCCGCGTCGGATGAAGCGCTCGCCGACAGCGGCTTGAAAATCGCCCATGAGAACGCCGAAAGGGTCGGCACTTACATCAGCAGCGGCATCGGCGACTTCTGGAGCATCGAAAGCGAACACTCGAAGTTTCTCCGCGAAGGGCCGAGACGGGTCTCTCCTTTCTTCATCGTTTCGGTACTGGTCAACATGGCGGCGGGACAGGTCTCGATCAGAAACGGCACGAAGGGACCGAATTCTGCGACGGCAACCGCATGCGCCGCCGGGAACCACGCCATCGGCGATTCCTTTAAGATTATCGAGCGTGGCGATGCCGACGCGATGATTTGCGGCGGCGCGGAGTCAGCCATCACGCCGATGAGCATCGCGGGTTTCGCGGCGATGCGCGCGCTCTCCACACGCAACGATGAGCCCGAACGTGCTTCACGCCCTTTCGACCGCGACCGCGACGGGTTTGTGGTCGGTGAAGGCGCGGGGATCATAATTCTCGAAGAACTGGAACACGCCCGCCGGCGCGGCGCGCATATTTATGCCGAGATCGTCGGTTACGGCGCGACCGCCGACGCTTACCATGTGACCGCCCCGGACGAGACGCAGAGCGGTGTGATCCGCGTGATCCGACGGGCAATTGAAGATGCGGGCATCAATCCTGAGCAGATCGACTACATCAACGCGCACGGCACTTCGACTCCGCTCGGCGACAGGGGCGAG
>QHNJ01000014.1 GCA_003218395.1 Verrucomicrobiota bacterium
GGCGACGATGTCGATCTTGGCGGTCGGGCCGCCTGTTTGCTTCAGTTGGTAAGTGGCGCGCAGGCTCAAGCTCGCGAAGAATCGTGGAAAAGGCGGCACGTCGAGTTTCCGGCGCTCAGCGCAGAAGAAGAGCGAGCTCGCGGGAAATAGATGCGCGATTTACATCGACATAAGAATTCGGGCAGCGCAATCTTGCCGTGACAGACGAATCAGTGATAGAGTGCGATGTGCGCTCTGTGGGGCGCGGCCAATCTTTTGGTCACTGACTCTGCCATGACACCGACTTCTCTTATCATCGTCACTGATCGAGGCAGTTTGAAAGCATACCGAGTCGATGAAACGCCAACACGCGGTCCGAGTTTACATCTGGTGCAGGCATTCGATTTAACAGATGCCCACGGAAAATTGATCGACAAAGTGACGGACCTGGCCGGGAGATTCCCGGTGAGCGATGGCGCCGGGGGGAGGCACGCGAACTCGATTGCAGAGCGAACCCAGCTGGAAACAGAGACTCATCGCCGGATTCAGAAGCAATTAGCCGATCAAATCATAAAAATTGTCTCGCGCAACGGGAAGGAAGGATGGTCATTCGCCGCGCCAGCGGAAATTCACGGCGCGATTATCGATCTTTTACCCGCGCCAGTGCGCGACCGGATCGTCGAACATGTGAAATCCGATCTCGTCAAAACCGAGCCATCGAAATTGCCCGCTCATTTTCGTTCACTCCGATCGATCTAAAAATGCTGGACTTCTGGATACGCAATCCTGAACACTCGATTAGAATCGTAATTGAACATCTAGTATCCAGTATTCAGCATCAGCTGGCGTACATTTTTCATCTTCCTTAACGTGAGAGCGCGAAGTAATGTCTAATTAAATATGCAACTGCCTGTTAAGATCACCTATCGGGGTCTGGAAAAATCGGACCAGATCGACAATCTCGTCTTGGATTATGCAGCGCGACTGGAAAGATTTTGCGACCACATTAACCGCTGCGACGTCGCCATCGAGCAAACCAATCACACGCATCAAAAAGGAAATCCGTACCGCTGCCGCATTGATGTGACGGTTTCACGCGGTCACGAACTCGTGGCCGATGAAAAGCAAAAGGACAACGGCACACACGCACCGGTCAACAAGGTGATCCACGACGCCTTCAAAACGATGGAACGGGAGTTGCGCCGCGTTGTGGACAAGCAACGACGCGACGTCAAGACCCACGCCGACTCGCGTTCACCAAAATAGGCGCGTTTACCGCTGTAGTGGCGGGCGTGTCGCCCGCAACTCGAACGCAGCCGGCACGGCTGCCTCTACAGCTACGCTGCGACCTGTTCGTAGGAAAACGGTGAAATATCAGCACGCTGGCTGGCGTGCTCAGCAGTAATGCCGCAGATGTTGCCGCTCTTATCGACGTCCAAAAGCGTGTTTTCGTCCAAGTCCTTGGTCTCCGCGACTTCTGCGCTTTTGAACTCGATGTAAGATTCCGCATAAAGCTCGTTGGACCTACATCGTTTATGCTTCGCGCTAGCGCCGTTATTCTGACCTTTTGGGCGGGGGTTCGTCTCGTTCTTGCCCTCGGCATTCTGGCTATGTTGCTGGTGTTCAGCAAAAACGCCCTCGTTTTGTTAGTCCTATACGGCGACATCTAAGGGAGAGGTGTGAAGTGCCTCGGAAACGTGAGTAAGAACGACCACAACCAGACACCACGCGCCGAGCAGCTGCAGAAAAGACCACACAGTTTTTCCTCTTAAGAACAAGACTACCGAACCAGAAAAGAGCATGCCCGCGGGGATGAGCGCTTTAAGCGATGCAGTATTCATAACTTTTCGCCGAAAGACAGCAAAGCTCAGCCACTCCTCCGATTCGCACAAGGACGAATCCGTCCGACTGGCCGACAGGTGCAAGTGACCGCAGGTCAGAAGAGTCGATCGATCCCGCGAAAGTAACAACAGCGTTACTTTTGCAGTGGTTGTCATCAACAACTCGAGGCGCGGTCGCGGTGTCCAATTACTAGAAACCCCAATTATCTATGAAAACAAAACGCATGCTTTCCTTAATAGGTGTCGCCGCGCTGAGCTTAACTGCAACCCTTGCATCTGCGGCCCCACACGCCGCACAAATGATGACGCGATCCGCCGTCACGCGACCGGCGCCGCGCTTTGCCGCAAGGACCATGACGGGCGCACGTCGGTTTCGGAACGATGGCGACAATGATCGTGACGATCGCTTCCGCCGTTTCCATAATCGAACGTTCGTTTTCTTCGACACGTTTGGTTTCCCGTTCTTCTATCCGTATCCCTATTATGGGTACTACCACTACGATTACTACGGTTACAACGATTACGGATATGCCAATACCAACATAGTTGTCGAGGTGCAGCGTGGACTTGCTCGCGCTGGGTACTATCATGGTCCCATCGATGGAATCGTGGGGCCTCAAACGCGACGAGCAATTCGCGCCTACGAACGCGACCACAATATGCCTGCCTAGGGCGTGATCGATTGGCAGACTTTCGCAACAATGGGTCTCGGTTGATCCCGCGTTCAAAGTCATCGGGTGGGCCCCCAGCGCACGGAGGGGTATGGTGCCAGGGTCCAGGTATTGTGAGATATAGCTACGGGCGCGTGATGAGAACAGCTCAGACGTGTAATCGGCGTTCGAATAAGACGGCGGATCGAGATAAACAAGATTAACACTCGCATCAGGAAATTCTTTCCGGTCGGAAAGCCATTTCTGGTTATCGCCGAAATAAAGCCGATTCATCGCTCAAACGAAAGTAAGAGATCCCTCGACTTCGCTCGGAATGACAACTGGGTGCAGCGTCAGGCTGCTCGCTGAAATACAGCTGGTTCACTGGGATGACAATAAATTAAAACAGCCGCCCCTGTGACAAAGTAGCCGGTCGTGTTGTACGCGAGCGCAATATAACCATTGGCCGTATTGCTGTTGCCGCTTGTGTTGAGAGCGAGCGCTTGCTCACCGGTGGCCGTGTTGCCGTAGCCGATTGTGTTGCTATAGAGCGCACTAGCACCGGTGGCCGTGTTGTCGCCGCCGGTGGTGTTGGTATAGAGCGCGTTAAACCCGAGGGCCGTGTTGTCCAAGCCATATGAGGTGTCGAGGCTGAAGAGCGCATCGTCACCCTCAGCGGTGTTGTCGTTGGGATAGCCTCCGTCCGGGGCTGGGACAACCGCTCGGGCCGTTGGCGAAAGCGCAAAGCAGGCGAGCACGAACGGAATGAGAAGGAACGCGCCCAAAGGCGAGCCGTTCATTGAACTTTTGATCGGTGGAGTTGTAGTTTCACTTTGATGGTCCTCTGTTTTTATTGTGTGACTGGGTTTAGGAGTTTTAAGAGCGCCACTTGAGCAAAACTCGTGCGCTCACAGCAAGAACCTTTTGCGCGCTTTTGTTAAATTCGGGTTATGTGGACGCGAAAGGCGACGACGCGACAGCAGAAGAGTTGCGGTTTGCGTTGGCGAGTCAGTTCCCGTAGCCTCAGGCGCATGGCGAGGTCCGGTCTTGGCAAAGGTCTTGGCGCACTTATTGGCACGTCCACGCCCGTTCCACGGGCGGAGACCGCCGAGTCAGGTGAGAGAGTTCACCAGATCAGTCTTATAAGCATCGTCCCGAGCGCCTTGCAGCCGCGCAAAGATTTTGGTCGTGACGCGTTGCAGGAATTGATCGATTCGATTCGGCAACACGGCATCATTCAACCGCTCATCGTCCGGCCCGCCTCAACGACGAGTGTCGCCGCGGCGACCGGACAAGCCGGCGCGCGATTTGAGCTGATTGCGGGTGAGCGCCGCTGGCGCGCGGCCCAGGAGATCGGCCTTGGTCAGGTGCCGGTAATTATTCGGAGCGCGAGCGACATGGAAGTCCTCGAACTTTCGCTCATAGAGAACTTGCAACGCGCCGACCTGAACCCGATCGAAGAGGCGCAAGGTTACGCCAGATTAGCCAGCGAATTTGGAATGCGGCAGGAAGATATCGCGCTAAAAGTCGGGCGGAGTCGGGCGGCAGTGGCCAATGCGATGCGATTACTCGATTTGCATCCGCAGGTGCAAATCTGGCTCGCGCAAGATTTGCTTTCGGTCGGTCACGCAAAAGTCTTGCTGGCGCTAAAGATGCCGGAGGAACAGCTGTTAGCAGCGGAAACGGTTTTGCGTCGTAATGCCACCGTCCGTTCCACGGAACGGCTGGTGGCTCGTCAACTCGGAATTGGTCGTTCGCGCCGGAAGTCCCGACGCGTCGGGACCGAACAAGTGGTTACTTCCGCGGCCATCGAGGATTTACAGAACCGACTGCAAGAAGAGCTTGCTACACATGTAACCATTCATCATGGAGAGAAAAGGGGACGGATCGAGATCGAATACTACGGAAACGATGATCTCCAGCGTATCCTTACCGCTCTAGGGCTGACGCCAAACGAGAGCTGATGAGCATGTCACTTCGCTGCGCTCTGTAGCGTTGAACCGTTAAATCGTTGAATCGAGTCGTTCGCAGAAACAGGCCGATATGCCGTCTGATAAGTGGTAGGGACGAACCGCCGGGCCGTCCGTGTGCTTCGGCGCGCCCGGGGGTCGCGCCCTACCAATCCCATCTCGACTTATTTATGAAACGGCTCGTGCTCCTGATTGGCTTCGTCTCGGGTGCTCTCCCTTCAATTCTTTGCGCGGAGCCGCCGCGCGCCGCGCAGGGGAAGGTTTGGGAGGAATTTTCCGGCGACAAAGCTATGGCTCATGTCCAACGGCTCGTTGATCTCGGGCCGCGTCCGCCCGGGTCTGACGCCATCGAAAAATCAAGGGATTACATTGAGAGTCAGCTCCGGCTCTCAGGTTGGCAGGTAACGCGGCAAGCATTCACGGACGACACGCCACACGGCAAGGTTCGTTTCGTCAATCTCATTGCGCGATTTCCCGGGCAGGGTAGAGCAGCGCCCGCTTTTTTGTTGTGCTCCCATTACGACACCAAGATGTTCGACACCATCCGGTTTGTCGGAGCGAATGACGGCGGATCGAGCACCGGTTTAGTGTTGGAGTTAGCCAGAGTTCTTGGACAACACCCGAATCTCGCAGCCAAGGTTGAACTGGTCTTCTTTGATGGCGAAGAGGCCTACGAGAATTTTTCTGAGACCGATGGTTTGTACGGAAGCCGTTATTTTGCCAGGCAGCTTGAAGCTAACGGTGCCAAACAATTTCGCGCGGGAATTTTGTTCGACATGGTTGGCGATCGTTCTCTGAACATCACATTGCCAGCGGATTCGCCTGTGGAAATGGCGCGTGATATTTTTGCGTCAGCAGAGGCGCTAAAATTGCGGAGTTATTTCAGCTATTTCGATCGGGAAATGACCGACGACCACACGCCGCTGAATGCAATCGGGATTCCGACGATCGACGTGATTGATTTTGATTTCCCTTGGTGGCACACGGCCGATGACACGATCGACAAACTCAGCGCACAAAGCCTGCAGATCGTTGGCTCTGTCGCTTTTTATTACCTGTCTGAATTTGGGCTAAAGTGAAACGCTGGCTGTTAATTTCGTTATCGCTTGTGGGCGCTTGCCTTGCCGGCACTGCCTGTGGGCAATTGGTCCTTTGTTCGCCCGCTTCTCGCGACGCGATTGGGGTTTTGTGCAGGCGCGGCCATCTCCTGGCCATTGCGCAGGGCGAAGGGATCTATCAGGCGGATTTGCAGCGCGCGCTTTCAGAGTTGCGCTACGCAAGCGGGGTTGATGAGAAGGACCGACCAGACACGGAGAGGGTTAACAAGGTTACAAATGTTACAAAGGTTAGAACGTCACAGGCAGATGAGGAGATGGTTCTGACGGGTTTGATTTCGAATTCGGTGGCGCGATCTCTCGAGGCGGATGAACAAATCTCCAAAGGTAAGATTGAGAGCACGCTCAACTTGTTGCGCTGGCAATTCCCAAATGAAAAAGCCTGGCGAATTGCATTGGGAGGGAGCGGTCTTTCCGCCAGATCGCTTCGCCGGTACGTCGCGGGCGATCTGCGCGCGCAGCAGTGGATCACCCGGCAGATCGTTTCCCGGATGGATGCGACGGAGATTGAATACCGGAATTTTTACGAAACGCATCGGGACAGCTTCATGCAACCGGTGCGATTTCGCGTCAGTCATCTTTTTGTGGCCGCGCCGCGTGAGACGCTGCCGGAAGTCGTCGAGACAAAGCAACAAGCGATCAAATCGCTCGCTGGGCGCATAAAACAGGGCGAAAAATTGGCTGAGCTTGCAGTGGTTGGATCGGAAGATGAGGCAACAAAGAACCGCGGTGGTGACCTGGGATTCTTCTCGGAGTCTCGGATGCCGGCAGATTTCTTTGTGGCAGTGGCCAAAATGCACATTGGGGAAATCAGCCAACCAATTCGTACGCAGCTCGGGTTTCACATCATTGAATTGACCGATTCAAAGCCTGCGCGGCAGATGAGCTTTGAAGAAGCGCGTGCGGAGATTCGGTTGATCATCGAGAACGAGAAGCGTCGGACGGCGTTGCAAAACCTGGTTCGCAATCTCTCGCGTCGGACAGAATTTGTGAGGAACCGGCTTTAGCGAGGCCTCGGCTAGTTTCGAAAATCGCTCAGAAAATGCCTAATTGCACCCCTCGCAATCTGCAAATTTCTGCATTGCCTGCCGTGCCTTTTGCCCGCACTTTTGACCAGGCATTTTCGCCTTTAAAGATCGCCTGACAGCCATGCCTCATCTAAAGCACAAAAACATTGGAGTGATAGGCCTCGGGATTATCGGTCGTGGAGTGAGCGGGAATCTGCGCCGGAAAGGGTTTCCAGTTTTCGTTTGGAACCGGACGCCGCGTCCTGTTCCAAATTTTGTCGGTTCGCCTGCGGAACTGGCCGGGCTCTGTAATTACATTCAGGTCTACGTTTCCGACGACGAAGCTTTACTGCAAACCGTCAACCAGCTTAGTGAAAAGCTCGCAACCAGGCATATTGTCATTGCGCATTCACGGTCGCTCCGGATTCGATGCGGGCCGCGGCGGAAATTGTCGAAGGTCGCGGCGCGCGTTTTATCGAGGCGCCATTCACGGGGAGCAAGGCCGCGGCCGGAAAAGGCGAGTTGGTTTATTACATCGGCGGCAATGAGGCAGCATGGCGGGAAGCACGTCCCATTCTTGAAGCAAGCAGCAAAGAGATCATCGAGATCGGTGAGATTGGACAGGCGACGGCAATCAAGATCGCAACCAATATGGTTACGGCCGCAAGCGTGCAAGCTACCGCGGAAGCTTTGGCGCTGGTCCAAGCTCTAGGTGTGCCCCTGGGAAAATTCGTCGAGGCGATGCAAGTCAACGCCAGTTATTCTACGACTCTGGCGATGAAAATGCCTAAAATGATCCAGCGGGATTTTGAGCCGCACTTTTCGGTAAAGCACATGCTGAAAGATGTGCAGATTGCCAATCAGCTCGGTTTGTCGCATTACCTCGACTTTGGCGTGACCGCTGCTGCCTGCGATCGGCTTGTTGAGCAAATCCAATGGGGTCACGGAGACGATGATTATTCGGCGGTCGCGCGCAAATATTTGTCCCAAATTGCATCGGCTGGGTCGGAAGGAGCTGAAACAGAAGAAGCTGATGTGCGAACCACTGCTGAGGCGATTGTGGGAGGTGTGGAATCATTCGTCGGCTCCGATTCGACAACCTCAGGGCAAACCCAGTCTCGCCCTACCAGAGCGCCAGACAGCGACGAGGCTAAGGAAGCGACGGCGTTGCGTCGCGGCTTTCTCACCCAGCTACTGCGGCGGTGGCGGCAACTGTTAAAACGGCCTGTCTCGTCGAAAGAAGTATGACGCCGCCGCTCCAGACACGGCGGAGCGCTGTTCTTGATTTATCCGGACGCGCAAAACTTCGTGTTACGGGCAACAACCGTCTCCGCTTTCTGAATGGGCAGATTACGAATGATGTGCGGAAGGCCGGCGAAACCGTCGCAATCGAGGCGTGCGTCCTGAATGCAAAGGGTAAAATGAACGCGCACATTTTCATTTCCGCCGCGCCGGACTGTTTTTGGATCGATGCAGATCCTGAACTTCGAGAAACGCTCTCGGCCAGACTGGAGCGCTATGTGATCGCCGATGATGTTCAGATTGAGGATGTCACTGATCGATTCTCGATCTTTCACGTATTGTCATTGACCGCGCCAAACCTGAGCGACTGTCGGATTGTTTCTGTGCGCCGCTTCACTGAGCCGGGGTGGGACATATGGCGTGACGGAGCGGTTCATGACGCTGTTTCGGAACAACTATTGTCAACATGCGACCTGCTCGATTCTGCTGCGGCGGACACCATGCGAATCGAACAGGGTATTCCACGCTGGGGCCGTGAGCTGACGGAAGAGATTATTCCAATCGAGGCTAACCTGGAAGAGCGGACGATCGATTATGAGAAAGGTTGCTATATTGGCCAGGAAGTGATTTCGCGAATCAAGATGTCAGGGCAGACAAATAAACGATTATGCGGTCTAATTTCGTTGGGGGATATCCCGCTTAAAGCAGACATGAAACTCGCCGTCACGTCGGCGAAAGGCAAAGAAGCCGGCTGGATCACGAGCGCAACGCGCAGCGACCGAATTGGAAAGGAAATCGCGCTTTGTTATGTGAAACGCGGCTTCAACGATTCTGGTAGCAAGCTGGATGCATTTGGGCCGCAAGATTCCGGCTCAGTGACGGCGATTCAAGTCGAAGTAACACCACTTCCTTTTTACTTGAGGCTATTTCATGAAATCAGCCCCGACGAAAGCGAAGAGAAATACTGACGGTCCTGTAATTTCCTGCGCCGGCTCGGGCGTTGCATAAATTTAAACTTGCGTTTTAAATGACACGGCGTGTAAAGTCCCTCTCTCCAGTTGTTCTCCCCTCGATTCTCATTTTTATGAATCAACGTTTAATCGCAGAAATTGGGCGTACCCAGCGGCTCGAAATTGTTAACTCGCTCAAGCGCAGCAGAGGAATGTCCGTCAACGAGCTCGTGGAAAAAATGAAGATGAGCTACATGGGTATCAAGCAGCATTGCCTCACTCTTGAGCGCGATGGTTATCTGGATACCTGGCGCCGTCCACAGAAGATGGGCCGCCCGGAAATGGTTTACCGGCTTACACGCCGCAGCCATGATCTTTTTCAGGCCGATAGCCATCAGTTCACGCTTGATCTGTTGAAATCGGTCCAGGAAATTTATGGGTCAAACGCGCCGGAGAAGCTTCTTTACAATATTTTCGAAAAGAAGATTGCGGCGCTCAAAGCTAAAGCGAAGGGGCACACAGTGGCCGAGCGCGCCAAATGGCTCGCCCGCTTCCGTGACGGGGAAGGCTACATGGCCCAGTTCACTAATGGAGAAGAGGACGGCCCCAAGATTCTAGAGTGTCATTCGCCGATCATGAATTTGCTGGATCGTTACCCGATCATTGGCCGGTTCGAGCAGGACATGTTCGAAGGCGTTCTGGGCACCCGTGTGCGCCGACAAATGATACGCAACTCGGGGCTGTACGAGTGCGCATTTTATTTCGCGCTCTAATACGGCTACTCGTCTTCTTCGGATCACCGAGATTTTTGCTTTCGCAGTCAGCGAATTTCGGTTGATTCATGGCCCATGTCTCGGGCCTTTTCTTCCGCGGTCATCGAGAACTTACAGCCGCTGATTGACGGCGGTCGTTATCCGATAAAGCGCATCGTTGGCGAAGATCTGGTGGTCGAAGCGGACATTTTTAAGGATGGACACGATGTTGTTGCGGCTGTCCTGAAGTGGCGCGTTATCGGAAAGCGCGCGTGGCGCGAAACCCCAATGATTTTCGTCGATAACGACCGCTGGCGCGCCGTATGTACTCTTTACGATAGCGCCATTTACGAATACACGATCGAAGCATGGACCGACAGTTTTCGCAGTTGGCAACGCGAGTTCGCGGCCAAATTTGAGGCTGGTATTTCTGCGCTGCGGAGCGAAGCAATAGAAGGCGCGGCTTTGATTGGGGAGGCTGCCCAGCGCGCGCGAGATCCGGCGGACGCCGCGCGGTTGCTGGAATTTTCCGAGCAAATCTCCAAGGCGGCCAATTCAGAAATTAACGCCATCATGCAGTCCGGCGAGCTCGAGGTGCTGATGGCGACTTATCCGGACCGCTCCAACGCGACACACTATGCTCCGGCTCCGCGCGTTGTTGTCGATCGCCCGGCTGCGTTGATCGGTGCATGGTATGAATTTTTCCCGCGCTCGGCGGAAGGCCGCGGCGATCGCGGTTCGACTTTCCGCGATTGTTTGCCACGAATCGATGACGCAAAGGCAATGGGCTTTGATGTTATTTATTTTCCGCCGATTCATCCCATTGGTCATACGAATCGCAAGGGCCGCAATAACTCGATCACCTGTAAACCGGGCGACCCAGGCGTGCCGTGGGCAATTGGCAGTGAAGCGGGCGGACACAAAGCGGTCGAGCCTTCCCTCGGGACGCTGGCCGATTTCGATTGGCTTCAAAAACAGGTACGAAAACGCGGAATGGAAATCGCGCTCGATTTCGCGATCAATTGCTCACCCGATCATCCTTATGTTAAAGAGCATCCGGATTGGTTCTACAAGCGCCCGGACGGCACGATCAAATATGCGGAGAATCCGCCGAAAAAGTACGAAGACATTTATCCGCTGAACTTTCGGTGTGAAAGCTGGCGCGAGTTGTGGGCAGAGATGAAGAGCATCGTCCTTTTTTGGGCGGGGCGCGGCGTGCGCATCTTTCGCGTTGATAATCCACACACCAAGCCTGTCGCTTTCTGGGAGTATTTGACAAAGGGTGTCCGCGCCAAATATCCCGACGTCGTTTTTCTCTCTGAAGCGTTCACGAGGCCGAAGATGATGAAAGCGCTGGCCAAAGCTGGCTTCAACCAAAGCTACACCTATTTCACATGGCGAAATTCGAAGCGCGAGCTCATCGAATATTTTACGGAACTGACGCAAATCGAGATGAGCGAATATTTCCGCCCTAATCTTTGGCCGAACACGCCGGACATCTTGCCGTTTGTGCTTCAGGACGGCGGCCGGCCAGCGTTTATGATTCGCGTGGCTCTCGCCGCTACGCTCTCAACGCTCTACGGCATCTACAGCGGATACGAGTTGTGCGAGAACGAAGCTTTGCCGGATCGCGAAGAATATCTCGATTCCGAAAAGTACCAATTTAAAGAGCGCGATTGGAATGCGCCGGGAAACATCAAGAACTGGATCGCGCGGCTAAACAAAATCCGAAAGGAAAACCGTGCGCTTCGGTCTTACACCAATTTGCGATTCTATCCCGCTGAGAACGACGCAATCCTCTTTTACGGCAAAATGACCGCTGCGCGCGACAACATTATCCTCGTCGTAGTGAATCTCGATCCGCATCGTAAACAACATTCTTTCGTCGATGTGCCGATTGATCAGTTCGGGCAAATGGAGAGCGACGTCTATGAAGTGCACGATTTGCTCAGCGACGCGCGTTATATCTGGCGCGGCCGCCGTAATTACGTCGAGCTCGATCCCGAAATTCAGCCGGCGCATATTTTCCGCGTGTGCCGCTGGGCCGGCGGCGATCGATTTGTTTAGCAACCTGGCGAGCCGATTTGTGTTTGATCTCGTGTCATGTTGAGCCAAGTCTCACGCGGCTGCGGGATTACTGTTAACAATGAAAGATTCCTCGACTCCACTGCGCTCAGCTCGGAATGACAATAGCGCTTAAGACGATGAACGTTGTCATCTCTCAGTTGTGCATTTGCATCCCCTAATCGCGCTGCCTATCGTTACAAAATTTCTGGCATGAAGATTTCGTTCCTGCTGTTTGCCGCGCTTGCCGGCGCACCTTCGTTGCTTGCGCAGGAGGCCACACCGCCGCTGGTGCCGGATGTTCCGCACTCACAAACCATTATGGATACACTCATCAACGCTGGGCCGGTGATGATTCCGCTCTTTCTCTTATCGATCTTTTCCGTGGCGCTCGTGATTGTTTATCTGATGACGATCCGGCGTGGCGCGGTGGTTTCGAGCGGTTACATGGCTACGGCAGATGCGCTTTTACGGAAACGCGATTATCTAGGATTACTCGCCGTTTCCAATCGGCATGGGGAAGCGATCGCGCGGGTCGTGCAAAAAATGCTCGATTTCACAACCAAAAACCCGCATGCAGATTTTCAGCAAGTCCGCGAAATTGCCGAGACGGAAGGATCGCGAGTCGCGGCCAGTCTGAATAATCGTGTTACTTATCTTGCCGATATTGGAATGATCGCGCCGCTGCTGGGCCTGCTTGGCACGGTCTTTGGGATTATCCATTCCTTCGGCGCACTTGGAGCCGATATTGGGTCCGCGCGTTATGTGGCTCTCTCACGAGGGATCAGTCAAGCGCTGGTCAACACGGCCGCCGGGCTGGCTATCGGTATTCCGGCGATGATGTTCTACGCTTTTTTCCGGGGAAGAGCCCAAAAGTTGATCTCGGAATTGGAAGCTGCTTCGACGCATGTCTTGGCGTTGCTTTCGTTGCAGTACGGCAAGCGGGTCGAGCGAACCCCGGTGCTGATCGAGGACGAACTGTAAGCTGCCCATCTCGCCAGTAATTCGCAAGACCGACATCGTCTCCTTCGTAATATGAATCTACGTGGTCACGCGCCCCTGCATCATCCCGGTATTCAACTGGCGCCGCTGGTCGATGTGCTGTTGCTGCTATTGATTTTTTTTCTGCTGACGTGGAACGCGGCCCGCACTGAGAACGAACTCGATGTCAGGGTGCCAAAAGCTTCGGCTGCGAAAGAGAAAACTGCGCCAATCGGAGATGTTGTGGTCAACGTGAAAGCGGACGGCAATGTTGTCGTGAACCGCCGCACTCTGAACGGTCCTGAACTGAGCGAATTGCTAAGAAGTCTGGTTCAACTCAACTCCGAGCAAGCCGTGGTGATCCGTGGCGATGAGGCTGGCGCTTACAAGAACATTATTGGTGTTTTAAACATTTGCACCGAAGCAGGAATAACCAACGTGGCTTTCGCAACAGCGAAATGAGAACGGCGCGCAGCGCAACCGGTCTTTTGGGACTGGTGATGCTGCTTTCAGTGCCGAGCGCAGCCGTCGCTCAATGGGCGCCCGAAGTGCGTCGGGCTCGGCCCGTAGAGGAACCGCCGGTCGCGCGCGCTATTCCCTTCGAGGAACCAGCCGCAACAACGCCTCGCCCTCCAGCGGAAGACTTTTCCGAACGACAGCCAGCGCGCGAAAACGAAGCGCCTGACCGCCGCCAGCTCGATTACGCCAACGCGCTTTTTACGCGCAAGCTTTACGATCTGGCGATCCCGGAATATCAAAAATATCTCGATGATTATCCGGGGCTTTCCGGCCGGGCGAACGCTTATTTTTCGCTGGGCGAATGCTATCGAAATCTCGATCGCCTCTCGAGCGCTCGCACAAACTTCCAAAAAGTGCTGAACGACTACGGCGACAGCGAATTCGCCGGACCCGCCGCTTACGCTCTCGCTGAAACGGCTTTCACGCAGAAGGACTATGCCGCGGCGCTTCCGCTCTTTCATCGCTCCGCAGCGAAATCAAAGGAATCGGCAGTGGCGCTTTCTGCACGCTATTTCGAAGCGCGTTGCCTCGAGGTTCTCGGTCGCAAAGAGGAGGCATCCGATATTTATCTTGAGGTTGCCGAGTCTGGAAACCCGAATCCCTATCGCGAGGACGCACGATGGACAGCAGCATCTATTCTGATTGGACGGGGAAGAAAAATGGATGCGCTGAAGCAATACGAAGCTCTCTCGAATGAAACGCAAAAGCCGGCTTTAAAAGCCGAGTCAGCGGTGCGCGGTGGCATGATCGCGCTCGATCTTGTGCAGGCTGATAAGGGCAAGATGGACAAGGCGATGGTCGATAGAGCTACAAACCTATTACAAAAAGGTCGCAGCCTGCCGGAAGCCGGAAAATTTCGAGCGATTGCGCAGGTCGGGCTGCGCCGTTTGCAATATCAGAGCGGCCAGTACGCGCAATTACTCGCCGATTACCAGAAAGAGCAGGATAAGCTTCCGGAAGCGGCTCAGGCCGAGGTGTTGTTGCTTGCCGCAAACAGTGAGCGGCAACTTGGTCACGCAAAGCAAGCCGAAGATCTTTATCGCCAAATCATGGCTAAGTACCCGGATCGGGAAGAAGCAAAGGACGCTGCCTATCAGCGGCTGATTAACGTATACAACTCCGATCCATCGGCGCTGTTCGCGAAAGTGGCGGACTTCCTGGCAACGAATCCTACAGACGAACGCGCCGACCAGGCGAAACTCTTAAAAGCTGAAGCGCTTTACAAACAACAGAACTACACCGAGGCGGCGTCAATTTACGGGGAACTGCGTGCCTCTCAGCTTTCGCCAAAGTTGCGTGCGGAATCAGCCTACAAGCTTGGCCTGTGTCATGTGCAGACGAAAAACGTTCCTGATATTATCGAAGCTTTCACGTATTACGTGCAGGCCTTTCCAGATAACCCCCAGGTGCCTGCCGCCTTGGCTCAGCGCGCTTTGGCTTACGAACAGAATAAAAACTACGATGCTGCGCTTTCCGATTTAAACACGATCCTCACCAAGTATCCCAGTGCGCACGAGCGGGAAGCAACGCTGCAGTTAAAGGCTTTGATCCTTGGACAACAGGACAAAACGAAAGGCATGGTCGAAACCTTTCGCCAGCTCCTGAAAGAATTCCCTAAGAGTTCTGTCGCAGCGCAGGCGCAATACTACATCGGCAAGGCCGCGTTTGAAGCGAAGGATTATAAAACCGCGATGACTGCGCTCAATGCTGCGCGCCAACTGAATAAAGAGCAGTACTACAACCTCGCGTCGCTCCGGCTGATTTTGTGTCAGTTTTATTTAAAAGATCGGCCTGCTCTTACCAAAGAAGTGAACAATTTCATGGTCAACAGCCCGAATGCTAATGTGCCGCCAGAAGTCCTCGAGTGGCTCGGAATCGAATATTACAACGAGAAAAACTTCGAAGCCGCCGAAAAATATCTGAGCGCGCTTGGAAAGATCGACAATCGTGGCAGCCTTAAACCCGATTTTTTGTTTTACCTGGGAGACGCGGCCACGAAGCTGAAAAATTTGCCGGAAGCCGAGGATGCATTTGCCAAGTATTTGCAGGTCGCCACAGACCCGGCAGGAAAGGCGAAAGTGTTGCTTGCGCTCGGCGCGGTCAAGATCGGTGCGCACAAACCGGACGACGCTCAGAAGATTGCCGAAGAGATCATGGCGCTGCAACCTGAGGGTCGCGTGAATGCTGAAGCGCGTCTCCTGGCGGGCGAGGTTCAACTGGAGCGCGGGAATTTCGATGACGCTGGCAAGGCTTTTAAGGGTGTCGCGTTGCTTTACGATGATCCAGCTATTACTCCTCGCGCGTTGGACAAGGCGGCCCTGGCATATCGGCAAGCTGGCAAAACCGACGAAGCAGATCGGCTGGCCCGGGAGTTGCACGAAAGATACCCAAATTACGCAGGCGGTTAGATCGACATTGCTGCGCGTCGGTGCCTGCGCTTCTGTGAGAGGCAGCGAGTTCTTCCCTGCGCCGGATGAGGTGCGCGGGATCGACAAACAGTTGCCAACGCGCGGCTGATTCGATTGGATTGGTGTATGGCCAAGCTTCGTCCACTCCTCGCAGAATTTATTGGAACGTTCGCACTGATCTTTGTCGGGATCGGCGCAATCAAAACAGCCGGGCATGATGTGCTTGCAGTCGCGCTCGCTCACGGTCTGACGATTGCGGCTTTTGTGTCCGCCACCCTGCACATCTCGGGAGGCCAGTTAAATCCGGCAGTGACTTTCGGCCTCGTTTGCGGCGGTCACATGAAATGGACGAACGCGCTTCGTTACTGGATCGCGCAATGTCTAGGCGTAATCTGCGCTGCCCTGATTTGTCGCGGTCTCTTCGGACGCGAGGTCGTCGTCACTGGCACTCCACAGCTCGCCATTAATCTTACCGCGTGGCAGGGAATTCTGGTCGAAGGGATTCTAACTTTCTTTCTCGTGTTTGTGGTTCATGGCACCGCCGTCGATGAACGCGGGCCGCGGCGCGTCGCCGGCCTCGTCATTGGAGCGACAATCACTCTCGACATTCTGTTTGGGGGAACGCTTACCGGGGCGGCCATGAATCCCGCACGCGTGTTTGGCCCGGCTGTTGCGGCAAATTTCTGGCACGATCATTACGTTTATTGGATCGGACCGTTGCTGGGCGGGGCGCTGGGTGGTCTTGTTTATCGCCTTTTGATCGAACGACGGCCCATGACGTAACTGGAACATAAGGCTGCGCTTTGTGTGGCCAGCGGCGGGTTTTAAACCCGCTGGCCGCACAGACTAAAAGTCTATGTGCCGATCATCGCGAGCGTCTCGATAGGCAATGGCGCGAGAAATTCTTTTGCGTCATCGATTTCTAAAGCCGGCCGTGCCAGATGCGCGGTAAGAAAACTTGCATCGGGTGTAGGAGCAATCCCGGCTTGTGCGGTAATTTCGCATTCGGCGAATTGCGCAATTACGCGCGAAACCTTGGCTGTCAGATCGCGATTGTCGGTAAATTGAATGGTGCAAACACCGGGCGCGGTGGCTTCTAAAAATGGGCTGAGCGTAAACGCGTAGTGAAGTAACAATTCCTGGATCGATTTTTCCTGCGTGTGTGTGCGCGCCTTGATGACGACGTCCAAAGATCGCGCTAGAGCCTGACTTGGCGTCATTCCTTTGCGAATGCCCGCCTTTTCGGCGACCTCGTTCAATTGAATGAGAAGCGGTTTTTTTTCCTGTTCCTCTATCAATGCCACCGGTTTTGCGTGCAGTTCCGGCTGATGACGCATTGCCGCCTGCAAATAGAAGTTCGGCAAATAAATGCTGGCAAACATCAACCGGCCCCTCCTATTTTGATCTGCTCTCGCCGGAGGTGCGATCGTTGCACGCGAATTCGCAGCCGCGAAATCGCGTCCTCTTGTTCAAAACTTTCCAGGTTCCACATATTTTCGAGAACAATTTTCAATTGCGCGCTGCTGACCCTCCCTTGCCGTGTCAGGACCAGACATGCGGTAGAGGTGGATTCGACCAATCGTTGCAAACGATACCAGTTCGTCTGGGGAATTTTGCGCGATTCTTCCCGTGGATTGAGCACAAGATCGACAATCAAGAGCGGAAAATTCCCATCGCGCAAAAGCAAATCGGCTGCTTTGATCGCTTCAAGAGCTTTGGTGCAGCGCATCCAAAGCAGATGGCCCAAACACGCATTACCCAGTGGCTGCGGATCAAAGGAATCCCGCCCATCGATCAACGCGAGGAAATAACAATCGCGCTGTGCGGTCTCGAGGAGTGCATGAATCAGCGATGCGCTTCCGGCGCTAACCTCTGGGCTGATCAATTCCGTGATCGCGCCTTTGGGCAATCCGCCGCCAATCGCTTCATCCAGAAAAGATAAACCGGTGACTAAACGCGTTCCCGCGGGCATGGGCGCGTGTGGGAAACGATTCGCAAGAAGGTTGCGGAGATCAATAATCTTGCCGCTCATAGCCATCGAAGAAAATGGCATAAGCGACTGACATGTTCAATAGAACATTAACCTTTTTCAGGATTAACTGCGCACCGACCCCCTTACCAGCTTGCGCAGACGCTCGGCAGTTTCTTGCCGATCGATTTTGCTCGCCGCCATATCCAACATCAACCTTTCCCATCGCTCGCTGTCGGGGGCTGGATCGATTCTGTTGAGCCGCAAAAACACGATCACCGCTATCATCGCCGTACGTTTGTTCCCGTCGAGAAACGGATGATTACGCAAATGTAAAAAAGATACGCTGCAGCTATATCGATAAGATCAGTGTAAGGAGATTTGCCGCCGAAGCTCGACTGCGGAGTCAGCACTGCGGAGGTTAACAGGTTTTCATCGCGAACACCTTTTAGTCCGCCGAACCTTTTTAGTGCTTCCTCGTGAATCTCACGCACCACGTCGATTGTAAGATGAAAGCAATCATCCGGGGTCGCGCTCACGCGAGCTTGCGCAAGGTTGTGCGGTAATCTTTCGCCGTTTTCTTAATCGCCGATTTGATTTCCTTTTGCGAGGGGCCTTTGCGAATAGGCATGACCACGATTGCGCCGCTTTCCGGGACGACCGTCACATTGACCTGATCGCCGACCTTTATCCGCGCGAGATCCATCAGCGCCGTATCGAAAATAATGCCCTGGGAATTGCCCACCTTCGAGATCGTCTTGGTCATGATGTAATACTATGTTTTACCCAGTGCATTCGCAGCCGATTTGATGTCTGATTTGCTGCATGCCGCGCGGTAGCCCACGGCAAGGTGGCTGTTCCGATCTCTGTCCTCTGTCTCAGTGCCTCTTCCGCCGCTCTTGCTTCCGCACCAGCGAGACCATGACACCTTGGATTTTCAACTCGCGCGCTGGGATCAATTTTGGATACCGCGGATTTTCCGCCTTCAGATAAGGCCAGCCACGCTCTACCACGTAGCGCTTCAGCGTCGTCTCGCCGTCGATCAACGCCGCCACGATATCGCCGTTGTGCACCTCTTTGCTGTCTTCCAAAACCACGATGTCGCCATCGACGATGTGCGCGCCGATCATCGAGTCGCCACGGACGCGCAAGGCGAATGTGCCGCGATTTTTTGAAACATTGGCTGAGCGCGTATCGAGCGACACGTGGCCTTCGATAGTCTGCTCGGTTAAAGCCGACATCCCCGCTGGGATCTGCCCGTAAATTGGAATATCCGCGATCCTGACTTTCATCGCTGGAGTAATCAACGCCCGGGCCTTACGCGCGTGCCGGTCGAGAAAACCTTTTCGCTCGAGCACGGCGATGTACTGCATTATCGAAGTCTGACTCGCGAATCCGAAATGATTTTGGATTTCTCGGGTGCTTGGCGTAATTCCTTTCTCGCGTTGCTCGCGCTGGATAAAATCGAGCACGTTTTTCTGCCGCTCCGTCAGCATCTTTTACGATCGTCGAAATTGTCGGCGACGCAAGTTCAAATGAACAGATAACGCCGTTGCTCTTCCTTCGCCCCTCAGACGGTCTTATTAATTAAACAGCGAAACTTTCGCCGCAGGAGCAATGGGCGACAGCGTTCGGGTTCGTGACTTTGAAGCCACCTTTTTGCAGGTCTTCGCTGTAATCGAGCACCGAGCCGCTAACAAAGAGAGCGCTCTTGGGATCGACAACGAGGCGGACATTCGAAGTCGGCACGAGAATGTCGCGCTCTTTGGGACCGTCTACCAAATCCATCACGTATTGCAGGCCGGAGCAACCGCCGCCGACCACGGCGAGACGTAAGGCGCCGCTTGATTTGCCTTTTAACGGCTGCTGTTTCTGTAGTCATTCAAAAAGAATCAGGATCACATGGCGGTCTTTTCAACTCTGCGCCGCTGTCTGGAGGAGTTGAGCGACTTCATTTTGCACGTTTTCCAGCTCGTCGAGGCGCAACTGGGGTTCCGGCACGATAAAGACATCGCCCGTGACGCCCTGTTCGTAGATCAAGACACGTCCATTTGCATTGTGCTCGGTCTTCACTTGTTTCAAAACCCGTTTGCGCTCGAGCATCGCGGCGAGAACGTAACACGCGTTTGCGGGCGGATTGTCCGATGCAATTAAACGGCGAAAGAGCTGCTCCGCATTTTCCCTGCCCAGAGGCTCAGGCGACTGTGGCGGCAAAGGCTCATAACGTGATTTCCAAAATGAAAACGGCTGAATGTTCTCATTCCGGTTCCGCCACGCCTCATCGCTCAAGTCCTCCCGTCGATAACCATCTGCGTCGTGAAAAAGCAGGGTGTAAAAATATTCCCCGGCGGCAAAGGGCCGATGGGTTACCGCACAGGCATCCGCTCGATGCTTGATCGACCATTCATTTGGGAGCGGGTTCATTGTGCAACCATACGCCGCGCAGTGAAAAGATGAAAGCCGGGCGCTTCCCGGTTGGAAGCACGAAGATAGAACAGATAGAGACCGATCGCAGCGAAGAGAAGGTTCGGCATCCAGGCCGCGACCCAGGGAGAGACTCGGTCGCCTTCGCCGAGCGCGAGAAAAAGGTGGACCAGAAAGTTCATCGAAAAAACGAGGAAAACCGCCGCCGCAACACTTGATAACACGCCCCGGCGGGAGTAGCCGATTCCAAGCGGGGCCGCGATGCAGACAACAACCAGGCACGTCCACGGTAAGGCGAGGCGATACTGCAGATGGGTGCGAAATGGCGCGAGCAAAGTAGGGGGAAAATCCGAATTGAAATGCAGATACTCTCGCAATTCTGGCAGGCTTAGGAATTCTGCGCGCTCATTTGCGCTGCCTAGCCGGAAAGGTGTTTCGGTCCAGTGCTCGATCTTTAGCGACGGATAAATCTGCTCATCGACGATATTTCCGGCGTGGTCGTAATGAACCACCTTCACATTCTCCAGATCCCAGGTTTTCGTTTCCGGGCGGTAAGTGGCGCGCGCCGCGAGATAATTCATCACAATGTTGTCGTTGGCGTCCTGTTGAAGCACCTGCACGTTATTGAATGTATTGCCGCGAGGGAGAAAATTCTGAATGAACCAGGTGCGCAAGTCCGTTCGATTGCGAAAGATTTGTCCCTCGATATAGCGCGCGGGGCGCACCCGCGTGTCTGAGAGGAATGTTTTGCGCGCCATTTCCGCGTGTGGTGCCAGCGAATAATTTAGCACCATGCTCGCCGCCACCGTGAGCAGCCCCATGCCGATCAGCGGGAGGAGAACGCGCGGAAGACTTACGCCCGCAGTAAGCATGGACACGACTTCGTTCGCACGCGACATGCGTCCCAGGGTAAAAAGGAGCGCGAGCAGGAGGGAAACCGGCAGGAGAATGATGAAAACCTGTGGGACCTGTGTGGCGTAATAACGAACAACGAGAAGAAGACCGACGTGCTCGTCGATAAATGTCGAAATATTGTCGCTGATGTCGAAGATGAGCCAGATCGAGATAAAGCCGGCGATGCAGTAGAAATAAACCTGCAAGAAATTGCGAATGACGTAGCGATCGAGGAGTCTCACGGGATTCTCGAATTTCGATTTGCGATTTGGGAATTACAATAGCATTTCCGCAAACAGACAATAGCCCAGCGTTTTAGCGCTGGGTTTTTACGAGAGAAAATCGAGTCCCGTCAGGGACGAAAGAAATTCTCTGCCATCCCTTTCGGGACTTGGAAAATGGCGTTATTTCTACCCCAGCGTTAAAACGCTGGGCTATTTCCAAATGATTGCGCTGAAAGATTCTCTCGGCACCGAATTTGTCGAACGAGTTCGCGCAATTTTCTCCGAGAATGGGCAGCTCTCAAAGGCGAAGAACTTCGAGTTCCGTCCGCAACAGCAGGAGATGGCAGCGGCTGTGGCACGAGTGCTGGAGGAGGAGCGGCATCTCGTTGTTGAAGCAGGCACCGGTGTCGGCAAATCGCTGGCTTATCTCACGCCGGCAATTCTCTTTGCGCTCGAGCAGCACAAAAAGGCAATCGTCTCGACGCATACCATCAATCTTCAGGAACAGCTTCTTTACAAGGATATCCCCATCTTAAAGAAGATTTTGCCGGTCGAATTCGAAGCTGCCCTTATGAAAGGGCGACATAATTATCTTTGCCCGCGGCGTTTAGAACGCGCCCTCCAGCAGCAAAACGAGCTTTTCACCGGGCCGGAGCAAAACGAGCTGACGAGACTCGCGGAATGGGTGGGGACGACCCGCGACGGCTCGCTCAGTGATTTGTCGGTTGAGCCTGATCCAAAAGTTTGGACCCAGGTTTGCAGCGAGCCGCACATCTGCACGGGGAAAAGCTGCGGACAGCAATCGACCTGCTTTTATCAGCAAGCGCGCAAGCGGCTTCTCTCGTCGGACGTCATCGTCATCAATCACACGTTGCTTTTCATGCTTCTGGGAAGTCCAGACCAACAGGAAGAACGCGAAAGCGGTTACCTTTTCCCAAACGACTTCATCATTTTCGACGAAGCGCACACGGTCGAGCAAGTCGCTTCGCGGCAGATAGGCATCGGCATCTCACAATACGGGCTAAGATCGACAATCCAGCGACTCTACAATGCGCGAACGCGCAAGGGGCTCTTCACGATCATGCGCGACGCAATCGGGGTGCGATTGGCGGCCGAGCTTGTCGATGAACTGGAAAGGTTTTTCGCGGTAATCGAATCAGCCTGCGATTTCCGGAAGGGCCGCGAATTTCGCGTTCGCGCGCCGGAGTTGGTTCCCGACATGATCACTGGACGTTTGACTGGATTACAGGCGCGTATCGCGGACGTCAGCAAACGCGCGGATGATGAATTTCTGAAGGCCGAATTGCACGAGCTCGGCAGGCGGATTCGCGATGCGCGCGACGGCATTGCCATCTTCCTGGAGCAAAGCGCTCGCGAACACGTTTACTGGGTCGAGCGCACTGGCAAGACCGCGCAGTTTCTCTCGCTGAACGCGGCGCCCATCGATGTCGCGCCGGTACTGCGGCGCATGATCTTTCGCGAAGATTGCTCTTGCATCATGACGAGCGCGACGCTCGCGGTCGGCCGTCCGGATCTCGCTTATTTTCGTCAGCGCATCGGCGCAGACGAGGCAGAACCGTTGCTGCTCGGGAGTTCATTCGATTTTCGCACGCAAATGAAGATTTTCATTGTGCAGAAAATGCCTGACCCGCGCGAGGCGGGTTACGAGGAAGCGCTCGAGCATTGGATCGCGCATTTTGTGGAGGAAACGGAGGGACGCGCTTTTGTCCTTTTTACGAATTACCGCAGCATGGGACAGGTGGCCGATCAAATGGGTGAATTTTTTTCGCGAAAGAAATTCAATCTTTTTGTGCAGGGTGGGGGGGCGCCGCGCGGCCGTTTACTCGAGCAATTCAAGGCAACACCGCGCAGTGTGCTCTTTGGGACGGACAGCTTCTGGATGGGAGTCGATGTTCCGGGCGAGGCTCTCTCGAATGTGATCATCACGCGGCTGCCGTTTGCCGTGCCGGACCATCCGTTGATCGAAGCGAAACTTGAATTCGTGGAGGAGCGGGGCGGCGATCCGTTCATCGAATATTCCTTGCCGGAAGCGATTCTAAAACTTCGTCAGGGTGTCGGCCGTTTGATCCGAACGAAGGGCGACCGCGGCATTATCGTCATTCTGGATAACCGCATCGTGACCAAGCCGTACGGAAGGGCGTTCTTAGCGGCCCTGCCGAAGTGCCCGGTGAAAATCATTTAGGTTTATTTGGCAATATTGCATGGGGTGCGGTGGCGATCGGAGATACGGTTACGTGAGAATTCGATGCTGAAGCGATGAAGCGCACGATTCGCGATAAACTGATCCCGCTCGGCTCGCATTGGGAAATGCTCGCTGTCACGATCGTGTTGCTTATCCTGGTGGCAGCGTTTGTCGATCTTAAGCCGGTAGTGGACGAGAATTTTTTCTTTTCCACCAGCGATCCTGGCGTCGTTCAATCCAAAAAGATTGAGCAGCATTTCCCGTCGCGACCGGAGCTGATCCTGACAGTGTCATCGCGTGATATTTCTTCGCCACGGTATCTCGGTCGAATCCAAAAACTCACGCAGGAGATCGACAGCATCGACGGGGTGAACTCGGTCAAGAGCCTGACTGCCGGGCCGAAAAGCTTTCAAGACGCGGTGGCGAGCCCATTTTGGAGCAGACTGCTGATCGCGAAGGATCGCAAGGCGAGCAATCTCATTGTTTTCCTCGAGGGGAAAAACACGGAGGCGCTGATCAAGCGTGTCCAGCGCATCATGCATGAGCTCGATGACAAAGATTTTCGAATTCACATCGCCGGACCGCCCTACGTAGTAGAGATGATCCGGCGCAGCCTGGAGCATGATTTCTGGTACTTCAGCCTCACCGCGGTGGTTTTGTTTGGCCTCACCATGGCGGCGATGTTCCGCTCGGCGCGCGTGTTTCTGGGAATGCTCGCTACTTGTACAAGCGCGGTTTTGTTGACACTGCTGTTGCAGTCAATGTTCGGCAAAAAGATCGGTATCCTGACGGTAAATCTTGGCACGATCGTGTTTATCGTGGCGCTGTCGCATCTCGTTTACATGACGTTTAACTGGCAGACGCTCGCTGATCGAAAGGGCCGACTTGGGAAGGAGGCGCCGAATCTCGCAGCCGCCGCACTGCGGATGACACTTCCGGCGTCGTTTTGGTCGATGGTGTGCGCGTCGTTAGGGTTCGGCAGTTTGTTGATTGTTCAGGCGAAGCCGCTGCGCGAGCTCGGATTCGGCGGCGTGCTTGGGACGATGGTGGCATTTATCTGCGCGTATGTCATGTATCCACCGTTTCTGCGCTGGGCGGTGCCGCGCGAAAGCAAACTCGTGGAACAGGAACCGCCGCACTGGTTTTGGTCGCGCCGGTTCGGGCTGCTTTCGTTAGGCGTCATTCTCGTCAGCATCGGCTTGGGAGTTGGCCTCACCCGGGTCAACACCGACCCGAGTCTGCTTGATTATTTCAAGCCGCATACGGAACTGCGCGATGGTCTTGAATACGTCGATCACACCGGAGGCTCAAACCCGCTCACGCTCGTCGTCTCCCCAGCCGATGGCAGCAAACTGAACACTGATGCTGCTTACCAGAAGCTCTGGACACTGCACGGCGCGCTGGAAAATAACAAGGACGTCGGCACGGTCGTTTCGCTTCCGACATTGCTGGCCGAGGGCGACCGCACGCCCTTCTCGTTCCTGGTGAGTTACGAGAAAATGATGGAGATCATGGAGCAACCGAAGTACGCGCGCGTGAGCAAGAGTTTTGTGAATGAGGACCGCACCGAGGCGGTGTTCCTCATTCGAATGCTCGAAAGCCGTCATCAGAAGCACCGACTCGAGGTCGTGAACGATCTGCGCGCGATTTGCCGGAAGTATGGGTTCAAGCCGGAACTTGTCGGCGGCATTTATTATTTGCAGGGCCGGCTGGCGCAGCTCGTCGCGTCGAGCCTGGTCACTGGTCTGTTCTGGTTAAATCTGTTGTTCATTATCATCGCCTGGATCGTTGCCCGATCGGTTCGGGGAGCAGTGGCGATGATCATAAGTCTGACCCTGGTGCCGCTATGCATGCTCGGCGGCATCGGTTGGTTCCATGTGCCGATGGATGTTATTTCGGCGCCAGCGACGAATGTCTGCATCGGCATAGCGATCGATTCCATGATTCATCTCGTCTTTGGCGTGCGCCGCGCGCAACGCGATGGAAAGAAAGGCTGGTCAGCATGGGTAGCCGGGCGCGAAGAACAATGGCGCGGAATTGTCTATTCGGATGTGATCTTCGCCGCTGGCTTTGCCATTTTCGTGCTCTCAGATTTTCCACCGACGCAACGCTTCGGTCTCGTTGTGCTCGCAGGCCTAATCATCGACATTCTGGCGAACCTGTTCGTCTTGCCACTGCTCGGCGGCGCTCAATGGAAAAAGAAATAAGCAACGGCCGCGCGCCCCCATAACATTTTTCGTTTCGTTATCTTTGGTGATCCCGGTGGCGCTCAGTGAAAAAGAAGTAGTTCCTAGAGAGGCGATTCACCGAGTACTCGTTCTCGGAAGCGATT
>QHNJ01000015.1 GCA_003218395.1 Verrucomicrobiota bacterium
TCGCGCCGGACTGTGTCTAAATTTCTATGTTCGAGCAGGCGCGCAAAAAATTCCTGGATTAGGTCCTGCGCCTCTTCTCGTGTAAGGCCTTGCCGCCGGGCAAATCCGTAGAGAGGTCGCCAATAAGTTCGACAGAGTATTTCGAGTGCTCTCTGTGCAGCGGGTGATTCGCCCTGCGCTTCGAGCACGACACTCCAATGAGTGGTGGTGAATGCTATCGCGCCACCATTGGCGCTTTGGATAGCGGGTGAACCGTTCATGAACTGGTGCTCCACACCTTCGTAGCCTTCCGCCTAAGAACGACTGCGTCAGCATTCTACAGAAAAAAGCGCAAGAAAAGCAAAGTAATTTTACGCAAAAGACGAGAAGTGATGTAGAAAGCTGCTCCCGGTTGCAAGCCGGTTCTTGCGCGTATGCGCAGGCGCCGCTGCCCGCTTACATCTTTGCTTTCGCCGGCGATCGCTTGCTGCGGTCTCGTTTCCTAGGCGCTTCCGATGCGATCGCGAAATCGATTTGCCGTTTGAAGGTATCGACGCGCACGACGAACACCCGCACCTCATCGCCTACGCTGAATCGTTTGCGCGATCGTCTGCCGATGAGGCGCCGTTGAGCTGGCTCGAATAAATAAAAATCGTCCGCCAGCGAAGAGACATGGACGAGACCCGTAATAAGCGCATCCGGCAGTTCAACGGCGAGGCCGTAATTACGGACATCGACAATTGCGGCGCGAAAGATCTGCGGGTTGCGTTCGTCGAGCTGGCGTTGGAAGAACTCGAGCTTCTTCATCCGAGCCGATTCGATTTCTGCATCGGCCGCGACGCGCTCGGTTGTTGAAACGTGCTCTGCGATCGAGGTGATCTGGCTCATGTCGATTCGCGGTTGCTGTTTCCCGTCGCGCTGTGCCAATGCGCGATGCACGACCAGATCGGCATAACGCCGAATCGGACTGGTGAAATGCAGGTAGTTGGGCTTTGCCAGTCCATAATGGCCGAGCGGCTGCGGAAAGTAGCGCGCGCGTTTCAAGCTTTTGAGCAAGCCGATTTTTAGTGCTTGCTCTTCGGGTTTTCCCCGAATCGCGGCAAGCAGACGCTGCACCTCAGCGCGATGTGCTAGATCGCCAACGTTGTAGTTAAAACTGAGAACAAATTCGCGATACTCCGCCAGTTTCTCCGGATCTGGATTCTCATGGATGCGATAAATCGTTGGGATGGCGCGCTTCTTCAGCTCGCGTGCTACGGCTTCGTTGGCGGCCAGCATGCATTCCTCAATTAATTGGTGCGATTCATCATTCTCGACTCGCTCGAGTTTCGCGGGATAGCCGTTGTTATCGAGCCACACTTTTACTTCCGGAAAATCAAGGTCGAGCGAGCCGTGCGCGAATCGTTTCCGACGCAATAATGAAGCGAGTTCCCAGGCGACGTGCAGCCGTTCACCCAGTCTATCGCGAGGCGCGGACTTCAAAATCGCGTACGCCTCCTTGTAAGTAAGCCGGTGCGCGCTTCGAATCATGCTGCGGGCAAAGCGCGCGCTTTTCGCGACCCCGTTTTTATCGAACTGAATGAAAACCGAGTGAGTGAGCCGATCGACGCCGGCGTTGAGACTGCACACGCCGTTACTCAAACGCTCTGGCAACATAGGAATCACACGGTCAGGCAGGTAGACGCTGTTTCCGCGCCGGCGCGCTTCGCGATCGAGCGCGCTGGCCGGCGCTACGTAAGCGGCGACATCGGCAATGTGCACACCAAGATGCCAACCGCCGTTCTCCAGTTTCTCAACGTGAATCGCGTCATCGAAATCGCGCGCATCATCTGGATCGATGGTGACGATAAATTCTTTCCGCAAATCTTCGCGTCCCTCGAGTTGGCGTGCATCGATTTTTTCGGAAATCCCTTCCGCTTCGTCCGAAACTTCTCTCGGAAATTCTGTCGGGAGATGATATTTCCGGACGATCGACAACATATCGACGCCCGGCGCTGAGGCAGGTCCGAGGACTTCGATGATCTCGCCTTCTGGATTGACGTGACGTGATTCCCAGGCCTCGAGACGAACAACAACTTTGTCGCCAACTGTCGGGGTCGTTTCCGCTTGGCCATCTTGTTCGGGACGCACGTAAACGTCGTGCACAAGGCGCGGATCGTCTGGAATCACGTAATAAAAATTCCGCGAATGTTGCAGCGTCCCGACGATCGTAGCGTGGGCACGCTTCAAAATTCGGATCACGCGTCCTTCGGGCCGTCCCTTCGTGCGTCGGTAGGGCGCCTCCCGCGAGATACGAGCAACCACGCGGTCCCCGTGCATGGCTGTTCCCGTGTTTTCCGCCGCGATGAAAATATCTGGCTCGCCCGGTTTTTCGCTGATTAGAAATCCGTATCCCGCCTGATGAATATGGAGCGCGCCAGTGACCAGATCGGCCGCGGGCGGCAGAACATAGCGATTCCTCCGGATGCGCGCGATCTCGCCCGCACGTTCGAGTTCACGCAGCGCCTGGTTCAAACCCATGCGCACGCCGCTCTTCCGCCCGAGCGCTTTCGCCAGTTCGCTCTTGTCCAGCGGCCGATAGTCGGCCGACCCAAGAAGCGCGAGAATTTGTTCTTGAATATTACGTCCGTTTGAGGCCATCGCAGCGAAACAATGTCGTTGACTTATGGTCCATGTAACGCGGTTTCAACCGGAGGTCGAATAATGCAAAAAGCGATTACGGCTAGCGCATTTGCGATTGCACTGGCGGCAGTCGCTTCATTTGCGGCAGGAGGAGCCAAGATGAAAATCACAAGTTCTGCTTTTCAAGAAGGTGCAATCATTCCATCAAAATTTACCTGCGACGGCGCAGACACCAGCCCGCCTTTGCAGATTGCGGATGTTCCTTCCGGGGCAAAAAGCCTCGCGTTAATTGTTGATGATCCCGATGCGCCCAGCGGATTGTTCACGCATTGGATGGTTTGGAATATCTCTCCCCAAACCAACATCATAGGCGAAGGCAGTACGCCACAAGGAGTGCAGGGAACAAATGACTTCGGCAAATCGGGTTACGGCGGCCCGTGTCCGCCCTCGGGCATGCATCGTTATTACTTCAAAATTTTCGCGCTCGACCGCGAACTGGATTTGCCATCCGGTGCGAAACGGGGCCAGCTCGACGCGGCGATGAAAGGTCACGTGGTGGCGCAAGGCGAGCTAATGGGGCGCTATTCGCGGAAAAAGTAGCGCGAGCCTCCCGGCTTGCGACGCTGCGGATCGCAAGCGAAACGCATGTCGCTACGTTCTCGCAAGCGCAACGCATACTCTACGTTGGCATGCACTTCGAATAAATCGTCGTGTGTGTTAGTCTCACGCATGATGCGTGGGAGGCAGTGGAAGATCGGCGACCGAATTTTCGATCTCTCCCGGCAGGGGCTGATCATGGGCATCCTGAATGTTACCCCGGATTCTTTTTCCGACGGCGGACAGTTTTTCACTGTGAATAAGGCGGTTGAACACGGTCTGAGAATGGCTGCAGAAGGCGCGCAGATCATTGATGTTGGTGGCGAATCAACGCGACCGGGCGCCGAACCTGTCGCCGCAGAGGAAGAACTGTGCCGCGTAATTCCCGTGATCGAACGATTGCGTGTGAAGATCGACACTGCCATTTCGATTGACACTTCGAAGACTCAGGTTGCACGCGCGGCGATTCAAGCAGGCGCTTCGATTGTAAACGACGTCACCGGCGGACGAAGCGACGCAGGGATAATGCCGCTAGTTGCCGAGACCCAATCAGCTTTCATCATTATGCATATGCAGGGAAATCCGCGGACGATGCAGGTCGAGCCGCGATATGTGGACGTTGTCGCGGAAGTGGCCGATTTTTTTCGACAACAGTACGCGTGCGCCCTAGAGTGCTGTATTGACCCCATGGCGATTGCGTTTGATCCGGGAATCGGGTTCGGGAAAACGCTTCAGCACAATCTCGAGTTACTCGCGCGGCTTGACGAACTTCGCGGGCACGATCGGCCGCTCGTGATTGGTGTTTCCCGCAAATCTTTTCTGGCGAAACTGACCGGCTCGTCAGAGATCAGCGATCGGCACGCGCCTGCGGTGGCGTTAACTTCGCTTCTGCGTGTGCGCGGCGCGGACGTATTTCGCGTTCATGACGTCAAAGAAAATGTAAACGCGTTGCGGGTAACCGAAGCAATTCTTCAAAGGACGAAATGATCGACCAGCTCATTCATCTCTGGATCAGAGGGTGGCGCAGCGCCTTTGAAATCATTTTGCTGAGTGTGGCGATCTACTACGGCTATCTCTATTTCCGCGGGACGCGCGGCGCGAAAGTTCTAACGGGGCTGGCAATCGTTTTTTTGACGCTAACGTTAATTTCGCAGTTGCTCAATCTGGTTGTGATCGGCTGGATTGTCCGAAGTTTTTCGGTTTTTCTCGCAGTCGCATTGGTGGTGATTTTTCAACCGGAACTGCGGCGTGGGCTGGCCGCGCTTGGTGGACATCCGATTTTCTCTCTGACGAGCGAGAAACGAGAAACCGTGCACGATCTGGCCGAGGCAGTAACGCAACTCGCGAACAAACAATTCGGTGCACTCATCGCGATCGAGCGCGACACGTCGATTCGCGTTTATGAAGAAACCGGCGTAACGATCGATGGCGATTTTTCTGTCGAGCTCATCCTGACGATCTTTCACCCAAAGGCCGCTCTTCATGATGGCGGAGTCATCATCCGCAACGGACGGATCGCGGCGGCCGCGTGCATTTTTCCCGTCAGTCAACGGGAAACGCTCGACCGCAGCCTGGGATTACGTCATCGCGCCGGGCTCGGAATCACCGAGGAATCGGACGCCGTTGCGGTAGTCATCTCCGAAGAGACGGGCGGTATTTCCATTTGTCATAGGCGGCGAATTGAGCGCAATTTCACTCCGGAGACGTTCCGCCAACGGATCGCGGAAATCTTGTTGCACACCAAATATGAAGAGACTGATTCTGAAAAACTGGCGCGCGAAGTTGATCTCTCTCCTGCTCGCGACAACGCTTTGGTACCTGATCAAAAAGAACGTAGCGACGACGCCCTCGCCGTCTGAAAGGCCGTCCGGCACGCCGATTACGGAAACGCGCTGAACGTACAGGTGCAGGTCAACGCAAGAAACCGACAATGTTTCATCCGGGATTACAGAATGGAGCATCTCGTGATAAAGCACGTACCGCAGAAACCAAAGCGGCACAAAGGGCTGATCGAGTGCCGGATTAATTCGGATGACGCGATCTTCCTCTTGGATGGTGCCGAAGATGAAATATTCTCTCGGACGATGTTTTCGTCGGCGGCCCCACATGACCTTGTAACTGCGAAGACGCCCGCGAAAATACCGTTCGTTCAAGTTGTCAAACATGCTGCGCAGATCGAAATGCATTCCCTCGTGACGCAAATTCAACTGCCCCTGCATCGGCAGTTTTGGGTGTGCGAGCTTTCGTTTCGTTTTTGTTTTTTTCGTCCTAGCCATTCGTCTGTCCTCCCGAAAACGACCAAAGTGCAGAGTATTTTAGTGGCCTTTAAATCCGGTTACAAGCAAAGCGCTAATGTTTGCGAGAAAAGTGTGCAAGATCCTGCGCGCTAAGTAATTATGTTAACACTTAAGTTTTTAGGATCAGAACAATGGAATTCTACATCCTCTGGCACTTACGAGGAAAATTGTCTGACTTTCTCACTGGCAGTCCTTTTCCGATTGCCATGGCTCTTTTGGAGCAATAAGAGGCGTCTTTCGGCAGCTGCCAGACTCGGACATGACAACGTTGGGTTTCCCACTCTGCACATTTCGAGCGAAGCGAAGCGCAGTCGAGGAACGTCTTACTGTTGATCTAATAATGAGAGATGTCTCGACTCCACTCGACATGACAGGAGACGAATGCGCTCCGGGTGGATGGAGGCGGCGGCAGCGGAGCGAGGTGCCAGAAAGCTCACAAAAATACCGTGGACTTTGCCAGAACCGCAACTTGCGTATAATCCTTCTGACTTCCTGGCCGGTACGCTGGAGGTTAAGCGAGATCAAACAGCATGACGCCTTTACTTAGAAAGTTGCTGGGCCAAAATTGGCTGCTGCTGGTCACGATGCTCGCGCTTGCCATCTTCGGGGTGGTAGCAATCTACAGCGCGACTTCCACGCGCACGGATTCCTACGCTGCAGATTTTTGGCGAAAGCAGGCAAACTGGGTCGCGGTCGGCATCTTAGCGTTCATGATTACGAGTCTAATTGACTATCGCTGGATTCGCTGGGGCGCGTTGCCGATGTATCTGGCTGGCATTTTCTTTCTGATTCTTACCCATTTTATGGGACAAAGAGTGTATGGAGCGCGCAGTTGGCTTCACCTAGGACCGCTTAATTTTCAACCCGCGCAGCTTGCGGTTGTTGCCGGGATTATGGTGTTGTCACTCTTTTTAACTCAATTCCGCGAGATGCATCCCATGCTTCGGTTGCTGCTCTGTGGAGCAATTGCCGCGGCACCCTGCCTTCTCATTCTCATGCAGCCGGATCTCGGCGAGGTCATCATTTGGATACCTGTGCTTCTCGCGCTGTTTTTCGTAGGAGGTCTTCCCCTGCGTTATTTGATCTGTATCATCCTCATCGGGATCGCTTTTATTCCGATCGCCATTCACCTCGGGCTGAAACCGTACCAGCAGCAGCGGATCACCGCCTTTACACATCCTGATATCGATAAACAGGGAGCAGCCTGGGCAATCAATCAATCGCTCATTGCGATCGGATCGGGCGGATGGTCGGGGAAGGGATTCAAAGCGCCAAACACGCAAATCGAGCTCGGCTTCTTGCCGGCGACCGCTGTGCACAACGATTACATTTTCTCCGCGATTGGCGAGCAATGGGGATTTGTCGGAGGAATGTTTCTTATCGGCGCGTTCGCCTTACTTCTCCTGACATGTCTCTTCGTCGCTTTTCTTGCAGGAGACCAATTAGGCCTGCTTCTGGTCATTGGGATCACGGCGCTCGTCTTCACGCATATTAGTGTTTGGATCCACCGAAAAGTTCTCGTTTAAATTCTGGGCAACTTTTCGCAGGATCGACAACCACCGCCCGTTTGTCGATCGCCCGCCGTTTACTTTGCGCGCTCGCTTGCCTAAAGTCGTGGGCGACGCATGGAAGCCGATTACAAGGTCAAGCTCGACGTTTTCGAGGGGCCGCTCGATCTTCTGCTTTACCTGATCAAACAGGACGAAATCGACATCTACGACATTTCGCTCGAACGCATCACTCGACAGTACCTCGAATATCTCCAGGCGTTCAAAGAGCTGAATATCGAACTTGCCGGCGAGTTCATCGTGATGGCGGCAAACCTTATTTATTTGAAAAGCCGCAGTCTGTTGCCCGCTAGTCAGCAGCCGCCCGACGAAGACGCGGACGAAGATGATCCTCGTTGGGACCTAATCCGGCAACTGATTGAGTACAAAAAATTCAAGGAGGCGGCTGCGGAATTGCATCTGCGCCAACTGGAACAACAGCGAATTTTCGCGCGCGAAGGAGGGTTGGCTTCGCCTTTGGAGGAACCGCTTCGTCTTGGAGAGATTGGAATTTTTCAGCTGATCAACGCGTTCCGGATCGTGATCAAACGGGTGGAAGCGCGACAGGACGTGCAGGAGATTTTCGGCGAACGTTTTAGCGTCTCGGAGAAGATCGACACGATCTTGCAACGGGTCGCAGCCGGTCCTCCCGTCCGTTTTTCCGATTTGTTCGGGGCTGTCGTCTCGCGGGTCGAAGTCGTTGTGACTTTTCTCGCGCTTTTGGAATTGATTCGTCTCAAACAAGTTCGCGCTATTCAGAAAAACATTTTTGAAGAAATTGAAATCGCGGCCGCGACACCGTGAAAATCGACAATCATGCCGCAAATCTTGATCGCCGGATGTGGTTACGTCGGGCAAGCAACTGCGGATTTGTTCCATGCTGCCGGCTGGCCCGTAGAAGGCTGGACACATTCCGCGGAATCCGCAGCTAGATTATCGGCTAAGCCGTACCCGGTTCATGCGGTCGATATAGCCAATAAGGCTCAGGTTGGCGCGCGGGCGGGAACGTTCGATGCGATAATCCACTGCGCTAGCTCGGGCGGCGGCGATGCAGATGCCTATTGCCAAATCTACCTGAACGGCGCGCGCAATCTTCTCGATCGATTCGTTGGAACGAAGCTCCTCTTTACGAGCAGCACTAGCGTTTACGCGCAACGCGATGGTTCGTGGGTTACCGAAGAGAGCGAGACCAAACCGCCGCGCAAGACCGGTCGAATACTACTTCAGACGGAAAACTTCGTGCTAGCCCATGACGGCATCGTAGCGCGACTTGCAGGCATTTACGGGCCGAAACGCTCGGCGCTACTGACGAAATTTCTGTCGGGCACAGCGATTATCGATCCCGAAAACGATCGGTTTCTTAACCAGATCCATCGAGCCGATATCGCAGCCGCACTCTTTCTCTTGCTGGATCGACCATCCCCCCCCCGTGAGATTTACAATGCAGTTGACGATCAACCGATTTTGCAAAACGAATGCTATCGCTGGTTGGCGGAGAAATTGAATCGTCCGGTTCCGCCTTTCGGAAAACCAAAGGGACAACCCAAGCGCGGCGCGAGCAACAAGCGCGTGAGCAACGCGAAACTGCGTCGTCTTGGCTGGATCCCGCGATATCCCACATTCGCCGAAGCGATGGAAAAAAGCATCCTATCCAGCTTTGCAGAGGCTATTCAGGGAAAGCCTCGTTAGCTCGCTTGCGCGGCTTCTGCGCTGGCGAGACTGGCAGCGCGATGATCCTCGCGCCGCTCACCGAATAGTTGGCGGATTACTTCCTCAACCGGCACTTCCTGGACGTTGATGTCGATTACATCACAGGCCTCGAGCAATTCACGGCACGTTTCGGTGACTTTCGCGCGAGGAACCTTCAGTTGCACTGAAACAGGTGTTTGTTCGGTTACTTCACCGAAGGCCGAAAGGTCGCGTGTCGCCTCTTTTTCGAAAGTGAGACTGAGTATCTTTCGTCCGGAAAATCGATCGATGATCTGCGCGAGCGGACCGTCGAAGAAGATTTTGCCGTGATCGATCACCAGGACCCGGTGACAAAGTTCTTCGATATCCTGCATGTAATGGCTCGTCAGCAGCGTGACGATGCGATGTTCCTCGTTATAAATGCGCAGAAACTCGCGGACACGTTTTTGGCTTACCACATCCAGGCCGATTGTCGGTTCATCCAGAAAAAGGACCCGCGGTTCGTGAATGAGCGCGGAGATCAGTTCCATCTTCATCCGTTCGCCTAACGAGAGTTCGCGCACCATCACATTCATTTTGTCCTGCACTTCCAAAAGGTCCGACAATCCGTCGACGACCTTTTTGAACCGCGTGCGATCGATCCCGTATATGGCGCGGTTGAGCTCGAGCGATTCCTGCGCGGGCAGGTCCCACCAAAGCGCATTCTTTTGTCCCATCAGCAGGCTAAACTGCCTTTTCATTTCGTTGCGCCGCTCCCACGGAACGAAGCCGAGCACGCGCGCATTACCCGACGTCGGGTTCAGCAAGCCGGAAAGCATCTTAAGCACAGTGGTTTTGCCTGCGCCGTTCGGGCCGAGAAAGCCTACAAACTCGCCTTCCTCGATTTTAAAGGAGACCTGGTCGGCCGCGCGCGTTTCATCATACCGTCGTTTGATCAGGCCTTTGATTGAACCCCAGAGACCGCGCTCTTTCCGGTACGTACGGTAAACTTTGGTCAGCCCAGAAGCTTCGATCGCTGGCATAAAGCAAGATGAATCACGCGTGCAGGTATGAGATTACGCTGCGAGGTGGCGGGGGAAAACTACAGAACGTCGTCAAGACAGGCGAGTAGAACTGAAACAGATTCTTCCGTTTCGTCGCCCATATTGGAGAGACGAAAGGTTTTGCCTTGGATCTTGCCGTAGCCGGGGTCGATGACGAGATTATGTTTGGAGCGCAAATCACGGGCGAGCTTTAGCACGTCGATGTTTCGACTATTCTTCACGCAGGTGAGCGTTTTTGAGCGGAATCCTTCCTCAGCGAAAAAGTCGAAGCCAGCGCTGCGAACCCAATTGTGCACAAGCGCGTTCGTGCGCGCATGCCGATCAAAGCGCGCTTCGAATCCTTCTTCGAAAATTTCGTCGAGCTTGTATTGCAACGCGTGAATGTGTGCGATGCTGGGTGTGCTTGGCGTCATCCACTGCGCCTGCTGCTTGCGGAACTCGAGAAAATCAAAATAAAATCCGCGATTCGGGAGCCTTCCGGCACGTGCGAATGCTTTTACCGAGCGCGTCCATGTCGATCTTCACCCCGGAAAATGATGAAACGGTATCGACGACGAGCGTTATATCAGGGTATTTCGCGAGAATGCAGCAGATTTCCCCAAGCGGATTCATCACTCCGGTTGAGGTCTCGTTGTGGATCAGCGTGACAGTATCGAACTTTCCGGTCGCTAAACGCCGATCCACCGCTTTGTGATCGATATGTTTTCCCCAATCGACTTGCAAAGGCTCGGCGTTTTTGCCGCAACGCTTGGCAACGTCGAGCCATTTATCGGAGAATGCGCCGCACATGCAACAAAGCACGCCCCGATCAACCAGATTCCGGATTGAAGCTTCCATCACGCCCCAAGCTGAGGAGGTGCAAAGAAACACGGGCTGCTTTGTTCCGAACAACGTCTGGAGCTTTGGATGAACCCCGCAGTAAAGATTCTTAAAATCTTCGCCGCGATGCCCAATCATTGGGCGCGAAAACGCCGCCCACGTTTTCGGCGAAACCTCGACTGGTCCCGGGATGAAAAGTTTATCGTGCCGTTGCACGTGCAAAAACTAGCGCGTAAGCCGCAGCGCCGCTACGCCTGGGAATAAAATTGTTCGCTCTGTGTCGGGTTTACGACTCTTTCGTGATAAAGCTTATGTCGCCGCTGCGTTCCACGCGGGCCAGTCGAACTTTCGAAAGGTCATCGATGTGCGCGTCAAGGCGCATGTCCTCTTCCAGATCATGCATGGAGACGTGGTTGCGACGCATCATGGGAAAGTCGCATTCACCATCCCGCACGATGGTGTCCGGCGCGCCTTTGACCAAGATTCCAAATCGATGGGAATAGTACGCCAGGTGAGCGAAGGCCCGGTGTAACACGACCAAAACCACGCCTCCGCCGAGCGTGGCGAAGAAAGCTGCCGAACCGTTGATCGCGCGTGAAAGCACCGAGGCCAGAATGACCAACAGGACGGCGTCGAACGGGGTTTTGTGCGCGAGCGAGCGCTTATGCCCGAGTCGGACCATTATTAATGTCGCGACGAAGACGATTATTCCGCGCAGAGAGATTTGAACGAAAGTCAAATCTTTAGGTTCCGCGCCCAGACCAAGTAAAGTGTCAAAGAAGTTCCAGAATGCATTCATAGACAAGACTGTATCGCCGGAAGAAACTTTGTCGCGCGCATGACGATTTTTGACGACGCAAAACAAATCCAAGCACCAGGCGATATCCTTTACGTTCTTGAGGCATTTAGTTGCTCAGGTCAAACAAGCGCGAGGTAATTGGCGTAAGGTCTACGGACCGCCATGAGTAATCGACCCAACAAACATCCTTTGGCAGACGGTAAATTCGAGACCGAACTCCTTGCCAACGAACGCACCTTCCTCGCGTGGGTGCGGACCAGCATCGCAGTAATGGGCTTGGGATTTGTTGTCGCGCGATTTGGGCTTTGGATTCAAGACTTGGCCTCGAACGTCAATCCGCGGATTCAACTAAAGTCGACCGGCTTATCCCTGCCGTTAGGCGAAATTATGATCGGTCTCGGCGGGTTGCTGACAGCCCTTGCTGGCTGGCGGTATCACATCGTCAACCGTGCAATTGAGACGGGGAAAATCAAAGCGGACCGCGGCATGGTCGTGTCGGTTAGCATAATCGTGGTCGCGACCGCGATAGCGATCATTCTTTACATGTTTTTCACTTCCACTCGGGCCTGAGAGAGTTGATGGTTTGCCGGCCTCTTTACAGCGCTTGCGCGAGAAACTTTCGCGTGGCATAACACCACGCTCGCGCGGTTTAAATAGCGAGAGCAGCATATCGAAACCGAATCATGCCGACGGCCCCGCCTCCTTCCCACGACGCAGCGTTTGAAACAATCGTATTTTGGGAACGCTTCAAAAATGAGATTGTCGCGGCGCTCATTATCGTCGTACTCGCCGTTATCGGCTTTACAGGTTACCGCTTTTATTCCGATCGCCAGGCCGCAGCGGCATCGGCCTTGTTAGCGAGCGCAAAGAGCCCGCAAGACTATCAGCAGGTGATTGACCGTTACCCGAAGACGCCGGCAGGCGCTGATGCTTATCTTTTGCTCGCTGAAGCGCAGCGTCGTGAAAAGAAGTTCGCAGAAGCGAACGCAACTCTTCAGGTCTTCATTACGAAGAATCCGAATCATGAGTTCGTGAGCACGGCGCGGATGGCGATGGCAGCCAATCTGGAATCAATGGGGAAGAGCGACGAGGCATTGTCGATGTACCAACAAATCGCATCGACTTACCCGAACAGTTTTACCGCGCCGCTGGCCCTACTTTCGCAAGTGTACATTCTGAAGACAAAAAACCGAATCGACGACGCGCGCCGTATCTGCGAGACAATCCTGACCCAACACCGGGCGAGCTTTTGGGCGGGTGAAGCGATGCAGGAATTGCGCTTGCTGAAGCCGAGCTGGCCATCGGAGGCGACCGCCACGCAGTCAGTCCCGCCATTTTTGGCAGCGCCAGCTCCAATGCCAGCGGGATCGGTTGTTCCGAAAGCCGCCCCGACGCCAAAGTAGACCTGGCACAGGCTCTCCAGTCTATGCCCGGATATTATCGTTTCGAGAACTGGAAACGTTTCCGCGCGCCGGGTTGCCCCGATTTCTTTCGCTCCTTCATACGCGGGTCTCGACGGAGCATACCTTCGGTCTTCAACGTGCTACGCACATTACCATCCACCTGAAGAAGCGCGCGCGCGATGCCGAGCTGCACGGCGCCGGCCTGTCCGGTCGCGCCACCGCCGCTCGCGTTTATCGACAGGTCGTAGGCATTCACCATTTTTGCTGTTTGGAGCGGCTGCAGGACTACGTTCTGCAATGACACCGTCGGAAAATAATCTTCAAAGCTGCGACCATTGATATCGATCTTTCCGTTGCCTGACGTCATGTGAATGCGCGCGACTGACGTTTTGCGGCGACCTGTGGCGACGAATTCTTGGGTTTCAGGCATAAGATTACTCTAGGCAACTTTGACCACCTGCGGCTGTTGCGCGGCATGCGGATGAGAATCCCCGCAATAAACTTTCAACTTCCGATAAACGGCGCGACCGAGCCGATTGTGCGGAATCATTCCACGCACAGCCCGCTCGATCAGTAATTCCGGATGCCGAGCGCGGCGCGCCCGGACATTCTCTGATTTGTGGCCGCCCACGTACCCTGAAAAGCTCATGTAACTCTTCTGCTCTTCTTTTTTTCCGGTGAGTCGCACTTTTTCGGCGTTGATGACCACCACAAAATCACCCGTATCCACGTGCGGTGTGAAAATGGCCTTTTCCTTGCCGCGCAGCAACTTGGCCGCTTTTACCGCGACTTGGCCCAGCACCTGGCCATTGGCGTCGATCACCCACCATTTACGCGGGACTTCGTTGGCTTTGGCAGAAAAGGTTTTCATACGAGCGGAAAAGGCACGAAAACTACGGGCCATGCCACAGAGTGTCAAATTTTCGCTCGAGATGCGCTTTGTCCAGCTGGTCTTCTTCTGCGGGCTTTGCGCTCCGGAGTGTTCCAGCAGAAGAAAGCGAACGCGTTTCAAGCGGCACCGTCACTCGGGAGAGCAACATTGCGCGACAAAATCCAGCTTTTACGCGACGTATGTTCGAGAGTTGCGGTCGCGCTACAACGCCGGCTTCGTCGTTCTTCCGGGAGGAATGCAATGGCGCATAAAAAGGGATTGGGCGCGATAGACGAGACGGTGCGCTTCCTGCGCGCAGCTCGCCCAGAACAACCGCTCACGCTGTCGCCCGGGATGTGTCTCGCCGCGGCGGATCATTGCGCCGATCAGGCTGGCGGACGCACAGGACACCGCCGCAGCGACCAGAGTAGTGCCGTCGATCGCCTTAGCCGTTACGGAATTTGGGCCCGACTCTGGGGTGAAAACATTCCTTACGGGAAAACGACTGCGCGCGCGATCGTTCTCACGCTCATCATCGACTATGGGCGTCTAGGACAGCCACATCGCAAAAACATTTTCAATCCCAATTTTAGGTACGCCGGGGCAGCGTACGGGCCGCACGCGCTTTATGGCAGCGTTTGCACGATTAATTTCGCCAGCGGCTAGATTGAAGGGCGGCCAGGTCGGTCATCGAGCAAAAGTTCCAGGTAGGAATTCTTATTGAAACGTCGCGTCGCTCAAATGGCTACTAGTCATTTGCATTGCGCCAGTTTAATTGTTCCGCTTCTCGCATGGCAAAATCCGCAGAAATTTCCACGAAAACGGCAATCACCCCGCGGCGCAACGAAGACTTTCCTGAATGGTATCAGCAAGTTATTCGCGCGGCTGAGCTGGCCGAGCCCTCCGATGTGCGCGGTTGCATGGTGATCCGTCCCTGGGGCTACGGTATTTGGGAGAACATGCAACGGCAGCTTGATGCGATGTTTCGCGCGACCGGACATCGCAACGCTTACTTCCCGCTTTTCATCCCGTTGAGTTATTTCGCAAAAGAAGCGGAGCATGTAGAAGGCTTCGCCAAAGAATGCGCGGTGGTCACGCACAGCCGGCTGGAAGCGGATGCGGACGGAAAATTAGGGCCGGCTAGCGCGCTCACTGAGCCGCTGGTAGTCCGGCCAACGTCGGAGACGATTATCGGCGCAAGCTACGCAAAATGGGTGCAATCATATCGCGATCTTCCCATCCTGATCAATCAGTGGGCGAACGTTGTCCGCTGGGAAATGCGACCGCGCCTTTTTTTGCGCACCACCGAATTTCTTTGGCAGGAGGGTCATACTGTTCACGAGACCGAATTGGAGGCGCGCGCGGAAGCGAGATTGATTCTCGATGTTTATGAACGCTTTGTGCGCGATCATCTCGCCGTTCCTGTTTTGACCGGTGCAAAGTCCGAGAGCGAAAGATTTCCTGGTGCCGTACAAACCTTGACGCTCGAAGCGATGGCGCAAGACCGGAAAGCGATCCAGGCTGGCACCTCGCATTTTCTCGGACAGAATTTTTCGCGCGCGAGCGGCATTCAGTTTCAGAACCGCGAAGGTCAACAGGAGTTCGGTTGGACCACGAGCTGGGGGATGACCACGCGACTTGTCGGCACGATAGTGATGACGCATGGCGACGACGACGGATTGGTTCTGCCACCGCGGATCGCGCCAACGCAGATTGTGATTTTGCCGATCACTCCAAAAGAAGAAACACGCGCCGCCGTGATGGAATCTTGCGACAAGCTCGCTAAAGAATTGCGCGAGACTCGATATGTAGATCTTGCGATTGAAGTGGAAGTCGATCGCCGCGACCTAGGCGGTGGCATAAAAAATTGGGAATGGATCAAGAAAGGCGTCCCCTTACGAATCGAGATTGGCCCGCGCGACCTCGCATCAGGCAACGTGATGGTGAGCCGGCGTGATCAGCCTGTGAAATCGAAAGAGTTGATCTCGACGCGGGAATTGCGTTCGCGCGCATCCGAGATTCTTGCTTCGATCCAGCAAAATCTCTTCGAGCGGGCGAAAGAATTTCGCGATGAGCACACACGCGTGATCAATTCCAAAACGGAGTTTTATGACTTCTTCACTCCGAAAAATGCGGCGAAACCCGAAATTCATGGCGGTTTTGCCCTAGCGCACTGGAACGGCTTAGGCGAAGTCGAAGCCCAAATCAAGAATGACCTTAAAGTCACGATCCGCGTCATTCCGCTCGACGATTCCTCCGAGCCGGGCAGCTGCATTTTCACGGGCGAGCCCAGTAGACGGCGTGTCATCTGGGCAAAGTCGTACTGATTGCAATCTTACCGTGCGGGGGAGAATGCATCGAGCGGGTCGTGCGCGATGCTAAAATGATGTCGGCAAAGCCAGACTTAATTGACATCGACGTGACGCAGCAGCCGATCCACCGGGCGTCGTCGACGTGACGCTCCACTTTTGTTGACGGCGCACCTGCCTCCTGTTTATTCCCGCAGCAATCGTGGAATTAAAGCTCTATAGTCGCGAATGGTGCTCATGGTGTATTGACGCGAAGGACTATCTCACCGAGAAAGGTTACCGCTTCAATATCGTTGATGTCGGCAAAGATCGACATGCATATGAGGAGATGAAAAAACTTTCTGACCAGAATTATGTCCCGACGTTTGTGGCGGGTGAAAGGGTACTGGCCAATTTTGATACCGATCAACTCGAGAAATTTCTGAGCGAGCATCAAATCAATCCTTAATGCTGTTTCCCCTTTTTCTAACGCTCGGCGTGGCGCTGCTCAGTGTTGGTTTGCGCAGTTTTCAAAACTCGTATTCACAGAAAGCGGGCGCACTCGGTATTCTCATTGCCAGTTTTCTCGCCATTTATTTCATTACTGGCAGCTGGCTGCTGGGTTTGGCCGCCGCGGTGAGCTGGCTCTTTCTACCGTGGCTGGAAATTCTCACACGAATTCGCGCGCTTCGGCTTCCTAAAGAAAAACAGCTTCGGCCGAAAAGTCCGCCATCTTCGGACGCGTTCCCTGCGCTGAGCGAGATCACGCGTGAGATCGAGGAGGAAGGGTTCGTTCATGTGGGCGACGCCGGGTGGGACTGGGAGGATTACCGCCAGTTTTTTCGATTGTTTTACAAAGAGGAAGATCGAGCGCAGGCTGCCATCTGCCTGAATGAACAGCATGATCTTTCATTTTATTATCTTCGAATTTCATCCCGCGCGAGGAGCGGCACGGTTTGGACGACGTGGAATTATCCGCTCTCTTACGGTTTAAAGCTCACGCCCTACTTCCATACTAATCGTCAGCGGCCCGATCAATCGTTCTGGCAGCTTTATCAAAGTCATCGCGAGTTTCTTCGCCGGAACGGCGTGAAGGCGGACGCAATCGATGCACTCGATGAAGAGCGGATTCAAACGGAGATGGAAAACGATCTGCGCGACCAAATCGCACACAACATCCACAAGGGAGTTCTCAAGCAAACCGCGGCAGGCGATGTAAAATATTCCTGGCGCGGGATGATTTATCTTTGGTGCCAGTTCCTAGTTGATCTCGTGCGACTGTAGCCGCCTCATTTCGACTTTCTCTCCCCGGCTAGCCTTAGCTTAGTGAGCACTTCCTGCGCTAATCCGAAAAGACGTGAATACTTACTGTGCCCATCCTGACCGCTCCCAAATCCGCTTCAACAGCGCGAACCCCATCGAAGGTAAGGAGAAAAAAGCGAACGCGGTCCACGGACGGGTACGAAAAGTCTCGTGTCGAAACGGAGTCATCGTAATATCTATCAGTCTCTTTTACAAACGTCTTTGCACGCACACTCTCGTGCCCAATGCCACCGATGATCCCGAATGTACCAGTCGTATAACACTCGCGCTGCCGTCACAAAGCGAAACGATCGTGGCGATGCGCCCACCGATCGGCCAATCCATAGCAACGGCCCGAACGCGTGGCTAACCTTGCGTCGGCCGGATGCCAACCTCTGCGGGTAATGGAGTGAGCAGCATCTTCCGCAGGTCGCGCACTGCATAGTCGCGATTTTTGTCTCTTGGCTCTTGGACTGACGTCACAGAAACAGTCAGGAATAGGATAAAAGCAGCGAATAGCCGATACCCATCGATTCCCGTCCAACATCGTGCGAAGCGGAGACTTCTCCGTCTATCTTTGCGGCTACACCTTCATGATCTCGGCTTCCTTGTGTTTGAGATGATCATCGATCGATTTCACGAAGCGATCCGTTAGCTTTTGCACTTCTTCTTCCACATCGCGTAAGCTGTCCTCAGTCAATTCACCTCCGGCTTTGAGTTTCTTCGCTTCGTCGAGGGCTGTGCGGCGGTTGCCGCGTATGCGTACGCGCGCTTCCTCCGCCATTTTGCCAAGCGACCGCACCAGATCTTTGCGGCGCTCTTCCGATAATTCCGGAATCGGTAGTCGAATGATTTTTCCATCAACCGCCGGCATGATCCCGATTTTCGATTCTTTCAACGCGCGCTCGATATCCTGCACCGTGCCCGCGTCAAACGGCTGAACAACGAGTAAACGCGGCTCTGGTGTTGTGATTAACGCGAGTTGCTTCAGCTTCATGGTCGATCCGTATGCTTGCACATCGACATTTTCCACCAGTCCAGGGGAAGCTTTGCCCGTGCGGACGGCGGCAAATTCGTGCACCATGTAGTCGACGCTTTTTTCCATCGCCATCTCGGCCTCCAGAAGGATGTCGTCTCTGCTCATGTTACTGAATTTTTACTTCGGTGGCGGTTCGTCGCAAACCAGAGTCCCGACTTTTCGCCCAAGCACAGCGTCGCGAATGTTGCTCGGCTTATTCATGTCGAAAATCACGATCGGAATCTTGTTGTCCATGCAAAGACTGAACGCCGTCGAATCCATGATCTGCAACCGTTTCGTGAGCGCTTCAGTAAATGTGAGGCGATCGTAGAGTCGCGCGTCTGCATGAGTATTTGGATCTCGATCATAGACGCCAGCGACTTTGGTGACTTTTAGGATGACTTCGGCGCGAATCTCGCTCGCGCGCAGCGCAGCTGTCGTGTCGGTCGAGAAGTAGGGGTTACCGGTGCCGGCGGCGAAAATAACAACGCGCCCGAGTTCGAGATGGCGGATGGCGCGGCCCAAAATGAAGGGCTCGGCCACATTTTTCATTTCGATAGCCGTTTGTACGCGCGTTTCGACGCCCATCTGAGTGAGCGTACTGCGTAGCGCCAGCGCGTTGATCACCGTGGCCAGCATACCCATGTAATCGGCCGTTGTGCGATCCATGCCGCGATGCGACGCAGATAGACCACGCCAGATATTTCCGCCGCCAATCACGACCGCCACCTGCACGCCGAGATCGCGCACATCTCTTATCCGTTGAGCAATCTCATGCACGACCGCCGGCGAAATATTGTCCCGCGCTCCGCGCTCTTGTAGCGCTTCGCCGCTCAACTTGAGCACAATGCGTTTATAGGCTGGCGCCTCCGTTTGCATGATCGCGAACAATCATCAAACAGAAGATGCCGATCTTGAAAAGGAAAATGAGCTGTAGCCGGCGTCGCTGAGGCCGGCCAATCGATTACTTAAGCGTTCGGCCGAGCAATCGCGCGTGGCCTCGGACAAAGTCGTGAGCGCTCATACGCCGCTTTCCTTCTAGCTGTACATGTCCTAACGAAATAGTGTTCTCCCCGGTGCCGACGATTAATCCTTGATTGTCAGCGCGCAAGATTTCCCCTGGCCTTCCTTTTTCATCCACTGTTTTCGCATCGAAGACTTTCAGTCTCAGTACCCGGCCAGATTTTTCGCTGACCAATGCAAACGCGCCCGGCCATGGATTAAGCGCACGGATTTTTCTTTCAATTATTTCGGCAGACTCTGACCAATCGATTTTGCCGTCGTCGCGAGTCAGTTTCGGCGCGTAAGTAGCCAGCGCGTTGTCTTGCGGAAGGTGCGGCGCGCTCCCTTTCGCAAGCATTTCCAAAGAATCGAGCAACGCCTCCGGCGCCGTCTGCGCCAGCCGATCGTGCAATGATCCGCCCGTATCGGTCGACAAGATCTCGATCTTGCGCTGCAATAAGATGTCGCCGGTGTCGAACTCTTCATCCATGTACATCGCGGTGATGCCGGTCTGGCGATCGCCCGCTGCGATTGCCGCTTGAATCGGCGCCGCCCCGCGCCAGCGTGGCAGAAGTGATGCGTGCAAGTTCAGACATGCGATTCGCGGAATGTCGAGAAGCGTACGCGGCAGAATTTGTCCGTAAGCCATCACAGCGATTATATCTGGTGTAAGGGCGCGTATCTCGTCGATTACTTGTCGATTTTTGATCCGCGCCGGCTGTAGGATCGACGTCTTCGTTTCAGCGAGTGCTTTTCCGATTGGTGACGGCTCGATTTGCTGCGCACGTCCCACCGGTTTGTCCGGCTGCGTGACGACTGCGACGAGGTCGTGCTCGCTCGACTGCAACAAAACTCGCAGCGTCGGCACGCCGATTTCGCCAGCGCCGATGAAAACGATGCGCATGCCGAATTACGGCGTCAGCTCATGGAGCGCCGCCGATCGGCGCGGAGGCCGCTCAGCCATCCCTTGAGCCATCAATTTTTCGCCGGCCGTGATCTCACGCCGGCCCACCGACGATCCGCAGCCGGTGCAGAGATAATCAAAAATCTCGCGGTCTGGCAGGACTAACAGTAACCTCTGGCGTACCGGCATCGCGGTTTTACATTTTTCGCAGTAGAGACTCGAAGCGGTGAAATTTTCAAACTGCTGCTGCTGGCTCATAGACGCCGTCGTTCACGCTCTCCAGGATGTCGAACAGAACTTTGGCGGGCGGCTGAGTTGCGTCAACCACCGTGATTAGCTCTTGCGGATAATAGGAGAGCACCGGCCTCGATTCCGTTTCGTAGGTGTCGAGACGGCGCTGGATGACGTGATCGTTTGCGTCGTCGAGGCGGTTGTCTTTCAAGGCGCGTTTTTTCAGCCGGGAAAAAAGCGTTTCGCGGCTGGGGCAGGAGAGATGAAACACTTTTTTTACATCGATCATTTCCTCCATGATTTTCGCCTGCCCGATATTGCGTGGAATCCCGTCGAGCACGAGTGTATCGATGTCTGGCTTAAAATTGTGCGCCTCTACCGCCGCATCGATCGCCTCTCGCCAAAGCTCGACTGTGATCTCGTCCGGCACGAGTTGGCCTCTGCTCGAGTATTCAAGGAACGCTTTGCCTACCTTCGTGCGCGTGTCGATCGAGCGGAATACATCGCCGCAGGCGCAATGATAAAAGCGCGGGATCGTGCCCAGTGTCTTGCCTTGCGTACCTTTGCCGCTGCCGGGCGCGCCAAAGAGGATAAACGTGTTATATCTCATCATCGAAATCGGTTTATACCGCAAGCCGCTTGAACCCGGAAAGCAGAATCAACCGGCTATTTTCCGGCCACGATAGGATCCACATTTACTCGCCGGCCCGCGCGATCAAAGCGCACATTTCCATCGAGCAGCGCGAAAATTGTGTAATCGCGGCCGAGTCCCACGTTTTTTCCCGGTAAAAATTTGGTTCCACGCTGGCGGACGATGATGTTGCCAGCGACGACCATCTCGCTGCCGAACTTTTTCACGCCCAGCCGTTTGCTGACGCTGTCTCGACCGTTCTTAACGCTGCCTTGTCCTTTTTTATGAGCCATTGAAAAAGTTAATGGATGTTGGCCTCTTTATTCCCGGGTCTTGTTCGCCGCAGTTTTCTTCGCGCCGACACTGATGCTTTTGATCTTAACCCGCGTCAGCTTTCGGCGGTGTCCGACGGTGCGATGATAACCCTTACGCCGTTTGAACTTAAACGCGATCACTTTTTTATCTTTGCGCTGCTCGACAACTTCGGCAGTGACCTTTGCCTCAGAAATGAGCGGATTACCGTGCGTCACGTTTTTCCCGTCAGCATACATCAAAACATTGCCGAACGTCGCGGTCTTACCCGCCTCGATATCGAGAAGATCGACATCAATCGTGTCGCCTTCCGCGACGCGGAACTGCCTGCCGCCAGTCTTGATAATTGCGTAAGCCATAAGCGCTTCTGAGGAAAAAGCCGCGCAAAGTTCCACAAATGCGCGACTTTGACAAGCGGAAACCTGACTCGGTGGGGCTGCGCTCTGCGGAGCCGTGGAATAGCCGTGGAATTCGTGGGCTCTCGTTCGGCAGGCTCAGGGCAATCTGAGTTCCGCCCCACCAGAAATGACTAGTACGATCTCGCCCTTTGGCGGATGCGCTTGGTAGTGCGCCAGCAGTTCGGCAGGAGTGCCGCGGCGGAATTCCTCGAATTTTTTTGTGAGTTCCCGCGCGACGCAGAGTTGTCGATTGGGCATGATGTCGATGCAAACCTTGAGCGTTTTGGCTAATCGGTAAGGCGATTCGAAAAAAATTGTTGTCTCTGCTCGGTCAACGGCTACCCGTAATTCGCGCTCGCGCTGGCCGCTTTTAACTGGAAGAAATCCGCGGAAGTAAAATTTCTCCATTGAGAAGCCCGAGCCGGCGAGCGCCGTAAGAATTGAGGAGGGCCCGGGGATTATTGTGCAAGCCAGCCCGCGCTTGATACATTCCCGAATTAGGCGTGCGCCTGGGTCAGATAGACCTGGCGTTCCAGCGTCCGTGGTTAGCGCAACGTCTTCTCCCGCGGCCATTCGTTCGGTCAACTGCGCGCTGCGCATGGCTTCGTTGTGTTCGTGATAACTGATGAGTGGCTTTTTGATTCCGAAATGCTTCAGTAACATCCCGGAATGCCGCGTGTCTTCAGCGGCGATCAGATCGACTGACTTCAACACCTCAAGTGCGCGCAACGTGATATCGCCCAGATTGCCAATCGGAGTGGCCACAACGTAAAGCATCACATATCATCGGATCAAAATTGGTCTTTCGCCATCGAGTGCGACGACGGGTTTCATTTCTGATAAAGCCGAACGCCTAGCGCAAAACGAATTCCTAAACGAGGAGGCGTATATGAGAAGAAGCCCTTACCTATTGGTGTTGGCGACATTCGCACTGGTCGGCTGCGCGGAGGAACCAACGACGGTGACGACCACCACCACCCGAGAAGTAACAACGACGGGTCCAGCCACGCGAGAGGTCTTGGTAACTCAGGCTCCGCCTGCGGTTCGCGTCGAGACGCAGCCCGTCTCGCCAGGACCAGCGTATGTCTGGACAAGCGGTTATTGGCGCTGGACCGGAGCCCAGTATGTGTGGGTCCCCGGCACGTGGATCGCGCGTCCAACGCCGGCGGCTGTTTGGGTCGTAGGCCACTGGGTGCGGAGGCCCGGCGGCTGGGTGTGGATTGCGGGCCACTGGCAGTAAACACGAGCAGCGGTGACAAACGCGCGCCGTGAAAATACAAAAGCTGCGTGCATCGTAAGCCGTTTATGATCGCCAGTCACTAGCGAAACACGGGAACCCTGGATCGGTTCAGGGGTGGCGGAGCTATGTTTGGCCGCGCCCGAGCATAACACCCAAACCAATCGTTCGATTCCACTCGGGGCAGCCTGTTCACCCCATGGAACGTTGGTTTTCTATTTCTTGTAGTTGATCTCCCTGCCTTCGCCGAGGCTACGGCGCGGCAGGCATCATCAGTTCTTCCGGGTCAATAATTTATCTCCATTGTTTTCAATGCCCATGCCTTTGAACGTCATGTCCTTCATCTTGCCGTCAGGGCCTGGCATCTGCATTTTTCCGGTGACGTTCATAACATATAGTAGCGCCCGTCCATCATCGATTTCCTGACGGCGATGCCTTTGGATTCCTGCACCGTGCACCGTGTGCCAAAATTTGACGGTGTAATTCCACGTGCCGGCCAAATCGGCGAGGCGCTGATGATTTTCACTTAATTTCGCCAGCTCCATCACTTGTTTCATCATCTCGGCGGAGTCGGGTTGGCCGCTCGGCGCAGCAACTGGGCTGGACGCAACTGCCGGAGACGCGGGCTGGTTTTGGGCGAAGGATGGCGCGACGGCAACGAATGTCCCCACGATAAGCATTGGGACTAGTTGGAAAATTTTGTTGGCGCCGATTCTTTTCAGGGACACGCGTGGCGTCAAGCACACAAAAGCCGCGAGGAACAAAACGCTCAACCGTCCAATCAGACAAAACCGGAAGCAAAAATCCGCGGCCAGAAGTCAGCGATTACCAGCCGAGCACTTTCGCGAAGACCAGTGGTGCAACAATTGTAGCGTCGGACTCGATGATGTATCTCGGCGTATCGACACTCAGTTTGCCCCACGTGATTTTTTCGTTGGGCACGGCGCCAGAATACGAGCCGAAGCTGGTGGTGGAATCACTGATCTGGCAGAAATAACTCCACTCGGGAACAAGCGTGCGGACCACGTCCTGATTGAGCATGGGTACAACGCAAATCGGAAAATCGCCTGCGATGCCGCCGCCGATTTGAAAGAAGCCGATTAGAGACTCCTGCGATACGCGGCGGTACCATTCCGCTAGCTCGATCATGTATTCGATTCCCGAGCGCACGGTGTGAACATCGCTGATTGCTCCGGTGATGCAGCGCGCGGCATAGATATTTCCCAGCGTTGAATCCTCCCATCCGGGAACGAACAATGGAAGGTTCTGTTGCGCGGCGGCCATCATCCAACTTTCCGTCGGATCGATCTCGTAGAACTTCTTGAGCCGGCATTCCCGTAAGATCTTGAAAAGAAACTCGTGCGGGAAAAAGTGTTCTTTTTTCTTCGCAGCGGTCATCCACTCGTCGATGACCACCTTTTCGATCCGGCGGATGGCCTCCTCTTCCGGGATGCAGGTGTCCGTTACCCGGTTCAAATGACGAGCTAGCAGTTCTTCCTCTTGCTGCGCAGTAAGCTCCCGGTAATTCGGAATGCGCTCATACTTACTGCGCGCGACGAGATTGAAGAGGTCCTCCTCTAGGTTTGCGCCGGTGCAGGCAATGGCATGGACTTTATCCTGACGAATCATTTCCGCGAGGGACACGCCCAGCTCGGCCGTGCTCATTGCGCCTGCGAGCGTGATCATCATTTTTCCACCGCGGTCGAGATGCGCGATGTAGGTGTTGGCAGCCTCTTTGAGGACTGCCGCGTTGAAGTGCCGATAATGACGGTCAATGAACTGGCTGATGCTGCCTGCCTTCACGTAATCAACTTTTGCGATTTGTTTGTTCATTGTCGATCCATCAGGGATTTATAGCTTGCCGCTGAGCAATTGAGCACGCATTTTTTTTCACGACGGTAGGGTTCTAAGGCAGCGAAGCGATAATTCGCGCGGCCAATATTTGCGGCGTTGTGCCGAGGAAGAGAACGAGCAGAGCAAGCAGTGTCAACGACGTTCGCGACAACAAATCGGCTTTGACTGCTAAGGTGTCGGTCGCTGTTTCGTCAACGAAAATCACTTTCAGCACAATGAGATAATAGTACAGCGAGATAAGGCTGCCAAAGAGCGCCAGCGCGACAAGCCAGAGCAGGCCGTGATCTCCACTGACGCGCAGCGCGGCGCTGAACAGGTAGAATTTTCCGAAAAATCCGGCCAGCGGCGGTATGCCAGCTAGCGACAACATGAAGATCGCCATACATCCAGCGAGCAACGGCGAACGCGTCCATAGCCCTGAAAAATTGGAAAAATCGTCGCCACCCGTTTGGCGTCGGACCAGCCCGACAACGCCGAATGCGCCGACGAGAGTCATGGCGTAAACAGTAGTGTAGAACAACGTTGCGGAAAATCCGTCGCGTCCCCCAGCAACGATTCCGAGCAGCGTGTAGCCAGCGTGAGCGACGGCTGAGTATGCGAGCAGTCGGCGCACGTTGGTCTGCGCGAGCGCGACAAGATTGCCTACCAAGATCGACAATGCAGCGAGCGCGGCGAGCACGGGCGACCAGCCTGCGATCATCGCGTGCCAGTCAGCGCTACCCTTCACCGGAGCAAAGCCGATGAACACGATCTTTCCAAGCACGACGAACGACGCGACCTTCGAGCCCGAAGCGATGAACGCCGCACTCGGGACCGGCGCGCCTTGGTAAGCATCGGGCGCCCAAAGATGGAACGGCGCGGCGGCGATTTTGAAGGCGAAACCAATAAGAGTCATGACGATACCGACGGCGAGCAGCGGTTGCAGCGGGCCGGGAGTTAGTTTCTGGCCAATCGCGGCGAGGCCCGTCGTCCCAGACATGCCGTAGATAAAGCTGATTCCAAATAGTGTGAACGCGCTGGCGGTGCTGCCGAACAGGAAATATTTCAGCCCCGCTTCGGCGGAGCGCACGTCGCTCTTGTCGAACGCGGTCATGACATAAAGCGAGAGGCCGGTTAGCTCGAGCCCGATGAAAATCATGAGCAACTCTTCGCTGCCGACGAGCAACATGAGGCCGATGGTGGCGAGCAGAAGCATGGCAAGATACTCGCCGTGATTGCGTGACGCCCCGTCGCTGCGCGCAAGAAGCACCGTGAAAAATGCGAGCGAAATGCAAATGATTTTAAAGAGCGACGCGAGCGGCGAGATCACGAGCATTCCCGCAAACAGCGTCGCGTTTTGCGGCAACAGAAATACCGCGCCGATTGCAATACCGAGTCCAAGCGCGGCGAAGAAGGAACAAAACGCTGATGCGCGCGCGCTCGCCAGGCCAATTGCGAGAACGCTGAGCGCAGTCAGAACCACGATTGCTTCGGGTGAAGCCAGTTTGAGGAATTCGAGGTAGCTCATGTCGATCTTACAACCGCGGCAGCGAACAAGAAATTCCGGGGAGCGCACGCGGCCTCAGTGCTGGCTTTGCCGCCCTCGTCAAAACCCACTTACCGGCACTTTCACAAAGAAGTCCGCGATCGCGAGGACGCGATCGCCAACACAGGAAACGCATGTGCTCCCCAATCCGATTCGCAGCGCAACGCGTTCTCATTTCAAAAACCTCATCGCTTCGACGGCGGGCTGAATGCGATCGAGCAACAGTTTGGGATAAAGCCCGACGGCAAGGGTTGCGAACATAAGCAAACCGGCGCCCCATTTTTCCGCCGCTGAAATATCCGGTTGCTCTTTCCAATCCGAATCGACAAGCACGCGGCCCTCCTGCACGCGGACGCTCGAGGTTCCGTCGCCGAAGAAAGATTTCTTCAGAGCGCGCAGCGTGAACGCAGCGACGAGAACCATGCCAATGCCGGTGATCCAGACAGCGATCGGAAAGGCTTTCCATGCGCCGATCAAAATCGTGATTTCAGCTGCGAACCCGCTCAATCCGGGAATACCCATCGAGGCAGCCGATGCGATGACGAAGGTAAACGCGGCAAATGGCAGGGCGCGACCAAGATTTATTCCCGAGAGCGCGTCGAGGTCGCGCGTGTGTGTGCGGCGATAGAGCATCCGTCCGGCCACAGCGAAAAGCAGGGCTGCGATGACGCCGTGCGAGAACATTTGCAAAACTGCGCCTGAGACGCCGAGTGCGTTGGCCGTGGCCAGACCGAGCAGGACGAATCCCATATGGCTGACGCTCGAATAGCCGATGACGAATTTCAGGTCGCTCTGGCGGAGCGCCACTGCCGCAGCGTAAAGAATACCGATCACGGCGAGAACGGCGATCCATTTGCTCCACATTTGGAAACCTTGCGGGAAAAGATTCATCGCGACGCGTAGCCCGCCGTAAGAACCGAGTTTCATCACGATTCCAGCGAGCAACATCGAGCCTGCGGTGGGCGCGGCGACGTGACCGGTTGGCGCTCAGGTGTGCAAAGGCCAGGTGCCGGCGAGCACAGCGAATCCGAGGAACAACACCGGGAACGCCCACAATTGCAGCTGCGGCGCGAACTGAAATTGGGCGAGGTGATTCAGGTCTAACGAGCCGGCTGTCACATAGGCGGCAAGAATACCGATGAAGACGAGTGCGCCGCCAAAGAACGAATAAAGAGTCAGCTTCATCGCGCCATATTCTTTGTTGGTCGATCCGAAGATCGCGATGAGGAAATATTTTGGAACGATCACGAGTTCGTAGAAGAAGAAGAGCAAAAACAAATCGGCGCTGAGGAAGACGCCGTACGAGCCGCCGACCACCAGCAGCAGCCAGAAGAAAAATTCGTTCTGCCGATGTTCGGCATCCCACGAGAAGAGCACCGTGCTCACGGCGACGATGCCAGTGACAAGAGCCATCGTCAGGCTAATGCCATCGACCGCGAGATGATAATTCATACCGAGCGCTGACACCCACGGCACGCTCACAATTGTCGCGAAGTGCGCAAGATCGGTAATCGGCGTTTGGAATAACGCGATGAGACTGATTGCGAATCCGGCGATGGTAATCAGGAGCGCGAGCCAACGCGAAAACGCGCGCGGTATAAAAAGCAGCAGAACCACGCCGGCAAACGTGATATAAATGGTCCACGCAAGCATTAGCTGTAGAGGCAGCCGTGCCGGCTGCGATATGGAAAGGCATTGCAGGCGACACGCCTGCCACTACAGCCAAGCTCGCTGTTCAAGACGCTGGACAACATCGCCACGCCCTGTTCCGTGAATGCGTGCGGGAAATGGCGCCGCCCACCTTGGCCTTTCGATATTCCAATTTGGAATATCGAAGATTTTGTCTCCTCAGCCGTGAGTTGAAAGATAAAGTCCGCTGGAAATCGGTCGCAGTTGCGCCTGACGGCTTTGTTTAGGTTACCGGCAGTGACGCCGTAAAGTTGCGCCAGATCAAAATCGAGAAGGACCCTTTCTCCACGCAGGAAACGAATTGCCTGCGCGACCTGCTGAATTGGAATGATTTCCTTATTCATTCCAACGGCATTCAAGCAAACAATCGTGCCATTTGAACAACGGTCGTATTGAAGATGTTGAAGACGAACTGCGGGACGATGCCGATGGCGAACATGAGCAATGTGATCGGGACGACGACGAGTTTTTCGCTTCGCAGGAGATCAGGGAACGCGCCGCAACTCGTAGCCAGCGGACCGCTGAAAAGCGCTTGCATGGCGCGAGCAAATGCGATCGCCGTGACCAGCAGACCGATTACGGCGACAGCGGTGAACGAAGCGGCTGTTGCGAATGAGCCTTTGAAAATAAGAAATTCGCCAATGAATCCGTTTAGTCCCGGCAGACCAAGCGACGAAAACATGGCGACGCTCATCCAGCCGCACAGCAGCGGCGTCCGCTGCATCAATCCACCGAAATCATTAATGCCGCGCAGGCCGCGCCGCTGCTCAAGCAGACCGACGTAATAGAACAACGCGGCCGCGGTGATGCCGTGATTGAAGATTTGCATAAAGACACCGCTCAACGCCGCGTGCGTGTCGATCTTAGCGCCGACGATGGGCGAAGCAGTCACAGCGAAGAGACCGAGCATGCAGTACCCGAGATGGTTGATCGACAGATAGGCGACCATCCGTTTCAAATCCGCCTGCGCCCACGCCGCGAGCGATGCAAAGACAATCGAGCAAACCGCCAGTCCAAGCAGCCATGGGCCGAGGATTCTAATTTCGTTAGGGAAAAGCGGAAGCAACAGACGTACGAAACCGTAAACGCCCATCTTGGAGAGCACACCCGTCAGCACCATCGACACGCCGGTTGGTGCGCTCTCATATGCGTCGGGCAGCCAGGTGTGAAATGGAAAGAGCGGCACCTTGACCGCCAGTCCGAGAAAAATTCCAGCAAAGGCGAGCCACGCGACCTTGCCGTTGAGC
>QHNJ01000177.1 GCA_003218395.1 Verrucomicrobiota bacterium
AGGTGGTCGTCCGCGCCAGAATGGCTGGCACGCAGAGCGAACCGTTCTTGGGTTTTCCGTCTAAGAACCGCAAAATGGACATTCAGGTTGTCGACATACACGAATTCAAGGACGGGAGAATTATTCGGACGTGGCACACCGAGGATTGGATGAGCGGTCTTCGCCAGTTAGGTGTCTTCGAGCGGTAACCGAAAGAGGCGGCCTCGTTCTGAGGCACGTTCCAAAGGATAATTCCGGCGCGCCTCAACGCTTCGGGTGTTTCGTCAGCGATCGTCCGACCTAACGATACTGCGATTCTGCGCGGATACCCTCCCTAGAACGAGGAAGTACCGGATCGCCTCGCAAGCGATGCTCAGGTCGCGGCCGAGTGAGGTTATCAGCATGGATAGTAAAATTCGCGGGACTTCACCAACAACCGATATCGCCGAAGGGAAAGTTTGGTTCATCTGTGATTTGTTTTCCATTGTTCCTGGCCACACAGTAATTGCTGCGGTGATCAATCCGATTATGCCATGAAAATTTCCGGAGAAATCGAAGCCCTCTTCAGTGTTTTGCGGCAATCGGCGAAGCCGGAACCCGTGAGCGCGATCGAAAAACTCATCGAGGACGCACCAGACCGTGAGCTTTGCCGCATCAATGCCCTCGCGTTCGCCGCCGAGCATAAGCTCGATGAGGAGGATGTGATCGCTGCTTTCCTGCACAGCGCGCGACGCGGCATTTTCGATATGTCATGGAACATCCTCTGCCCCGGTTGCGGTGGCGTCCTCGATTCGGGTACGACGCTTAAAACCGTAAACCAAGCCGAATACAGGTGCGCCCTTTGCGCCGCAGGGTACGAACCAACGCTCGACGAAATCGTCGAGGTGACGTTCACGGTCAGTCCGCGGGTGCGAAAAATCGCTGCGCACGATCCGGAGACGCTGCCGTGGATCGAATACTACAGACAGATCTTTTGGAGTTCCGGAGTCGATTTGCCCGATGACGAGACATTAGCAAAATGGGTTAAGGAAACTACTCTGGACACCCTCGAGCTTTCAGCCGGCGACAAGGCGGTGCTCTCGCTCCAGTTGCCTGAAGGGTTGGTGATCGTGTTCGATCCGGTCATCCACATGTCGCAGTTTATTGAGGTTACCGGCGAGGCGACGCGCAAACCGCAGTCGCTCGCCTTTGTTATGACCAAGGACCACGCGCCGACCGGGACCATTCAGATGCGCCCAGGTCCCCTGCAGATTTCGCTGGAGAACCGGTCGAATGTGCGCACGTTCCCCGGCATCTGGGTGGCTGGCGATAAGCTTCACGATCTCCTCGGTAAACGTCGACCGTGCTTGACGGCGAAACGTCTCCTGACCAATCAAACATTCCGCGATATTTATCGCACCGATACGCTCGACGTAGATCAGCGCCTTAAAATTACGAGTCTCACCTTCCTGTTTACCGACCTCAAAGGCTCAACCGAACTCTACGAGCGCGTTGGAGATCTGGTTGCCTATGATTTGGTGAGGGCTCACTTCCAGGTCTTGAACGAAATCGTGGCGGCAGAAAGGGGCGCTGTGGTAAAAACAATCGGTGACGCGGTGATGGCGACATTCCCGACGCCAGACCGGGCAATGGCGGCGGCTCTCAAAATGCGAGAAGCAGTGAAGGATTTGAAAGGTGATTTGCTTCTTAAGATCGGCATCCACGAGGGGCCCTGCCTGGCCGTTTCGCTGAACGAACGGCAGGACTACTTCGGACGAACCGTAAACATCGCTGCGCGCGTTCAAGGTCTCGCGACGTCCCGTTCCATCTTCGCGACCAGGCGGGTCGTCACGGACAGCAAAGCTTCGAAGCTGCTGGAATCAAACGGCATCGCGGTGACCCCGGAGAAGCGTTCACTCCGCGGCATCGCCAATCAGTTCGAGATTTTCGAAATACCTTGAGGAGCTTGGCTTGGAGGTTTTCACCAAGGCGCAGGGTGTGGAGTTGATCACGCCGCTCGGCAATTGTCATAAACGTCAAACTGCCTCGAATCATTAAGAACTACATCGATGCAAGCAACGGGCACGATGTAAAATCGATTCTTTCCTGCTTTTCGGACGATGCCGTTGTGCGGGACGAGGAAAAAGAATTTCGCGGAAAAGAGATGATCGAGGGCTGGATCGTGAAAACAATCGAGAAATACAAATTCCACTTCAAAGCCCCTCAGCGCCAAGGATCACGATGAGGAAGTTGTCGTCGCGGTGGACGTATCAGGAACTTTTGCTGGAAGCCCGGTCACACTCGATTATTACTTTGCGATCGAGAGCGAAAAAATCTTATCCCTCATAATTAACTAGGAGAAATACCTAGGCAAACGTGAAGGAAGCCTGCGAGATCTCAAGCAACCAAGTCTTGGAAGTAGGCAAAACAATGCGGCGCGCCGTTGCCGATTTTCAGGCTGGCCGCTGAAGCCGAGCTTCGGCCAGATCAATATCGCGTTGGATTCGGCGCAAGGCCTGGTCGTTGATCACCTCTTCGTTGCGCAGTGTGATCACAGTCTCGCGTTCTGTTTCCAACGCCTCACGGGCTAATTCCTCGAAGTCGCGGGAGAACAATCGACGGACGCTTTTCTCAGGCGGGCCTTCACTGCGCAATTGCTGGATACGGTCAAGGTACTCTGAACGAAGGCGCTCAACGGTCTTTGGCCTGGCTCGATTCAACGATTCCATTGCCTCAACATGAGCCAGGGCTGCTTCGTTTGCCTTCAAGCGCGCCAGTCTCTCTTCTTTTTCCGTAACGTGATCGTCCACAACTCCCAGCCAACGGACAAGGGGCGCGAGAGTGAGTCCTTGTAGAACAAGTGTTCCGAAGATGACACAGAAGGTAAGCAAGAGGATGAGATCGCGTCCGGGGAATGGTTCGCCCGTGGGCAGCAAACACGGAATCGCGAGTGCGCCCGCGAGCGAAGCGGCCCCGCGCAACCCGGTCCATGAGATCAACGCAGTGTGTTGCCACGGAATGCGGTACTTACGACGGAACGTTTGGCTGAACAAGCGCGGCAAATAAGTGGCCGCGAACATCCAGACAAAACGAACCAGCACGATCACCGAAAGAACCAGGACCGCAAGCTTCGCTATCCGAAACGCAGAACCGGGAGGAAGCGCGTGGATGACCTGCGGTAGTTGAAGCCCGATGAGCACGAAAAGCACTCCGTTCAGAATAAACAAAACCATTTCCCAAACAGGCACCGCCTGTAGTCGCATACGCCCGCTCAAGACACGCGGGGCGCGCCATCCGTAATACATGCCGGCAATCACCACCGCGAGGATGCCGGAGACATGCAAGCTTTCACCGCTAAAATACGCAACGTACGGGGTAAGGAGGGAGAACATTGTTTGCACTGGCGGGTCATCCAAGCGCTTTTGCACTTGCGTTGCCAGCCAGCCCACGGCGAGACCGACACAGACGCCGCCCGCTGCGACCAAAAGAAACCGCAAGCTTGCTTGTCCCAGCGAAAAGCTTCCGGTCATCGCGGCGGCCACCGCGAAACGGAAGGAGATGAAAGAAGTGGCGTCGTTGACCAAGCTCTCCCCTTCGAGAATGACAATGATTTTGCGCGGCACTCGCAAATTTTGCGTGACCGATAGCGCAGCTACTGCGTCCGGCGGCGAGATGAGAGCGCCGAAGACGAAACCAACAGCCAAAGGTAATCCGACGAGAGCGTGAAACACGTAGGCTGTCGCCGCCATGGTTGCCAGGACCAAAACGGTGGCCAGGAGTATAATGGGCCGAAGGTTTGTTCGAAAATCTCTCCAGGACGTGTAGACGGCCGCGGGATAGATCAGAGGCGGAAGAAACAAGTTAAATACTAGCTTTGGATCGAGGTGAATCGCCGGAAGACCGGGGATCAGTGCGAGGACTCCGCCACCGATGGTCAACAGGATTGGATAAGGGATGCGGAGTTTCCGGGCGACGATCGCCAGCAAAGCGACGGCAACAAGACAAATCAGAATTAATTCGGTCTTGCCTACCATGGTTCCAATTGCGCCCGAGAATCGCCGCAATTAGATCAGACGTCCAAACACAAATGATGCGATCCCTGGACCCCGAAAATGGGTCGCGTCTCTGATCAAGGGCCGAAAAGCCAGTCTTTCGGCTCGCATCAAGCGATCAAGTCTTTGACATAGGCAAACAATGCAGGCACGCCGCCAGTGTGCCAAAAGAGAATTGTTTCGTTCGCTCCAATAATTTTTTGCCGGACTAAATCGAGCAACGCGCCAAAAGCGCGGCCGGTATAAACTGGATCGAGCAAGATCCCTTCCGTTTGTGCAAGCGTTCGAATCGCCTCGCGCTCCAAATCTCCGACCACTCCATATCCGGTTTCAGCATAGCCGCGCATCACTCTAAAATCATTCGCTGTGAAACGCTCTTTTATTCCCAAACGTGTCGCAGCATCGTTGGCGATCTCGCTCAATTCCTGTTCGTAGACGGCAGCATTGCGTTCGTCTTTATCAATTCGAATTCCCATCACTTCAGCCGCAAACTCGTTAGCTCGCGCGCCCACAACCATTCCCGCCTGCGTTCCGCCGGAACTGGAAGCGAAAACGATCCGGTTCACGCGCTCGTTCTGCAATTGCTCAATCAATTCTGTGATGGCTATGACATAACCCAGCGCGCCCACGCCATTAGATCCGCCAAGCGGAATTAAATACGGTTTTCCGCCGGCAGCGCGCAGTTGTTCCATCACTTCCTTGGATCTCGCCGCGCGTTGCGAATGCTCAATCCAATGAATTTTCGCGCCGAACAATTCATCCAAAAGACGATTGCCTTGCGGCAGTTCGGGTTTCTCGCCATTCAAGATCAACTCGCATTGCAACCCGCAAGCCGCCGCCGCTGCCGCAGTTTGCCGACAATGATTCGACTGCGCTGCGCCGAGAGTTACCAACGTATCCGCGTTTTGCGCGAGAGCATCTGCGACCAGGAACTCCAGCTTCCGCACCTTGTTGCCGCCGAGGGCCAAGCCGGTTTGATCGTCTCGTTTAATCAGCAATCGCGGGCCACCCAATTTCGCGGAGAGCGTCTTTAGTTCTTCCAGCGGTGTGGGTAAGTGCGCCAATCGGCGCCGAGCAAGCTTTGCCACATTTGAACTCATCCCTAAGTCATTAACGCCTTGCCCTCACAGTTCCAATTTTTCTTCTTTTTGCGTTGCCGTTACTTGCGCCCGTCGAGGTAACGTGGCGTTCAGCCCCGTTCTATCTCGAACG
>QHNJ01000333.1 GCA_003218395.1 Verrucomicrobiota bacterium
TCCTCTTGGTGTTTGTCTTCGCGGGAATTGGCGTTATCGTGTTGGGGTGCTTTGTTTTTGTCGGTATGATTCTGGCAGGGCTGGCATTTCCTTTCTTGCTGCCCTTGCTCATTCCCTTGGTTATCCTTTGGGGGTTCGTCGCCATCACGCGGAGGACGAGCACATCATGATAGAAATGTCTTCTAACTAATCACGAGCTATAGGGGGACCGAATTCTATTTTGTTGACGGAAAGAAGATCAAACAGTAAGCTCCATAAGTTTTTTCCGCATGAGATATTACTTTGCGAAAGGAGAAAGCGATGTATGTGACGGTACGACGATACGAGGGCGTGACGAATCCTACTGAGGCTGGACGGCAGGTGAGAGAAACATTTTTACCTGTTATTTCTGAGATCCCAGGGTTCGTGGCGTACTACTGGGTTGACGCTGGGGGCGGCGTGATGATTTCCACCAGCGTTTTTCAGGATAAAGCTGGTGCTGAAGAATCAAATCGTAGGGCCGCCGCCGTGGTACGGGATAGTTTAGCTTCGCTGCTTCCGAAGCCGCCCCAAGTCACAGCCGGAGAGGTTGTGGCGCACAAATAAAGACACCCGACCGCGCCAGAAGACGTAGCAAACTATCCAACGAAGGCCGGAGAGGGAGGCGCGATGATGGCCATGGTCGGGAAGGGCTTATTGCAAAGGCGTGAACTTCGGCAGCCAAATCTCCGGTGATTGCTGTTCAAACTCGACGGATACTTTCATGCCGATCTTTACGTCTTCGACCGGACAGCCGATCACGTTGCTGATCATGCGCGGGCCTTCTTCGAGATCGATCCAGGCGATGACATAGGGGATGTCTTTTTCAAAGGCCTGGGACGCCGCTCGGCCGACGACTTGGCGGATCACGGTAAAAGAATAAATTTCTCCCTTGCCGCTGAGCTGCGTCCATGCGAGTCGTTCGCTGCCGCATTCGAAGCACGCGGGCCGCGGCGTCCATATATACGCGTGACAGTCCTGGCAGCGCTGCATGACGAGTTGTTGCTTCGCCGCCGCGTCCCAGAAGGGCTGCGCTTCGCTTGTA
>QHNJ01000334.1 GCA_003218395.1 Verrucomicrobiota bacterium
CTGGCCGCAATTGATCATGCCGCCGCCGGTTTGAATCGGCAGTTGTCCTTTAATCGTAAAGTCGGTGCGTTCAAAATAACCGATGTCGCCCTTGGCGCAAAAGCCGAGATCTTCGATCTGCAAATAAACGACGATGATGTAATCGTCGTAGAGTTCCAGAAAATTGATATCGCTGTGGCGTACGCCGGCCATTTCCATGGCCACTTTCCCCGCATCGGCGATTCCCATGACTAACGCATCAGAACCGGCTCGCGGGCCATAGGAGGGATTACTCCGCTCCCCGAAACCTAGAA
>QHNJ01000335.1 GCA_003218395.1 Verrucomicrobiota bacterium
TTATCGCCACTAGGATCAAATCGCTCAAGGTGCGTTACAATTCGGTCTTCGGCTATTTTATCGAAGTAACCAAGTCGAATTTGGCCAGCGTGCCCGCCCATTACACGCGCAAGCAGACCACCGTGGGCGGCGAACGTTTCATCACCCCCGAGCTGAAGGAAATGGAGGCAAAAATCCTCGGGGCAGACGAGCGCGCCCGCCAACTCGAGTACCAACTTTTCCAAAAACTGCGTGACGAAACATTGCGTGAACTGGAACCAATCCAGCAAACTGCCGCCGCCATTGCAGTCCTCGACGGTATCTGCGCACTGGCAGAGACGGCCCGACTCTTCCGCTATTGCCGGCCAAAGCTGAACGATACGTTGCGCCTCGTGATTAAAGACGGGCGGCATCCGGTGCTCGATCAGAGCCTGGTGGAAGAAAAATTTGTGCCTAACGACACGTCGCTCGATGGCGAGAACACACTGCTGGCCATCATCACCGGAC
>QHNJ01000332.1 GCA_003218395.1 Verrucomicrobiota bacterium
TAAGGCTCCGGCAAAAAAGGCCGCTCTGGGTTGACGAGGTACGCAGGGGACAGCCTCTGTTATCACCTATAGAGGCAAGTCCATCGCCGTGCTAACCCCTGTTAAAAAAGCGGAGCGCAAGCCTCTACCCCCGGTCGAGTTTAGTATATGGCGCGATAGAAAAGATATGCGGAGCGTGGAAAAATGGCTGCGCAGGCTTCGCCGCCCTCGGTACACAAGCTAACTGCAAACGTTGGAGTAATGGAGTGATGGAGCGCTAGAGCGGTGGAGTGCAGTACGCCGATACTCCAGCACTCCAGCCGGCCGGCTCTTCTACACGAGTCCTTTTTCCTGGGCGTAGCGGGCGAGCTTTGTGCGGCTATCGACGCCGAGCTTCTGATAGATGTTGTGGAGATGCATCTTGACCGTGCCCTCGCTGATGAAGAGTTTCTTGCCGATCTCCATATTGCGCAGTCCCGCCGCCACCTGTTTGATAATTTCGATTTCTCTGGGTGACAGCAACTGAGCGGCCTCGTTTCTTGCGGTCTCGCGCTGGAGCAGTCTTTCCAGCGCGCTGCTCACCGAGCGCTTCTCCAGCCACAGTTCGCCCGCATGCACTTTCCGGATGCACTGCACGAGCAGCTTCGGCGCCAACTCCTTGAGCACGAGGCCGCGCACGCCGAGACGGACCGCCTCGGTCAGTCCTTCTTCGTCGAGCGTAGCGGTGAGAACCACGACTCGCGTAGGCAGTTGCTCTTTTCTCATCTCCCGGAGCACTACCAGGCTGTCTTTTGCCGGCATCTGAATGTCGAGCACCAAAATGTCCGGTTTGTGCCGACGTACCGCCTTGAGGGCCTCGTCGCCATCGAGACAGCGCGCGACAACCTTGAGATCCTTTTCCAGGCGGAACAGATTCTCCATCGCGTCGAGGATTAATGGATGATCGTCTGCGATAACCAAAGTGATCGGCATCTCAGGCTCGAGGCGATGAAAGCGGCAAGGTCACTTCAAGCCGCGCTCCAGATTCGGAGGAGTCGATGTTTAGAGCCCCGCCGAGAGAAGCGACCCGGCTTTTAATGACGACGGGACCGAGCCCCGTAGAGGTAAGCGCGGCGTCATCATAGTGACCGCGGAAGGGAAAGCCGCAGCCGTTGTCGGAAACGGTTACGCGCGCATTGTGATCGTCGGCTTTAAGATCCACCTCAACTAGCGAGGCGTGAGCATGGCGCGCAGCGTTGACCAACCCTTCGCGGATGATCTGATAGATTTCGCGCGCCAGTACGGCGGGTAGCTGCGCGTCAAGACCATCCATCTTTAGCTCCACGCGCAGGTGCCATTGCTGCTCAACCGTCTTGACCAGCTGTTGGAGGAGGTGGCCACCCCAGGATCCACTTTTAGACCCTGGATTGCGGCCTCGAGGTTTAGACCGGCGACGGCGAGAGACTGGAGCACGCTATCGTGAAGGTCACGGGCGAGGCGGGTACGTTCACGGGCGGCCGCCAGTTGTTGAAGCCGCTGCAGCTCGGATTCCGCTCGTTTGCGCTCGGTGATATCGCGGGCAATCGATGCAACAGCCGTAATTTTGCCCGTTGCATCCTTTATTGGTGATAACGTTAGAGAAACATGAACTTGGGCTCCGCCTTTCCGCACCCGAATGGTTTCGTACTGAGCAACGGGTTCTCCCTGTTTGAGCTTCCCACGCAGCCGCTGCATCTCATCGAGACGGTCAGGCTGATATAGAATAGTGATAGGACGGCCCATGACCTCTCCGGCGGAATAACCATAAATGATTTCTGCGCCCTTGTTCCAGCTTGTAATCACTCCTTCCAACGTTGTACCAATGATCGCGTCATCTGAAGACTCTACGATAGCGGCCAATTGA
>QHNJ01000178.1 GCA_003218395.1 Verrucomicrobiota bacterium
GATGTTGTTTTGCATTGCGCCGAGGACGGCTGATTCATTTGGAATTTCGCGGAGGCCAGCTTCGCCCAGAGGCAACGCCATGTGGGCGATCGATGTCCAGATAAACATGACGACTCCCCCTAGAATTCCGGCGAGAAGGATTTTCATAAGTAAGAAGGCTGAAGGATGAAGCAGGAATTTAGAAGGAAAAAATTAAGAATTAGAAAGCGGAAACCGGAACAGAGCAAAGGGCAGACTGGAATGTCCAATCGTTAAATCGTTGAATCGTTGAAGCGTTGAGAGCGGCCTCCTTCATCTTCAGACACGGGGGCTTTCATCTGTGTCCTACTCCGGCGCGACACGCGGCGAGCCATGGAAGGCAGGATTGAGAATTGCGGAATGCGGATTGCAGAGTGAGGGAAGCAGCGGAAGTTTTCTTGATGTGCTTCCGTAGGGGAATTCTCTTCTCTGTCCTGTGCATTGGTATTGCGTTCGCCGGGTCACGGTTCGCGCAAGCGCAAGAGGCCACATCGGCAACGCTTCCAGAACAGTCACAGCCGGTGGAAGCAACGCCAACACCCGGTCCGAAAAAGCGAACGTCAAAACCGAGTCTCGAAATTTCAGCTGAAAGGCCAAGTCCAAAGCCCACTCCGGTCGCAGAGCAGACGCCCCCTGTAGAAGAACTGGCAACACCCGCTGCGACGGCAGAAAAGAAAACGCGTCCAAGAAGGCGGGCGATTTTCGCGCAACCCAAGGCCCCCGAATTTCCGGCTGCCAGCCTGATGTCGATGTCGGCTGCGAAAGCTATGGCAGTTAGCGCTCCTCTGCCCGAGTATCCCTACCAAGCGATACGGGCCAATATCACTGGCAGCGGACTTTGCGTTATGCTCGTTGATACCGCGACCGGCAAGGTTACCAGCGCGCTGATGGCGCAAAGCACAGGTAATGCGATTCTCGATAAAGTTACGACCGATACTTTTCTAAGGTGGCGGTTCAAACCTGGAACGGTGTCGCAGGTTCGAGTGCCGATCACGTATGAATGAGATCGTTAAATCGTTGAAGCGGAGGAGGGCGGCGTTCAGTAGATGAATGGCAACAGTCGCCAGCGGGTGCGTTGTTGATAGCAGCGATATTGTTCACCGAATTGGCGCACCAGAAAATCTTCTTCGGCACGGATGCGCGCGATGATGGGCACGAACATTGCCGCCGTTAAGAGCAGACCGATGATGCTCCGAAACACGAACGCCCAGCCCGCCATCGCGAGGAGCGTCCCGAGATAGCTGGGGTGCCGGACAAAACGGTAAAAGCCGTTGGTCTTCAGGCGGTGATCGGGTTGAACCGCGACAAAGATACTGAAGCGATGGCCGAGCTCGAACACGGTAGCAACGCGTACGAATCCGCCGATCGCGGTGATGATTAATCCGAGGTAACGGACAGTATTCCCGTCGATGGTCCAGCGGTTGAGACGATCCAGATGTGGCGGCAGCCAAGCGAACGCGACGGCGATGATAATCAAAGGAATAAAAATCCACCGGCTAGATGGATCTTCGCGCTGGCCGATTCCAACACTGCTGCTTCCAGAAAAGCCGAAAGCGATTGCGCCGGTTAGGGTGAGGATGATGAGGCCGACGCGCGCTGGATGCGCGAAGAACCTCGTCCAATTGCCCCAACCCCAAATGACGAGTGCGAGAAACGGCAGTGTTCCGCCGAGTCCAAAAGCGAGGTTCTTAGCGGTCTGATTTGTCATCAACTGACAGCGTGAGCGGGCAGACGAGATCATCAAAGTACACGACGCAATCGCAAGCCTCGAAGTGAGACATCCCGCGTCAGACGGAAAATTGCGCGCGTACTTCCCCGGACACTCGCATTGGCCGGCCGGTTTGAGTATTGACGGGACACCAGAGCGTGCGCGGCTGCGAGAAGAGCTGGCGATCGCTCTTACGCCGGATCTCGGTGAACCGTTCAAACGTGAGGCCAGTGGCTTTGCCGACCCTTGTGCGAAGGACGATTTCGTCGTCGAGCGTGGCGGGTGTCTTGTAATCGATTTCGTGGCGCAACACGACCCAACCGATCATCTCCTGCGCTTCGGGACTGGTGATTGCTCGCCAGTGGGCGGTGGCGACATCCTGCACCCAGCGCAGGTAAACGGTGTTGTTGACGTGATTTTGCTCGTCGATGTCGTCAGCTAGAACTGGGACGATCATTTCGAAAGCGGCAGAGGACATGGGAAGGCAGAGGGCAGAAGTCAGAAGTCAGGAATCAGCTCATCCCCGAAAGCGCTTCATGAGCTCTTGTCGGATTTCGATCGCGAGTTTTGGGCTGAGGCGGCTGAGCACTTTTTCGCGGCGGTCTGGATCCATTGCCGCCAGTTCGCGCACCAGTTTGTCGCGCGTTTTCCATTTCGCATAACGACTCCAGCCCACGCCGATTGCGAGAAGGGCGGATATTGTCCAAACGGTGATCTCAGTCCCGGTGATCATCATTCGATCGAAAGTAGAATTGAAGGACAGCGGCGAAAATACCCCTGTAAGCTCGGCCCAGTATTGCGGTAGTATCGACGGGCAGAATGAACGAGCGACATGAAGAAATAGCATCCGCGCTGCCGGCAGAGTTGGATGCGTTGCCGCAGCTCGTCGGATTTCGTCTGCGCGGTATCGAGATGACGCGGCTGGAGACCTTCATCGACGCAGCCTTCGCCTTCGCAATCACGATGTTGGTGATCGCCGCGCAGCAAATCCCGGACGATATCGAAACGCTCCTGGCCGCTTTCAAGAATGTGCCGGCCTTTGTCGCGAGCGTCATCGTGCTCGGAATCTTTTGGCGAGGGCACTGGTTATGGAGCCGGCGCTATGGTCTCGAAGATGGCATCTCGATTTTCATTAGCTGGGCGATGATTGTCACAATCCTAATCTATATGTACCCGCTGAAAGCGATTTTTGGCTCGATGTGGTTTCTCTTGAATAGCGGTCGAGTAGGCCACACCCTCGGAGCTCATTCCGAATCGCAAATGCGCTCTCTTTTTGCGGTCTTCGCGCTCGGGTTTACTGCCATCGCACTGGAAGTGGTGCTGTTGAATCTGCGTGCCTGGCAATTGCGGAAGCCGTTACGGTTGAATACACGGGAAAGAGCGATCACGCCCTATGAGGTAACGGGATGGAGCATCCCGGTCGGCGTGGGAATCATTTCGTTTGTCCTGGCTCTGACCCTGCCGCGGGAGCAGATCGCCTGGAGCGGCTGGGTTTATTTTTCGATGGTCATTCTCGTACCGCTGCATTCGGCCTACCGCAGGAGAAGGACGGAGCAGAAGAAGGCAGAACTAAGAAGTAAGACATAAGGACGGCTTGGATGTGGCGGGTGGAGGGTCGCGGCGGTATGATCATGGAATATGTATTCAGTCGAGCTTGATCGATCGAAACGTCTCCTGGTGATCAGTGCGGGCCAGCGGGTGACGGGAGAAGAGGCGCGGCAGGCCGCGCAACAGGTCCGCGAGCTATTGGAAGGTGTCGCGCCCGGCTTCAGGGTCCTGGCGGATTTTCGCTGGTTGGACTCAATGGACGCTGTGGCGGCGCGTCATGTCGCTCAGATCATGGACGCTCTGGCTGAAAAACAAGTCGCATCAGTGACGAGAGTGATGCCTGATCCGCACAAAGACATCGGTCTCAATATTCTCTCGCAATTCCATTACGGTCCTGAAATTCAAATCACCACATTTGAGACGCTGGCTGATGCAGTGCAAAGCTTGGTAAAAGAAGGTAGAGGGACATCCGAGGAAATGGCGACTCACGATCAATGAGAAAGGGGAAGAAATCAGAAGTCAGGGGGCGGGAGAGGGAAGTGGCAATTTTATTGCTTGCGATCTACTCTGCCGCCGCACATTCTGGAGTCGTTATACATACTATGAAAAAAATTGTTTTGTCCTTAATCACGGCCTTAATCGGCATCGCGTTTGTCGCTTCCTGTACGAAACAACAGGGAACAACGGCAACTTCGACGACGGCGGCAACCACCAAGGCGTCACCATCGCCGTCACCGCATAAGAAGAGAACCACGGCCAAGAAGAAGGCGCCCGCGACCGAGGCGTCGCCTTCAGAGTCTCCTTCGCCTACGCCGTAGAAGCGAAGTTCGAAGGCAGAAGCCAGAGGGCAGAGGGAGAGAACGGGAAATCAGGCAAAGTTCGCGATCAATTCGCCGCCCGGTCGGTTGAGGGGCCCGCGTTACGGTTGTGCTTACAGGCTTGGAGGAGTTTTTGCGCCGCCGCTCTCTTCGCCGATGCATGGCGTCGCAGCCAGATCACAGCGAGTGATCAGCGGTCACAGGTCGGAGGTCAGGCCACACATCGGAGTGGAGGTCTTGAGCGGGGCGGTTCTCGCGCTAGAATCTGATCGGAATGTTTGACCTGACCATCGGGTGTCTCAAGTGGGGTGCTGTCGGCTTCGTCGTGGCTTTTACCCTGATGAAGCTGTACGAGGCGAGTCATATTCACGACGATATTCCCAAGCCCGAGTTCAAAATACGGCAGTCGAAGCGCGCGGCGCTCGTGCTATCGACGTTTGCAGGGATGCTTTCTGCCCTGGTCTGGTTACTAGTGCAGAACTGGGGCTAGGGAGCGAACAAGGGATGAAGGAAGAAACCCTCAGTTCTCCGGCAGGAATGCAATGAACTCACTGCGATTTTCGTGACAATTCTAAAGCGGTCGAAGAGAGCGTGAGTCCATTTCTTAATTCACCATTTTTCCTTCTGTCTTTCACCCATCACCCCATGTAGAAGCCGCCGTTCACGTTCAAAACGTGGCCGGTGATGTATGAAGCCATTGGTGAAGCGAGAAAGAGCGCTGCACTCACAATCTCGTTGACGTTCCCGAGGCGGCGGAGTGGAATTTGTTTGATGAAGTTCTGAATTGCTTCTTCGGGCACGCCTTTGCCCATCCCGATGTCGATGAAGCCGGGCGCGATAGCGTTCACGGTAATGTCCTGACGCGCAAACTCGCGCGCGGAAACCTTGGTAAGCGCAATGATCGCCGCTTTGCTCGACGAATAATTTGCCTGACCGAAAAGTCCCATTTGCCCGCTGACGGATGACAGATTTACGATGCGGCCACCGTTGCGCAGAATCGCAGCGGCCTTTTGCGTGACGGTAAATGTGCCGGTGAGATTCACTCGCACGACGCTCTCGAATTCTTCCGTCGGCATCTTCTTGATCGTGCGGTCGCTGATGATTCCGGAATTGTTCACGAGAATATCGAGACCGCCGCGCTTGTCGCCGATCTCCATCATCATCGATTCGACCTGCTCCGGCTGTGTCACGTCGCACTCGATCACGAGCGGGTCGTTTAATTCTTTCGCAACATTCACTGCGTCAGTTTTGTTCTGGCCTTGCCCGTCAGCGACGTAATTCACAACACAGTGCGCGCCGCGTTTGCCAAACACCTTGATCATCTCCGCTCCGATCCCGCGCGAGCTGCCCGTGACGAGGACGACTTTGCCGGTAAAATCCAACAGATCGCTCATGATAGCGGCGAGCGCGAGGATCGGCGTATAATGAGGGAGATCGGCAGCCCAAACAGAACCATAAGGACAAGCGCAGCCGTAAAGATATCCGCGACGGAATGGTGTCTCAATTTCACAGCGGAAAGCGGCAGGACGATGTAGTTCGTGAAAATGTAAACAGCGACACCGAACGCCAAGCCGGAAACAACCGCGTGCTGTGTGAGAAATCCGAGTTTTCGGCTGGCTGCGTAAAACACTGAGGCCGCTCCGAATGCGATAACGAAATGCAGTATCAAACCCAACACCGCCGTGGCGAGTCCGCCGTTGAAAGATTGCGAGCCGAGCAAACCGCTGGCGATTCCTTGCAAAAGTCGAGCCGGCCCAACTCCCTTCGAGCCGGCGATGACGAACGCCGAAGTGATATCTAGCAAACCCGCAATTAGCCCACTCCACGCGATCGCCGGAAAAGCGTGCGAGCGTTCCCGCGAAAATGCTGTGTCCATCCCGCTCATAAAAGCTCTTGGTATTAGGCTAGAATGACGTTGCCCGTCAAATGGTTACCGTTAGACTTTTCGCCTGATGGCCGCGCCGATTCGCATTCTTACTGCTGTTCCGATCTGCGACGGGCACGACAGCGCGATCAATACGATCAATCTGGAATTCATTCGGCACGGGATTGAGGTTATTTATCTCGGTTATCATCGCTCGGTTGGCGACATTGTACGTGCTGCTATCCAGGAAGATGTGCGGGCCATCGGCATTTCCAGTTACAATGGCGGCCACGTTGAGTTCTTCGGGGACGTTGTCGATCTTTTACGCAAGCGCGGGGCGAGCGACATCAAAGTATTTGGCGGCGGCGGGGGGACCATTACGCATGACGACGCAGAGGCAATGAAACACGGAGGCGTGGACGAGATTTTCTTTGCTGGCACTTCACTTACAGAAATGACCGACTACGTCCGCGAGCGTTACGGCAAACCGCGCAAGCGCGCTGGCGCGAAGTCGCCCGACATTGAGTTAGCGTGGAGGCTGACAGAAATCGAGGACGGCACCCGGAGATCAGGGCGCGAAAAAAAACATCAAACATCAAACATCAAACATCAAACATCCCGCGTGATCGGTTTCACCGGGCCAGGCGGTGCCGGAAAAACGACCTTGATTGATGAGCTGGTGCTGCGTTTTTTGAATCAGAATCCGAAAGGACGGATCGCAATTTTGTCGCACGATCCAAGCGTTATCGGCGAAGGCGCATTGCTGGGGGATCGAGCTACCATGATCAACTCGCAGAACGATCGCGTGTTCATGCGCAGCATGGCTACGCGCGGGCAAGCCGGCGGGCTTTCGCCCGCGACGGATGACTGCCTTGCGCTACTCGCGCAATCGAATTTTGACTACGTCATCATCGAGACGGTCGGCACCGGCCAGGAGGCGATCCCGTTTCAAAAAAAAGGACTTGTCGATCTGACCGTTCTCGTGATGAACCCGGATTACGGAAGCCGGCTGCAATTGCAAAAGATCGTCATGCTCGATCTCGCCGACATTGTGGTCGTGAACAAAAGCGATCTGCAGCGCGCCCGCACGGCGCATACCGAGATCGAACAACGCTTGGAACAAAACCGGCGCAACCAGCGATTGATCGACACAGTCGCAAAACGGCATCGGGACCCTGGCGTGGATCAGTTGTTCGCATTAATTTGCCGCAACGATCAGGAAACCAGGAAAAAAAGGTAGAAGTCAGACATCGGGGTTTAGACGTCTAAGACAGAGAACGGAGGCGAAATTCATGAGCAAACTCGGACAAGTCGTTGAGGCGGTTGAGAAGTACAACAAGTTCGTTCTCGATCAGGTGAAGCGCGCACGGTCGGATGAACAATTCGGGCGCGAGCTCTTTAATCGTTGGAATGAAACCAAGGCGAAAACGCCAGTGACGCATACACCGACCGGTTTGCCATTGCCGCGCCTCGCCTTGCCGGAGATCGATGAACCGGGCGAGATCGCACGTTATCTCTTCGGCGAAGGATTGCCCGGTGAA
>QHNJ01000016.1 GCA_003218395.1 Verrucomicrobiota bacterium
TGATGCCGGAAGTGTAGGCGCCTATTTCTATTCGTCCGGTAGGGTATACCTCAGCTCCGTGCTTGGTCGATCGTGCGCGGCGTTTTTATTTGTAGTAGGGCCGCAGTGAAGGCCGCAGCTTTCCCACTTTGAGAGCGGTTCCAATTTGCGAGTCAAAAACGGAATCATCGGAAAGTCTGCGAATCTCTCCTCCCTCCAGCGCAGCAACCGGCAATCCATCGCGAACTAGAACCCGATTTGCCGTGAGCGCCGCAATTCTTGATCCAGGTGTGAGAATGCCTTGCAAATTCAGCGGATCGGCAGCGCTGAGCGTAATCAGTTCGTCTTTGGGTGATGCTTTACGGATGGAACGCAATAGTCCAATAGCTTCAGGCAAAGCGAATTGCTCGCCGCTTACGCCACCAACAAAATAACCTCCGCGAATCTCGCCCCGCGCCTCCCAGCGCCGATAAAGACGGCCCAGCTCGTACCACGTCACCTTGAAACTCTCGCGCTCAAGCAAACGACGAAAGACAACGCCGTAGCGGCGGAGCAGCACGCGCGCAAATTTTTCGACAGCCGCATCGCGTGGAGCCGTATTTGTCAGCGCGCCATTGCCTGACGGTTGCGATTCCGAAGCGAGTTGCCTCCTCAGCAATGACCATCGTCCTGCAAATTCAATGCTCGCGAGATTCGTTTTGCGACGGCGCTTGCCGACGTTTCGCCCGAACGTCGGTCGTTTGTTGGAGGGAATGAGAAGAGCGCGCAGTCCATCGAAGCTGTCGGACGTAACAAACCCGAGCGCCGCGAGCTCAGACAAAGCTTCTTCGACTTGAGATGGCAGTAAACCGGTTCGTCGGACGAGCTCCGTGAAAAATAGGGCGCCGCCGCATGCAAGCGCGTCGAACACAGTTTGACCGCCGGCAGGAAGCTCCGCGGCCGAAGTCGATTGAGCCAAGTGCAGCCAATCCTGGAGATTTTCCCGCTGGTAGAGCGCGATCGGACTTGTCCGCAGCGGCGCGAATGCACGCGCCCTCGAATTTTGCGGCGCGCTTAGTCTTCCCCATCCAACTCGACCAGAAAAGCAAAGGCGGTCGAGCCATTCTGGATCGTATTCAGCAACCCGCGCACTAAGCACGGCCGATTCCCACGAGGCAAGCGGCAGCTCGCAGCCGTCAAGTTGCTCCAGAACCGCCTGCAAACCTTCCGGACCTTCAACGCGATGTTCGGCATCAGCGCGCTGCCAGGCGAAAAGAAAGCGGAAAAAATCCTGAGGCGAGACAGGTTGAATTTCCGCACGCAACCGATCAATCGTGAGCCGATGAATTCGCGCCAGCAACCGGCGGTCACACCATTCCTGTTCCACCGCATTCGGATGAAATTTCCCGCGAAGAACAAAACCTTCCCCTTCGAGCGCCAGTAGCGCCGCGTCAATTTCTGAATGTGACAGATTCAATATGTCTGTTAGCTCGTTGGTTGTGACTGGCCCACAAACCTCCATTCGTCCTCGCAGCAATTCGCGAATCGCATCGGCTCGTTCCCATGTTTGTCGTTGAGCAGATTCAGGGGCGGACAATTCAGGTTCAAGCGCGAGCTGAGAATAAGCCGTTCGCAACATCGACAAACGCTCCGCAGCTACCCAAAAGGTTTTTTCCGCGAGCCGCATGCGTGTGGCTCGTTTAGATGCAACAAGCTCTTTGATTAGCTGCTCGACCGATACGCCATTTTCTTCGTGACGAATCGAAACTGTTCGTCCTATCTCTGCGTCGGTCATGACGGAGAGCAGCATCAGCGCGTCGTGTAATTCATCAGCGTTTGTCGCCTCGGGCCATGCTTGTGTTTTCACTTTCTGGATGGCGGTCGCGTCGAGGACGCCGAGACCATCGCTACCGTTGCGTTCAGAAGCTCGACGGGTGTAGACAGCTCGCGTGCGGCGTTCTTCCAAGGGCGCATTGTCGAGAAATGCGTAAGGCCGCGCGTTCAGAATCTCACCGGCGAGCGGTGATGGCTCTGGCAAGTCGTGCGCGATGCAACGAATCTCGCCACGCTCAATCTTGCGCAACACTTCCTGAAAGCCGTCAATGTCCATCGCCTCAGTGAGGCAATCGTCGATGGTCTGCTTCACCAGGGGATGATCAGGAATCTGTCGGTCGCCGACGATGTGCTCGAGACAAGCGAGCTGGTCGGGAAAAACTGCGGCCAAGAGATTTTCAGATTCCATACGCTGAAGCGGCGCTGCGATTTTTGAGCCGCCGCGAAAACGCGGGACGGCCAGTGAACGTGTGGCGTTCCAGCGCCAGCGAATCGTGAACATTGGCGCATCGAGTAACGCTTGCACAAGCAAGTCGCGGACAGTTTTCGAATTCAGATAACGAAAAACTTCCTCGAGCGGAAATGAATGCTGCGTGCCGAGCGAAATAACGATTGCGTCATCTGTGGCGGCTGCTTGCAGCTCGAAATTGAACGACCGACAAAAACGTTTTCGTAAGGCCAGTCCCCACGCGCGATTAATACGGTTACCGAACGGTGAGTGCAGGACGAGTTGCATTCCACCCGATTCGTCAAAGAAACGCTCCATCACCAAAGTTTGTTGCGACGGAATTGCGCCGAGCGCGCGATAGGTGTTAGCAAAGTAATCGGCGATTTGTTCAGCGGCGGGGGTCGGCAAGTGAATTTCCTTCACGAGCCATTCAGAAATATTTTTGCCTTCCGCCAGCAGCGTTTCGATTTCTGCGCGCAGATCTGATACAGCCTGCGATAACTCTGATGTGCGCGCAGGAGCTTCGCCAAGCCAAAACGGAATGCTCGGCGGCTGTCCTTTGGCATCCTCGACGCGGACGACACCGGAATTTACACGAAGAATTCGCCAAGCCGCATTGCCGAGCTGAAAGATGTCGCCAGCCAAACTTTCAACAGCCACGCCTGCCCCGTAGCCGATGATTTACTGCATCGTGATGAATCAATGCCGCGCGCCGGCCGCGCTTGGTGCTGAAACCTTCGGCGAGCATTTTCACGACGCTGTCGAATTCTTCGCGCGTGAGATTTCGATAAGGCCAGGCGGCGCGGACGAGTTCAAAGAATCTGGCTTCATCCCAATCCTCGCCGGACGTCGCCGCAACTGTTTGTTGGGCAAGAACGTCAAGCGGCTTCTCTGGGATTAGCAAACGGTCCAATTCGCCGCGTCGAACAGAACGCAGCAGCACAGCGCATTCGGCGAGTTCATCGCGGCTCAATGGAAAGATGCGGCCCTTCGGCAAACCGCTGCGTTTATGTCCGGCGCGACCAACCCGTTGCAGCAGTGTGGCGATCGCGCGCGTGGTGCCAAGCTGGCAAACAAGATCAATTGAACCGATATCGATACCCAACTCGAGCGAAGCCGTGGCAACGAGCGCCCTTAGCTCGCCCTGCTTCAAGCGGTCTTCGGCATCCAGACGTAGCTTGGCGGAGAGACTTCCATGATGTGACGCAACCGCGTCTGCGCCGAGTAGTTCGCTCAAATGATGTGTCACGCGCTCCGCCATCCGGCGCGTATTCACAAAAACCAAAGTGGTGCGGTGGGTCTGAATTAATTCTGCGAGGCGGTGATAAACTTCTTCCCAAACTTCGTTCGACATCACGGCTTCCAGCGGCGATTTCGGGATTTCAATCGCCAAGTCCAATTCGCGGCGATGGCCGATGTCGATGATCGCGCAATCAGGATTGCCACTTTCGTCCACTGCACGGGTGCCAACGAGAAAACGCGCGACCTCCTCGATCGGTTTTTGCGTCGCAGACAAACCGATTCGCTGCAGCGGAGGTTTCGTTAGCGCGGCCAAACGTTCGATACTCAGCGCGAGGTGCGCGCCGCGTCGGTCATCCACCACAGCGTGGATCTCGTCCACGATCAGCGTTCGCACGTTGCTCAACATGCCGCGGCCGGAGTCGGAAGTGAGTAATAGATACAAGGATTCCGGGGTTGTGACGAGAATGTGTGGCGGCTTCTTGATGAGTGCCTGGCGCTGCGCGGCAGTCGTGTCGCCCGTCCGAACTTCAGCGCGCACGTCGATCTCGCGACCTTCTGTTTCGTGCAATGACGCGCGAATTCCGGCGAGCGGCTCCTGAAGGTTCTTGCGAACGTCGTTGCTCAACGCTTTGAGCGGCGACACGTAGACAATTTGCGTCTCGTCCGGCAATTTTGCCTCTATGCCTTCGCGAAACAGCACATCGAGCGAAGCAAGAAACGCCGCCAGCGTTTTGCCTGAACCTGTTGGCGCAGAGATTAGCACGTGCCGGCCGGATTGAATCGCCGGCCAGCCGCGCGCTTGCGGTTGGGTCGGTGACCGGAACGTTTGCTCGAACCACCGCGCGACCGCAGGATGAAATTGAAGGGAGTGCATGACTACGAAACTCGCGAAAAACCGGATCGCTAATTTAGATTAGACCGGAAGAAAGAAAAGCAGCCGGCGGAGCTCCATTTGGTCCGCACTAAGGCGGCGCGCCTACCGCTCGTTTATTATCGCCGTCGTGTGGCGTCAGGAGGTATGCTCCAGACATGAACACGTCAACTGAGGTTACGACTGAACAAAACAATATAAAAACGGCTGACGTTGTCGTGCGCGGCAGTGTACGCGAGTTTTTGCAGGACGTCGTCAGCGGGAAGCACCATTTACGCGCCGACGAGCCAGCGACCGCAGGCGGAAGCGATGCCGCCCCGGGGCCGTACGACTATCTGCTCATCGCGCTGGGCGTCTGCACATCGATGACGGTCGGCTTATATGCGCGACGGAAACAATGGCCGCTGGAGAATATCACTGTCTCGCTCTGGCACTCGCGCATCCACGCGAAAGATTGCGAAGAGTGCGAGACGAAAGAAGGTATGCTCGACAGAATCGACACAGAAATCGAGCTGACCGGCTCATTGACTCCGGAGCAACACGCAAAACTGACGGAGATCGCAGCGAAATGCCCGGTTCATCGGACGCTCAAATCGGAGATCAGCATTCGGCTGCGAACTTAGACCAATCCGGATAGAAAAATACGCGCACGGCCGCATTAGCGGGCGAAATAAATAGTAGGCAAGGTTACTCCACTAATTCCGGCAAAAAGGGAATTGGCTTCCCGAAACGGAAGAAAAATGGAGGGCCTTGCTCCTTCTTTTTGCAGAATCGGTAGTCTCGCAGAACATGCTCGTAATTCTTCAAGTAATCAGTAGATTTATAGCTAAACCGCTTACTTCCGTAGCAATGGATTACGTGATTCGCCGGCTCACAGCTGCGGATGAACAAATCTTGTGGGAGATGTTGTATCAAGCGCTCCGCACATCCGAGGGCGGACCGCCGCGAGAGGTCGTGCGGCAGCCCGAGTTCGCGCGGTATGTCGAAGGCTGGGGCCGCCCCAACGATGCCGGCTTCGTCGCGCATGACACAGCGAACGGTCAGTTGCTCGGTGCTGTTTGGATCCGGCAGGTGAGCGATCAGCCGAACGCGCCACCGGACCTCGCCTTCGGTGTCAAACCCGGTCTTCGCCGACTCGGCATCGGCGCCGCACTGCTCACGCAATTGGTGAAAGCGTATCCGGAACAATCAACGATCTCCATCCGCGCCTCTGCGAAAAATCCTGCCGTACGTCTCTACGAGCGGTTCGGATTCAAGATCGTGAGCCAAGGCGAAGGCAGCGTCACCATGCGAAGACAAGTGTGAGACATTGCTATTCGACATGACTCAATTGCGAAACAAATCATCGAAAAGCCGGCGGTGGTCGGCCCGAGTCACACAACGCAGCAACGCCCTCGATCTTGAGCCGGAAGTTTTTAGATCGACAAACCCGAGAAGAATTGCGCTCTCGCTGAAGCGTTCGGCCAAAGCAAGCAAACGGCGCAAAGGCACGCCGTATCAATCGGCGATGTCGATGTTAAATTTCTACATCAATCGCGCCGGCAAAAATCTTCCACAAAAGCAAAAGCGCGTTTTGGAACGAGCCAAAGACGAACTGCGTGATGTCTTTGGCCGAGCTTAATACCGTAAATCTACGGAAATAATCGATCCGTAATGAAAAACGCGGCGGTGTAGCAAGCAAAGATCAACAATCCTCCCGCGATGCCTGCAACAACGGCCGCGCGCCATGATCCGCGCCGCAACCTTCGCGCGAGCAACGCGAACGCCAGCGCGATCCCAAATTCACCGAGAATGATGTACCAGGGAGTAAATGAGACCATGCGGCAACCGATGTATTGCCACCAATGGATCTTTCGCGCCATCTCCTCGTAGAACGGAATGTTGACCGCGCCCAGCGGCGCGATCAGCAGCAGACCCGACCGACCGAACCGTTCCCATAATCGCAGCCCGATGTATCCGAATTGCAGCGCGACCACTTCCCACGCCAGCGGCATCCAAAGCGGCGAACGCCAAATCATCGGCCCGCCGCCCACTGAATAATCGAGCGTGCCCGTGTAATCGCCCAGCCAGGCGTCAGCGGGAAGCTCGGTGATGCCGACCGCCAAGCCAAAAACGAGAAACCGCGCAAGCAATTCGTCGCGCCGGGACCAGCGCAAACCCCACGAGCAAACAATTGTCGACAAGGTTGAGCGCGAGACCCGTGCGCCAGTTCGACCAAGGCGCAAACACCAGCAGCGAAACGGCGACGATGTTGATAACGATCGTCGCAAGCACGACACGCAAACGACCGCGCTCGATCGAAACTTCACGCGCGCTTTCGACAATCACGAGGCGATCTAACCGACTCCGAGTCCGGTGGTCAATCAGCCCCTTCTGAATTCGACGCTGGAGCGTTGGGGGCCTGCCGCGCCCGTAATCCTGCGAAGGCGGGTTGCACGTTTTCTACCATTTGGCGCAGCGTCAAAGAGCCCGTGTTCGCTGTTGTTTCTCGAGCAAGAACGCAACTGCGGCGAACAGCGTGTAGAAAATCAGCGCGGTAATTGCGACGACACGGCCCGAAGAAAACGGCCGGCTTCCGAACGTGGTCTGCGTCTGAACGAGGATCAGGAACGCACCGAAAACGACGATGCCGATCTTCCGCGAGACTGAGGTGATGACGTTTCGTTTTAGATAAAGAACGATACCGATCGCGAGAATCCCGATCTCCACCGCAAATTCAACGCCTTTATGATTCCAAAGACCGAAACCGACCTTCAGCGTGTCGTCGTAAACCGCGAGATCAGGCCGATGCACAATCAAGTCGAGCACCCAGTGCGAGAACACGGCCAAGCCAACGATCAACGCCGCGCTGTTCGAAGCTCGTGAGCCTTGCATCAGTTTATAGATAAAGAAAGCAGCTCCCGACCAGACCAGTGCGCCGATGAGGCTGTGCGTGTATGGCATGTAATATAGATCGAGCGGACTCGTCGCGGTAATTCCCGGAACGATTCGCACCTTTTCAATCCCAAGAAGAACAAACGGCGCCCACAGAAAATCGAGCAACTGGACGGCAACAAACAAAACCCACAACGGGATTTTGTTTCTCTCAGTCCTGGCCGCAAACGCTACACTGTAATGCCCAACAAACATTTCGTCCTGAGCTTTGATTTCTCGGTTCTGCCTGCCACGCCGTAGCATCGCCTAGGCGTAGGCGAGTCCGACGAACATCCTCTCATTTCCCCAGTTCCGGAAACGAAATGCGAGCTCTAAGTATGCCGGCTTAGGCATAGGCGCCTTGACCGTACCGCTTTGCCCCTGTTAAGCGGATGTGATGAAACGGCTCCTTTGGCTCGATATCTCAAAGGGGCTGGCGATTCTCGTTGTCGCTTATTTTCATTTTTTCAGGACCTACTACCAGTACGGCGTTCTTCCGCCAGCCGACTGGAGCAACCTCGCAGGGAGCGTGCTGACCATCCTGAGATTGGTGTGGTTCAAAGTATCGGGACTCGGTTTCCATGCCGTCGGTGTTTTCATCATCCTGAGCGGTTGGACGCTGATGCAATCAACCGCGCGGCGGGCCGAATCGGGCGCGATCGCCTGTGGTTCGTGGTATCGCGCGCGGTTTCTGCGGCTTTATCCAATGTACTGGGTCGCGCATTTCGTTTACCTGCTTTCACCTTTCGTCGCGCGTCTCGAACCGGTGGATAGCCGCATTATCCTGAGCCTCCTCGGTCTGCGGTTCATCGATATTCAGATGAACTTCATGTACCTCAACGCGGCGTGGTGGTATTTCTCCATGCTGATCCAGTTTTACTTGATATTTCCCCTGCTCTTTTGGATAGCGCGCCGTCTTGGACCATGGCGCTTTTTGTTAATTGGGTGTGCCGCCGGATTTTTTGCCCGCTATCTGTTGCTCGTAGTTTGGCCGCAAAACGGACTGTGGGTGCTTGGCGGTTTCGCTGTTTGTCGCTTGCCTGAATTCGCGCTCGGCATGGCGCTGGCCATGTGGCACACTCGATCGACTGCGCGTGTGGAATGGTTTCTTCTCCGCGGTGCGGGGTTCGTTCTCGGATTAATCCTCTATCCCGCCGCACTGCAGCTCTATCATGGCGTCTACGATTACATTTTTGTCGATTTCGCCACCGGCACATGCTGCATGCTCGAGATCATCGGCATCGCCGGGATCATTTCGCTGTTTCAAGGGCCCGCCAAAGTGTTCGGCGTCGTCGGCGTTTACTCTTATGGCCTCTACCTTATTCATCAACCCTATGTAATCTGGCTCGGACTACGCATTCGCGAGCAACCAATCTGGATGTTTCTCTTGATCGCAGTGGCAACGCTCGCCGTGCTCAGCGCGTGGGGAATGCTTTTGGAAAAAGCGACCAACACGTTAGTGAACAAACTCGTCTCAGCCAGGAAAACAGCGAGCGGAACATAGAATTCCAGTCTGTGCGCCCGGCGAAGTGGCGCGCCCGAGCTTCCTACGTCAAGACCGACCGCATTGAGCGGAACGATATAGATTAGTCATGGCTCGAATTTCCGGCTTGGAGAGAAAGCAGGCGCCGTGGCATTTGCGGTGGTTCTACGGAGCGATGCGCAAGATGTCCGGGAAAGATCTTACTCCGGCGAGAGTGCAGATGCGCGTGCCGGGACTCGTTTGGGGCGGCATCGCCATGGAAGCCGGTCTCGGCCGCAAACGGCTTCTCTCCCTGCGTTATATTCAATTGGCAAAAGTACGCACCGCGGCGCGCATCGGCTGTCCCTTCTGAATAGATATCAATTCTGCCGTGGGCAGAAAAGCTGGCTTGAGCGATGAAAAGCTGCGCGCCGTTCGCGGCGACGACATGACGTCTTCTAATGACACCGAACGACTGGTGATTGAACTGGCTGACGCCATGGCAGAGACCCCATCGAACGTTTCCGACGATTTGTACGCACGTTTGCGCGATCAATTCTCCGAAGAACAACTATTGCAGTTGGGAGGGCAGATCGCCTTTGAGAATTATCGTGCCCGTTTCAATCGAATCTTCAACGTCGAGAGCGACAATCTGTACACGCTGCACACAGATCAGTCGCGAGAATCCCGATGAGCTTGAACGCGCAATGTCGATCTAACCCTTGCTCGTCAGGCGCAGCTTTGTTTTGATTTCCTCGACAAGTTCGTGCGGAGTCCGTCCTAGCTCGATCGTTAGCACAGCCTCGGCCGGCTGCGGTTCTTCCAAATCAGCGAACTGACTTTGCAGCAACGCGGGATTCATGAAGTGTCCGCGCCTGCGCCGCGATTGCTTGGCAACGAGCGCGTAATCGCCTCGCAAAAAAACGAACTTCACGTCCGAACTCACCCGTAGGTAACCGCGATACGTTTCCTTCAACGCGGAACAAGCGAGCACTGCATTCTCTCCTGCGGCCAGATAGCGTGTGATCAACTCACGCAAGCTCTTCAGCCAGGGCCATCTGTCCTCGTCCGTCAGCGAAACGCCATGACGCATCTTCTCGATGTTGCCCGGTGAATGAAAATCGTCGGCCTCATAGAATGCCCAGTCGAGCTCTTCCGCCAGCAGTTTGTCAATCGTAGTCTTTCCCGCTCCTGAGACGCCGAAAATAATCACGACCACATTGCACTATCGAGTGAACGGTACCGTGAGCCAATCTAAACAAGCGCCGCGGTTCAGTCCGCGCTAAATCACAGCAATAAGTAATGGCACAATCTTCGTAGCGGCGAGCTCCGCCGTTTCTATGGTCAGTTTTTCGGCGCGTTCTTGCGCGGCGAGTGCCTGACTGGCCACGAAGTTTTTCGCGAGAATCGTCTGCGAACTGACCAAGTTGTCAAACTCATCCTGACTCATTTTTTTGTTACTGACGTCGATGGTCCATTGTTCGAGTTGCTCCGCGCTGGATTTGATGAAGGCTTCGGAAGCGGCCTTGCCTTCGTTGATCAGTTGTTCGAACTGAGTCTTTGCGTCGGCTACGGTCGGATCCTTGATTTGGTTTAGTGCATCTTGAAGTTTCGACATAGGTTTGAACTCAGTGCGATGTTTGCTGCTGCAGGAAAAGATCGTAATTTTGCTGGAGCTGTTTCTTTTTGTTGGCGGCGAAGCTTGGGCTTAGGCAATGCTGTTTCCGGACGAGGGTAGCATCGCGCTGAAAGAGCTTGGCGGAATTCTTGATGAATTCCTTGCGCGCAGGCACCGCCTTCGATTCAGCGGCTTCCGCATCCGTGAATTGCTGTGTAATCTTCGCCACTTCACTGTCGAAGCTCGCCCGATCCCATGTCGCAGGCGTGCCTTCAACGCACGTATGGTGGTCGATAAAGGCCAGATGGGCATCTTTGAGCTGTTGCACCCGAACCTGGCTCGAGGGTTTGGTGACCGTGGCGCAGGAACAGAGTGAAAGAGCGATTGCACAGATCGCGACGCTGGACGGTGTCAGAAGAAGACGAGGATATTTTAACATAACTGATTTTTAGAACGGTTTTATCGGATCGAAGGCGAGGCGTAAAGAAAAAGTTTGGGAACCTTTGGTGGTGGGCAGTCGATGCAGCGACAGACGTTTTGCTCATCCTCTGGGTAGGGCGTCACCGGCCGCCTCTTCGGTCATCTGGTGGCGCCGGGCGAAAACGAAAGCGCGCAACATAGCTGTCTTCTCCATCTACAGGTTATCTGGCTCTGTTGAAGAGTTCGGCAGAGCAAAGTAGAAGCGGCGTCCCCGCCGCTTTCTTGTTCTAGCAAAAACGACGAGGGCTTCGCGTCCACGCGATTCGCCAGCTTTTTCAACAGTGCTAGGTTGTCTTCTGTTGGTTTCGCAGGTTCAGTCCAGGCGTTCTGCTAGAAAATGCGAGAATGCCGTTTGATAGGACGTAGCCGTCCGATTGGTATTGATAATCTCCACGAGACGTCCCCTCTGGAAAAAGAATCCGATTGGCTGCAACTTTAACTCGAAGCCCTCCGGCGCCACACCGGCTTTTTGCAACATAGGCGCAACCATCTTCTCGAGCATCTCCCAGTCCGTTGGCTTCCTCACAGCCGGATCTACGAGGAAGAGCGTTTTCATGGTGGCCGCCTCATCGATCACCCGGCCAAATTCCCAGCGCACGCCGTCCGTATCCTTCAACACCATAACAATTCGATCGGCCGCACGAATCTTGGTCGTTACACATTCCTGCCACTCAGAATCATCGAGGTAAGTGCGATACGCTACGCCGCCGCGCATGGTCTTCTCGCCCGGTTTGCCGACTGCGATCAGGGGCCGATAACCATCAGCAACGTCAAACAATTCCTGCTCGATCCGCACTGGAAACGGCGTAAACGAAAAGAGCCTGCTCAACAGCGGGAGCCGCGGCTTCGGCAAGATGACGTCGTCCGCATCAAATGGCCGCAGATAAAGCACGAATTGCTGATCGGACTTCTTGATCACGTCCGAAACGCTCAGCCCGCCGAGCCGCTTCGCGGTCGACTGAAGCAAACCTGCAACCTTGACGCCAACAAGCGCCAATAGAAGCCAAAGCGGGACTTGGCGCGCTCAGGCCGCTGATATCGCGACGCCTTCGGCCATCACACTATCGTTACAGATTGTCGCGAGTGCCGCCAATTTGTTCGAGGTTGCGCCTACGGTGAGCAAATACATTACGGCCGCTATCAACAAGAATGCACCGATCAAAGCCAGGACGTAGCTGGCGGCTGTCCGCACCGTACGCAATGGCGTGCGCGGAAGATCGAGGAGTTTCTTCAAATAGACCTAAAAATTCGGGGCCAGCCGGGGATCCAGCGTGGCCAACAAACTCGACCGCTCGCGCAGACGCGCGACTCCCCACAAGGCAACCGCAACGCTACATGAAAAAACAACGATCGTAGTAGTCCCTAACGTCGCCAGCACGGCGAAGCCAAAGCTAAGGTTTTGAAACGCAAATTTCAATTCCGGCCACGCTGTGAAAACCATCAAAATCGCCGCGAGCGCAAGCAACATTGCTTGAATCCTCAGCGCGAAACGCCGGACATTTGTGATCGAACGGTAAATCCATATCAGGAAACTCAGGGCAGCGGCGAAGAGGACCGCGGTGAATATCCAAAAACCTACCGGACCAACCCCCTGGCCTTGAAGCTGATTCTGGATGACCTGCGCCCGGACCGCGCGGATCAGATCATTGGCAAGTGGATAGACATTATTGATTCCCGCGGAGAAAAACAACAATACTGCCAACAGAGCGAGAAAGACATGCAACAACATCGCCCGAAGAAATTTGAGAACGTACAGCACACGATGCAGCTGCACTTCAGAAGCGGTCTGATCGATCGTTGGTGTATTCACTCTGGCTCGCGCAATGGTCACTCGTGAAAAGCTTGTCACGACCATCCGATAGAGGCAGGTCTTATAAGCAGTCAATCACTCAACACATACTCGGGTTGTTTTACGAGAATCTAACCTCACCACACCTGCGGCAACCGGAAATGATCCGATACTAATCGCTAAGTAAATCAGGGGCTTGCCCGCCGCACCGGAAACGCAGGAATGGAAAAATCTGACCAGAAGATAACGAAAAAAACAAAGGGGACTTGGGAAACACCCAAGGATCTACCCTTTCTTACCTTCGTTTCCTTCTGTTGAAATTCTCAATCGGAACAGCCAGCATCTTCCTTATCGCCGACCGCCTCTTCGGAAATCTCCTCGCCCCGGGCGATAACGGAAAAGTATAAACACAAGACAACGAAGAGAACAAAGGCCAAGGTTAACTTCTGCAACCCACCTTCCTCTTCGTTTCCTTCTGTTGAAATGCTGGTCTGAACTGTAGGGGACACTGCGTGCTCACGAAGAATTTTCGAGCCGGCGTCCCGCCGATAGAATCGGGAAGCAAACTGCTTTGCCTACAGATCTACGCTCGCGCCGCGAGCTTCACCGGCAGACGCCGCGCGCCCCAATCGCCGGCGCGTTGCTCGAATCTCCCGGCGATTTTGTAACCGCAAGATCGACACCTGCTGTTTCCAAGATTCCATTCGCCGAGTTCGTACCAATCGCGCTCGATGAGCAGCTGACCGCAACCGGGACACCACGTGCTGCCGCCTTCGCGATCATGAACGTTTCCGGTATAAACATAGTACAACCCTTTAGAGTGCGCGATCTCTCGCGCGCGTCTCAGCGTCGCGGGTGGCGTGTGCGGTTTGTCGAGCATTTTGAAATCGGGATGGAACGCAGTGAAATGCCACGGCACATCGGGCCCGAGATTTTCCGCGAACCACTCAGCCGCGTTATGCAGCTCCGCGTCGCTGTCGTTCTCGCCTGGAATCAGCAGTGTAGTGACTTCAAACCAGACGTTCGTTTCGCGCCGGAGATATTTCAGCGTGTCGAGCACGGGCCCAAGCTGAGCAAAACAAAGCCGGTGATAAAACGCATCGGTGAACGCTTTAAGATCGACATTCGCCGCGTCCATGTGCCGGTAAAATTCGGGGCGCGCATCATCGGTAATGTAACCGGCGGTCACCGCGAGCGCTTTAATCCCGCGTTCGTGGCACGTCGGCGAGCTTGTCCCACTCCCGGGCTTTGGAGATGTCCCAGTTCTGGCAAAACCGGCAGCCAAGATTGCATCCCGCCGTGCCGAATGACAGCACGCTCGTGCCAGGGAGAAAATGATTCAGTGGTTTCTTTTCAATCGGATCGACGCAAAACCCGCTGCTCCGGCCATAAGTCGTCAGTAGCATTCGATCGCCCACACGCTGCCGCACAAAACAAAATCCGCGCTGCCCGTCATTCAATTTGCAAAATCGCGGACAAAGCCGGCACTCGATGCGCCCGTCGGGCAGGATCATCCACCAGCGCCCGGGATGATCAGATTGTGTCAGCTCTGCGACCATTGTTTATGATTCAAGATTCTCGCGTGCGCTCCCATCTCAAGCAAGTAGGCCACAACGACAAAGAGCGTGTAGAAAATCCAAACGCCCATGGCAGTAGCTTTATCGGACAACGGCGCGCGCGGCACGAACGTGTCGCCTATTTGGACTATGATTAACGCAAGCCCAAAGGCGATGACTGCCGTCTTGCGAGCTGCTGAGATCGTGTTCCGTGGCAGATAAGACACAATTCCGCCAGCAAGTAGGGCCACCTCTAATCCAAACTCGAGGCCACGATAATTCCAAAACCCAAGGCCGACTTTCCATGTGTTATCATAGATGGCGAGATCGCGAGGATGCGCAATGAAGTCGAGAATCCAGTGAGAAAAGACGGCCAAGCCCACGAGCAAAGCGGCAGCTTTGGAAGCTTTTGCGCGCCACACGGATTTATAGATCATAGCAGCAATGCCGCTCCAGACGATCGCCGCGATCAAACTATGCGAATACGGGTGGTAATACGAGTCGAGCATGCTGCCTGCCGTGAAACCTTTGATGACGCGCAGCTTCTCAATCCCGAGAAGGACGAGCGTCGCCCAGATATAATCGAGGAACTGGACAGCAGTGAACAAAACCCAAAGCGGGATTCTGTTTTTATCGCTCTTAATCGCAAACGCGACACTGTAATGCCCGACAAACATTTCTCGATTAGCTCAATTCAGCGCCCGTGACGCAAGTCCTACTTCAGAATCCCCAACTTTGACCGCTGATTTTTGAACTCCGAACTCTGATAATCTCCTTCGTCTTATCCGGACGATTGCCGCTATTACGGTATTGCTGTCTTCAATTGCTATGGCTTTCACACCACCAGATGAGAAGACAAGACGCGACGCGATCGGCGATCTGAGCGAATTGTCAGCTGTCCTCCAGCGCGCCTTGACACCGGACATCAATAGCTTTGATCCGATTCCGAAACCGGGGCCTAGCGACTGGCTCGCTGTGCATGAGGAACGGGGGCAGACGTTCGGCGAATTCAAAGCGGCGCAGACGAATCGGCCCACGCAAACTCGACGTGTCATTTACCTCCAGCCGCTCGGCGATTTTGCGCCTGAACGGAGCCCGTCCATCAACAAGCTACAAAAATTTGCCGCTGCATTCTTCGCGATGGAAGTAAAGTCGCTTCCGCCGATTAACATCGACGCCTCGAAGTTTACCAAGCGCCGCAATCCGTATACCGGCAACTCGCAAATTCTCACCGGCGACGTGCTTAACTTTCTCAAGACCCGCCTTCCTGCGGATGCTTTCTGCATTCTTGCCATCACGATGGAAGATCTTTATCCGGAGCCGGCGTGGAATTTCGTCTTCGGCCAGGCTTCGCTGCGTGATCGTGTTGGTGTTTACAGCTTTGCCCGGTACGACCCGGCATTTTACTGTCAATCGCGCGGGCCGGGTTATGAGACACTTCTGCTACGTCGCAGCTGCAAAGTGCTCGCGCACGAGACCGGTCACATGTTCGGCCTCGCGCATTGCACGTTCTTCAACTGCCTGATGAACGGATCAAATCACCTGGCCGAAAGCGATCGCCGGCCGTTGCATCTCTGTCCGGTGTGCTTGCGCAAGCTGCAATCGAGCATCGGCTTCGACGTGCTCGAACGCTACACGGCGCTCCAGCAGATCAGCCGCACCGTCGGCTTCATCGATGAAGCCGACTGGTTTAGCCGTCGCATCAAAACAGCGCGGGGACAATGAGTAGATAAACTCTATATGGCAGCGCGCATCTTGCGTTGAAACGATTGTCAATGCGCGCCTGAGTAGCTCGTCGTCCGATCGATTGTCAATCTTCGGCGAAGGCACGAGGCGTGGACGGGTCATGGTTTCTCATTACCCGAGCTTTGTTATCGAAGCCAGATTCGTCCGCATTGGACGTTGAACGTTGGGGACTCGGCTTTTGCCAATCTGGGAAATGATCCGGCAGAATGTACTGGCCATTGGCATGTCACTTAGATAAGCAATCGCGCGCCGGCCATGCTTTTCAATTCGCTCACCTTCGTCGTCTTTTTTGTAGTCGTCGTCACCGCCTATTGGAGCATGCGTTCCTGGAACGCGCGGAAAAATTTCCTCGTGGTCGCAAGCTACATTTTTTTACGGCGCGTGGAATCCGCCATTCGCGGCGCTGCTCTTTTCCACGACGGCAATGGATTTTTGGCTTGGCAGACGAATTGCCAAGGCCAAGGGACGCCATTCGCGGCGCGGGTGGTTGGTTGGCAGCGTCTGCATGAACCTGAGCATGCTCGGGTTTTTCAAATACGGGAACTTTCTGCTGCAAAATTTTCAGTGGCTGCTCGCGCGCCTCGGAATCATCTATCAACCACCGCATTTGGACATTCTTCTGCGGTTGGCATTTCCTTTTACACGTTCCATTCTCTCTCCTACACGCTCGACATTTATCGCGGCGTTTTGAAACCGACGAAGTCGCTGCGCGATTTCATCCTGGCCGTTTCCTTTTTTCCTCAGTTGGTCGCCGGGCCAATTGTGCGCGCCGGCGACTTTCTTCCGCAACTTGTTAGGCCGCCGGCCTTGCGCGCGGGCCAGTTTCTCTGGGGATTGTTGCTCATGACCCTCGGTTTGTTCGAAAAGATCGTGCTCGCCGACACGATGCTTTCCGGTTCAGCCGACCGCATTTTTGGTTACGCCGGTCCCCTCGTCGCGCTTGATTCATGGCTCGGCGTCATGGCATTTGCCGGCCAGATATTTTTCGATTTCGCCGGCTATTCTACCTGCGCCATCGGCGCCGCGCTCTGCCTTGGCTTTCATCTCAAGGATAATTTTCGTTTTCCGTACGCGGCCATCGGTTTTTCCGATTTCTGGCGACGCTGGCACATCTCGCTTTCCACATTTTTGCGCGACTACCTTTATATTCCGCTCGGCGGCAATCAGGTCCGCCCGGTTCGCGCCGCGACGAATCTTGTCATAGTCATGTTTCTCGGTGGTCTCTGGCACGGCGCGGCCTGGACGTTCGTAGTTTGGGGCTTGCTTCATGGCTCGTATCTTGTCGTGGAACGGGTCATTCGCGTTTTGTTCGAGAACAGGGCGCGGACCAACAACCTCGCGACTCGACTCCTCGGCGGCTTCGCCACCTACGCCGCCGTCTGCATTGCCTGGGTATTTTTTCGAGCATCCGATTTCACGATTGCCGCGCGCATGTTGGGCGGCATGTTTGGCGGACATCCGCACGGCGACGCCATTCTTACCACGCGTGAAATGCTGCAGATAGCGCTCGTCACTGCCGGCATGATTCTCGTGCACTGGTCGCTGCGCGATAGCAATATCGAAACAGCTGTGATGCGTTTGCCGCGCTGGATTGTAACAGCGGTATGGGCCTTCATGGCCTGTGCCATCATCCTCACTCAAGGAAACAGCAATGCCTTCATCTACTTCCAATTTTAAACGCAAGCTTCGCCTGCCGCGGTTGTTCTTCAGTACGCCACCGGAAATCGAGCGGGTGCATGGCGGCCCTCCTCTTGAGTACGAGCGGCCGATTCCAGAGGTGCCCTCGCGTGGCATAGCAACCGTTGTTGTGCTGATGGTTATCGCCGCCACCTGCGCATGGGAATTCTATTGTCGCTCCATCGGCTACGGACCGACGCTCAATGATGGCGAGGATCTTTGGACATCGGCTCGCCGGCGCGTGAAACCTGACTCCATCGTCGTCATCGGTGATTCGCGCGGTTGGTTCGATCTCGATCTTGACGAACTTCAAAAGGGATTAGGCAAACGTCCCGTTCAGCTGGCAATGGGCGGCGGTTGCGCTTATCCGGTTCTGGCCGACCTGGCTAATGACGAAAATTTTCACGGCACGATCATTTGCAGTGTCGTTCCGCGTTTGTTTGTCGCACCACCGGGGACGCCGCCCATGGAGCGCGCTGAAAAAGCGGTTCGGCGATCTCATACTCAAACACCCGCGCAGCGTGTCAGCCAATATCTCGCCATGCCATTGGAAGAACATGTCGCGTTTTTGAAACAGGAAGAATTAACTCTCGACGATCTAGTGAAACGTCTGCCGATTCCCAATCGTCCTTATGCCTTGGTCTCGCCGCGAATTCCGCCGTACTTCGGTACTTTGGATCGCGAGCGTCGCGCGCGCATGATTGAGGGATGCGCCCAGCCGGGAAAATTGCAGACCACAATTCAGCAAATCTGGCTGCCGCTTTTCACTCCCCCTCCACCGCCGACTTACATTCCGAAAGAAGAGTTTGCGAAAAGGATGGGCCAGGCGATCGAACAACGCTTTCATGACGTTGCGGCAGCTGTGCAAAAACTCCGGAGCCGCGGCGGCAAGATTGTTTTTGTTCGCCTTCCTCACAGTGGCGGATTGAAGGCTCTTGAAGACCGTGAGACGCCGCGTGCTGCCGTCTGGGACCGAGTGATTAAGGACACGGCCGCACCCGGAATTTACTACGAAGACTTTCCCGAACTAGCGGGTTTCAATTGCCCCGAGTGGTCACATTTATCCGCTGGCGACTCAGTCGAATTCAGCAAACGCCTGATTCCACATCTTCGCGCCGCGCTCCAGATGTAATGCACCTTGTGAGTGCACGCGGTTTTCTGCGTGGGTCATCATACTCCCTGCTGGAGCCTGGAGAGAATAATGTTCTGCTAATCTGTCGAGATGGCGAAGCCTGGGGAAAAGACAAGCTCGACCGCGCCGCGCCCGGTCGCGCCGCCGCCGCTCTCGCAGCATCTGCGCGAGCTGGCGTCGCGGCGCGACGCATGGCTCGTGCTCGCGCGCAATCTGATTCCGGTCGTTGGCATCTACGGCTTCGGCTGGTCCGCGGCGCTCGCCGTGTTTAACTACTGGTTCGACGGGCTGACTGCGCTGGCCGCGATCGTCGCCGCGCTGATTCCCCGCGCGCTGCGCGAGACGCAGCCGAAATCGCTCGGCGCGACGTCGGCGGAGAAACTCGTGCGCGGCGCGGTCACGTGGATTTTCCTCGTCGGCATCGTCGGTCTGCCGTACTGGATCGTACTGATTCCGCTCCACGATCTGCTACTCGGCGACGAACTGCGCCGTCAGCTCGCGCATTCTCCTGCACTCTGGTTCACCTTCGGCTCGCTCGCGGCCGGACATTTCTGGAAGGCGTTTCACTTGGGGTATGACGCGCTGCCCGATAACGAGCTCAAGCAGCGGGTGCGCTGGGATGTGTATCTCCTGATACTGCGCGCGCTGGCGATGTTCATGATGGCCGCCCACGGCCTCGCCTTCATTCTGGTGCCGCTGATGGCGCTGCTACTGAGCTATTTCGAGATCTGGCCCGAGCGTGTGCTCGGAGCGGTCTTCGGCGATCCGTCGCGGCTGTACGAATACGATCCGGACGATCCTGCGTCGAGCCGGCACCGACGCTGACGGCGGCTGCGGCGTCGCGGCGAACGAACGCCAGGACGCGCCTTCTCCATTTCTAAGCTTTGGTTGCGGTGCGAGCGACGACGGTGATGGTTTCGATTAATCTGTGAACGTTATGCCGCGTTGTCCCTGGGCTACTGCTGAGCCAAACATTACTTATCACGATAACGAATGGGGCGTCCCTGTGCACGACGACCGACTGCTCTTCGAGTTTCTGATCCTTGAAGGCGCGCAGGCCGGACTCAGCTGGACCACCATTCTAAACAAACGGGAGAGCTATCGGAAGGCATTCGATGGATTCCGGGCAGAAAAGATCGCCCGCTACCGTGCGCGCGATGTGCAGCGGTTGCTCCGCGACGCCGGGATCGTGCGGAACCGACTGAAGATCGCGGCCACAATCGAGAACGCGGAGATGTTTCTCGCCGTGCGAGAAGAGCTCGGGAGTTTCGATGCTTACCTGTGGAGTTTCGTCGGTGGCAAGCCAATCCAGAATCGTTGGCGGCGCATGGCCGACGTACCCGCGCGCACAGCCGAATCCGACGCGATGAGCCGCGATCTGTTGCGGCGCGGATTCAAATTCGTCGGCTCCACGATCTGTTATGCGTTAATGCAAGCGACCGGCATGGTCAACGATCACTTGATGACATGTCCGCGACACGCGGAACTCGGTGGTGTACGTCACCGCAAGTGAAGAAGCAGCTCGCCAAACCCGTGCACAAGCCGTATTCCAGTGACTTGAATTTTGATTGTGATGCGCGATGCATCTAAATCCCTTTTATGAGCGGCTTCTTTGCGGAGTTGCAGCGCCGAAAGGTCTATCGCGTCGCCGCCGCTTACATCATCGCAGCGGGATTCATCATTCAGATTGGTTCGGCGGTGTTTCCGGCCTGGGAATTGCCAAACTGGACGCTGCGTCTTGTGGTCGTGCTTTTGCTGGCCGGTTTTCCGGTCGCCCTGATTCTGGCTTGGGCGTACGACGTCACGCCGCAAGGAATTCAGGTCACCGCCAAGGCTCCAGCGGGAACGCACCGGCGCCGCAACATTATTACTCTTATTGCCGCCGGGCTTGCCGTTTCGGCGGTTGCCGGATTTTTCCTGTTCCCGCGCGCTTCCGGGCGCAACGTCGAGAAATCGATCGCCGTCCTGCCCTTTCAAAGCCTCAGTGATGAAAAGGAGAACGCCTATTTCGCCGACGGCATGCAGGACGATATCCTGACCAACCTCTCGAAGATCAGCGATCTGAAGGTCATCTCCCGCTCCTCCGTAATGCCGTATCGTGGCGATGCCGTGCGCAACGCCCGCGAAATTGGCAAGGCGTTGGGCGTAGCCACACTTCTGGAAGGCAGCGTCCGTCGGGTGGGCAATCGCGTCCGGGTTAACGTGCAGTTGATCAACGCGAACAACGACGAGCACATTTGGGCGGAGGATTATGACCGCGATTTGACCGACGTCTTTGCCATTCAAACCGATCTCGCGCAAAAAATTGCCTCTGCTTTGCAGGCGAAGCTTTCCCCAACCGAAAAAGCGCGACTTGATAACCGACCAACCCAAAATCCGGACGCCTATCTGCTCTTCGTACAGGCGCATGATTACGCCACCCGGATGGACATATTTCGCGACACAACGCTGAAGGCCGAGCCGCTTTTCGAACAAGCGATCAAGCTCGATCCAAACTTTGCCCTGGCGTTTGCCGGTCTCTCCATGGTGGAGAGTTGGCTGTACCACAGCTCCGATCCGGTGCCGGCCCGGCGGGAAAAGGCGCGTCTCAACGCGGATGAAGCGCTGCGATTGCAACCGGATCTTCCCGAAGGCCATCTCGCACTCGGTTTTTCTTATTATTATGGTGATCGCGATTACGAGCGCGCTCTTGCCGAATTTGAAATCGCCAAACGCGGGCTCCCGAATGACGCTCAGGCCTATCTGGCCATCGGCTCCATTCAGCGCCGGCAGGGTAAGTGGACAGAGTCAACCGCCAATCTGGAAAGGGCCGCCGCACTCGATCCGAAAAACGCAGATATCCTGCGCAATCTTGCTTTCAGTTACATGGCAGAGCGCAAATTCGAAACCGCTGACAAGATTCTTGATCGCGTCATTGTCGCAGCGCCACAGTCGTTAGAGGCGCCTCTCGTGAAAGGAGGAGTGGCGATCCTTTGGAAAGGCGATCTTAGCGTGGCCGAAAAAGTATTTTCTTCAGTCCCGCCTGGAGCCGACCCGCAAGGGCTGATGACTTGGGCGCATGTTTGGGTTCTGACGCTAGGGCGGAAGTTTCCCGAGGCCCTTCAGGTCCTGCAAAAATTCCGCGGTGAGACATTGATTACCTACAGCACCGCTTCTTCCCCGAAGGCTTTCTTGGAAGGCACGATTCACCTGCTACAGGGCGATAAGACCAAGGCGAAGGCAGAGTTGGAGCACGCGCGCGTCGTTTCGGAAAAGTTGCTGCGAGAAGCTCCTGAGGACCCTGCTAGACATGCACAGCATGGCCTTATCCTTGCGGCGTTGGGTCAAAAACAGGAAGCCATCGCTGAAGGCAAGCGCGCAGTCGAATTGTTTTCGTCTGCTCGATCATTTGCTCACTATCCGCAGCGGTCTCACCGTCCCGATCTTCAAGCTCGACCCGGCTTGGGACCCGCTCCGCAAAGACCCGCGCTTCCAGACTTTGATCAACAAATACGCGGTCAAGAACTGAGAGACTGTCAAGGCGAGATGAAAACGGCGTTCGGACTTACTATTCCTCAAACTCTTGAAGAGGTATGCGATCCGCAATGCATCGCTTTGCTCGTTTACGACATGCAGGTTGGAATTTTAAGTCAGATTAAAAATGCTGAGCGAGTCACGCGACAGGTTCTCAAAGTCCTCACTGCTGCTCGCGACGCCGGAGTGCCTGTGTTCTTTTCTCGACATCTTTCGTTACCAAAAGAACTGATGGGTATGTCTCAGTTCCGGATGGCCATGACTTAGCAACGAGCGGATTCACCAGACCAGGTGAATCCTTGGTTTTTGCGTGATGCTCCGGGATTTCAGATCACGCCGGAATTGTTGCCACGTCCCACTGAAGGCATCTTCGACAACCTAACGATGTCGGCCTTCGAAGGGACGTGGCTCGACTTCGCTTTGCGAGATTGCGGGATCAATGCCTTCGTCGTCGTTGGCGTGGCGACTGAAGTCGGAATCGAACCAACCGCACGCCATGGATCGGACCTCGGTTACATTCCCGTGCTTGTTACCGACCCATGTGGCGCCGGCAACGAAGAAGCCGCCAAACGGTCGATCGAAAGCTTAAAATTTGCGGGCGACACACTGGTTAGTGACACGGAAACGATTTGTACCGTCCTCCGACAGCGATCCGGCCTTAGCAGATCGTAAACGTCAATCAGACGCGCGGCAGAAATTCTTCCCGCACAATCTTGCCGTTCTTCACCGTGTAAACGCCGACTTCCGACAACTGCATTCGTTTCTCCGAATTTTTGTCGGTTACGTCGGCGTCGTACTGCACGACAAACCGATCATGCGCCACGAATGGGCCATCCGCTTTAAAACTGTGGACCTCCATGTTTTCCAACCACCAATCGACTTTGCCGCGGACGCCGTCGATGCCGCGCGTCTCCGGCGAACTGCCGTCCATGGTACGCGCTTCCACGCTCACGATGTCTTTGTCATACAGCGCGTCGAGCGCTTCGTGCCATGCTTGCTTGCGAACCAACTCCACCACTTTCTGTGCAACTTGTTCCGTATTCATTTTCCTCCTTTGTTTAGATCAACAATTTACTTATTAAAGAATTTCTCCAATTTATCGAGCGCGCGCTCCCAGCCTCGCGTGTGACCGTCGCGCGAAGCTTCGTTTGGCAATTGTTCGTGGCTCAAGCGCAGCTCCGTGTCGCCGTCGCGATCAGAGAGTTCCACGGTCACGATGCTAATGTGGTTTTCCCAATCCTCATCGTCTTGCCATTGCCAGGTGAAGACGATTTTCCTGCCGGGCTGCAGTTCGCGGTATTCGCCGCGCATGGTCATCTTTTCGCCATCCGAATTGGTGAGATCCCAGCGGAACGCGCCGCCCGCGCGCGCGTCCGCGATCAGCTCGCGAGTCTGGACATTTTCAGGACCGAACCATTGTTTCAGTTGCGCCGGATCTGTCCAGGCGGCGTAGACACGATCGCGTGGAGCTTTGATGAGACGTTTGATTTCAAGTGAGAGCTTTTCCGATCCCTTCGTAGTCATGTCGTTCCTTTCTGCGTTTTTTCCACGAATTGCTTTAGCGATGAACCAATGATTTGCGTCCAGCCGGTTTCGAAATTCTTGCGGGCGTAAGCGGCTGTTTTCGGGAAAGTTTCCAAGCCTTCATGCGTAAGTTTCAGCCGCGTTTTATCGCCCTTGGCGGACAATTCAAAAGTCACCAACGAATCGCCGGGTTGACCTTTGTAGCGCCAGGTGTAGGCGAGTTTCTTCTGCGGAGCCACCTCGGTGACTTCGCAAAGATGATGATACTTCACCCCTTCGTGCTCGACGGTGAATTCAAATTGAAAGCCGACCTCAGGTTTGAACTCCTTTAGATCGAAATACCAAGCCCGCATCTCCTCGACATCGGTGAGCGCATTCCAAACCCGCGCCACCGGCGCGTTGAACGTGCGTTCCACGACCACTGCTTCCGCTAATTGATTCTTCGAAGTCATACTGTTCAGCTTTCTGTTTAGGCATGGTACTGATCGTGGCGGCGAACCCAATCCATCGTTGAATCCGGGTTTTCGTCGCGTCCTTTCGGTACTAGATCGAGGAAATTGTAAGTGCCAACCAGGATGTCGAGCCCGCGCGCGTAAGTCGAATACGTGTGAAAGATGGCACCGTCTTCATCTTTATAGAACACGCTCAGCCCGGGCAGTTCATCCATCATGAATTCTCCCTCGGTGTAATTGTAGTAAATCTTGTTCTTCTTCTCGTCTTCTTTGGTGAACGAGACGTGGTAATCGAAATTGAAATCGTTGCCGTGCGATGACAACCACTTGAAGCGCCAGCCCATGCGCTTTTTGTACGCTTCGAGTTCCGACAGCGGCGCTCGCGAGATGACCACCAGGGTCACATCCCGATGCGGCAGATGCCAGTTAGCCCCGTCAAAATGATCGGCCAGATACGAGCAGCTCTTGCAACCCTCCTCCCAGCCCGGGCCGAACATGAAATGATAAACAATCAATTGACTGCGACCCTCGAACAGGTCGGCCAACGTTTCCTTACCATTCGGCCCTTCGAAGACATATTCCTTTTCGATCTTGACCATTGGCAGCTTGCGCCGCGCCGCGCTAAGCGCATCCCGCTGACGAGAAAACTCCTTTTCTCGCGTCAGTAAATCCTTCCGAGCGACCAACCACTCAGCTTCCGATACGATTTCCGTTTGTTTCTCTGTTAGTTTCATTTTGTTTTCCTTTGGTTTCGGTTTGTTTCTTCCTGCAAAACTTACTCAGTGTGAACGCAACCAGTCCTCCGCTCGAGGTCGCCCCGACGGCGAACAGGGCAATGTTGGCTAAGCACACCGGACACATTATCCCCTTGCCTTTCTGCCAGCTTGTTGGTTCGCCTTTTCCAAGTAGTCCGCCAGGCGATCGAGCGATCCTTCCCAGAATTTGCGGTACTCCTCCACCCATTGCGCCGCTTGTTTTAGCGGCCTGGCCTCTAACTGCATTTCATGAATGCGTCCATAGCGCCGGCGCCGAAGCAGCCCGGCCTTCTCGAGCACGCGCAAATGTTTTGAAACCGCGGGCAACGACATCGCGTGCGACCGGGCCAGATGCGTCACGCATTTATCGCCGCGCGCCAAGTGACCCAGTATCCGGCGCCGGGTCGGATCAGCCAATGCGGCGAACGTGCGGTCCAGTGGGTTTGAAGAATATTTAACCATCTGGTTAAACATCTAGCCAAATAAACCCACCATTGCAAATAAAATTTCTGGCCAAAGCTTCTCGCCAGCTGGTCCCAATGGAGCGGCAAGGAGACATCCCTGCGGATGCTCTGCCGACCCCGGGCCTCAAACAGGCGTTGGAGAATACGCCGTGCGGGGGACGCCGGTGGATAGACTGCACTGGTCGCATGGGGATGCGACCGAGCGACGGGAACTCGTGAGTCAACAAAGCCAGGGATTTCATTTACATCAAGCCAGGCGTGGCACACGAGGTCTTCAACATGAGCGACCCGAAGCCGTCGTCGCCTTTGTGGCCCGCTCATCTGCCGACGAGTGGGACAGCATTATTCCTTACGACCGCAGCCAGCCGGATTGAAGCGCTCAATCGTTGCGCCCTTTTCCTCTAGAAGAGCTCGCAGCTCAGCGAGCGCTTCGTGATCTTTTGTTCGATTTGCTCCCACATCCTTTCGACGTCGAAGCGTTCAGTGTGCGGTTCAAATGTATCGATCTTCCCGCAGGCAGTAACCAGACGCTTAATGTTTTCATCCGTGAGCGAGTAAACAAGATCGACATCATATGTCGCGCGCGCCGAGCCGTGCACGACTCCAGCGACACCGCCAATAAGAATGAAATCGACGCCACCGTTTACGAGAACCGGCAGGAGTTTCTCGAACTCCGCGCTCACTGCTCGCGCTGTCCCGGCTGGCCGTGATGCCGGGCCTTTTCGCCTGCGCGTCGAAGTTCGGATGTAAAGCGGACAAATTTCACGAATTTCTCGAGCCGCTGTGCCTGGGTCAGTTTCAGGTTCTCGCGCAACAACGTGCGATCGACATCGCGCATGTAGATGTCGATCTTCGCCGTATCCCTTTTTCATCCCGAGAACAAAGCATACTACAGAACAAACTAATCCGCAGATTTACACAAATTTGAATCAGGAGACCAGAGCCTGCCCGCCGTGGCGGGAACGCAGGAAAAGAAAAACGGACAGCATTTACGGGATTAACAGGATTCAGAAGACGGGAACAGGAGGCAACAAAGAGAACAAAGGGCCAGGTGAACTTTTGCGATCCGCTCTTTCCTAGCTTCGTTTCCTTCTGTTGAAACGCTGGTCTGGACTGAAGGGACGCTGGTGGCGTCCCGCCCAATGTCGTCGTGAAGGAAACTGCTTCCCCACAAAAGAATCGTGATCATGATGTAGATTCAGAGATCGCTGTTATGAAAGACGACAAAGACAACATCCAACTCAGCGCGGTAGAAGATCACGATGGGATATTGACCATTCGTGGCGGCGGCGCCCGCCGGCATTGGAACGGCATTCACTATAAGCAGGGCATGTCCGCCAAAAATGTGGGCACAACGAGCCTGTCGGCCAACATCGCGACGATCCCACCTGGTGGCGTCGCCTATGCCCATATTCATGTCGGGTTCGAGGTAATCCTTTACATTCTCGAAGGAAAAGTGCGCCACGAATTTGGACCCGGCCTCAAGCAAGCGATTGAAAACAAAGCCGGCGATTTCATTTACATAAAACCGGGGGTGCCTCACGAAGTCTTCAATATGAGCGACACCGAACCCGTCGTCGCCTTTGTCGCCCGCTCATCTGCCGACGAATGGGACAGCATTGTTCCTTACGATCGCAATCAGGCTGACTGATTCGTTGCCAATGCCAAAGTATCTTGTCATCAGCACGAGCGGTAAGCCCGACAGCAACAGCCGCCGCATTGGCCGTGTCGCGCTGGCGCACCTGCGAAAGCGAAAAGTGGACTGCGAGTGGATCGACATCAGCGAAATGGACCTGCCCCTCTGTGACGCAGACCAATGTTACGGAATGCCAGGCTCGAAGAAATTAAGCGCCGCAATTAAAGCTGCGGACGGGGTCCTGGTCGCGGCGCCGATATACAATTATGATGTCGCCGCGGCGGCGAAAAACATGATCGAACTCGCCGGCAGCGCGTGGGAAAACAAGGTCGTCGGCTTTCTTTGCGCGGCTGGCGGCACTGCCAGTTACATGTCGGTTATGGCCTATGCGAACAGTCTCATGCTCGATTTTCGTTGCGTGATCATTCCCCGGTTCGTATTTGCCACCAGCGACGCCTTCGACGGCGACAACATTACCGACAAAAAAATCATCGCGCGTACCGAAATCGTGGCAGATGAACTAGTCCGATTCACCAAAGCGCTTCGCAGCTAGGCGTGTGCGTCTGTCCTCTCCTTGCCGCGTCTTGATTTGAAGAAGGCGGGTCCCTCCTTCACGACGCAGCGAGCCTTAATATAAGCGCGGTCACGGCCAACATGAGGAACACGACCGCCAGACCGAACGAGTAGTCGCGAGCTCGCAGGTGCGTGACGATGGCACCCACAAAGAACAAGACAAGGCCGCCTGCGGCCGCGACTCCAATCAGTGGCATGGCTATTCCAACCAGCAGTCCAAGCGCCCCTGCTGCTTTGAGCGTGCCGAGCGTGGTTATCCACGATTCCGACACACTCACCCTGGCCATGTTGATGAGGATGGGCTTAAAGCGGATGAAATCGAGTGTGGCCGAGAAGATATTAGCCGCAGCGGCCAGGAGAGTGACAACGATGTAGGCGGTAAACATGGCGTCCTCCAATAATCACTTCGCAATGCCTACGATTTTGTGAAAATGTTTCTTTTGCTCGATCGCGTCGAGCATGAATGCTGCAACCGCTTTGCGGGAGAGACTAAAACCCATCTTGGGTGCGGCATCCTCCCGGCTGCGATAGGTGGTATAGTCCTGCTCGGTGAGACGTGGAGGCCGTGCGATCGTCCAGTCAAGACCGCCATTTTGCACGACTTCCTCCATGGCAAGGGAATCGCGCATGTGATTTCGCAGAATAAGACTGACAATGCGATTTGGGATGCCAGGGAAATGCGCTGCAGCTGAGAGAATCACGAGCCGTTTCACTCCTGAACGTTGCATTGCGTGAGTCGTCGCAAGCGCGCTATCGTGAAGAAGTGAGCTCGGCTTGAAAACCTCTCGCGGACCTAACGCGGAAAGGACCGCGTCGTGATTTCGAATTGCCTCAGCAAGTTGGTTCTCATCCGTCGCATTCCCCTTGACGACGGTAAGTCGCTTGTCTCTTAACGTGATGCTTTCGGGCGAACGAACAAACGCGGTAATATGATGACCTCTTGCGAGAGCTTGCTGAACAACCTCCCGCCCGGTCCGACCAGTCGCTCCGATGACAAATAGTTTCATAATCGGCTCCTTTTTATGATCCTTGTTGGTTTCTATTGGTGTTCCGTTCGCAGAACGCTCTGTTTGCCGGCAAAATGATGATGTGACATCCGAATCAGATCCATTGCCGGCTCCAAGTCCTCTTCATCGTCCACAATAAACGTGACGTATCCTGCTTCCGGCGCCCACCGGTGCGGGCGGGCTTTGCCTTCCGCTAGAACGCGCTCTTGATCACCTTTCGACAATCGAATGTCGCAGTGACCGTGGCCATGGATATGCATGAACATTGTCCGTCGGACGAGAAACGCGTCTTCGTGGATTCCCGCATTCGGCCGCTCCGTGACATCGGATAAGTTGAGAATTCTTTGCCTTAATTCTTGGTTCAGGGCTGTTGGAGATTTCATAATCGATTTCCTTTCTCGTGTGCTTATTTCTCATTCTGCCTCCGAAAGAAATTCGCCGGCGAATCGCTGCAAGTGCCGGCCAACAAAAGCAACAACAGCACGCCGGCCACACGAAATGCTTGCCGATTCCGTACAAATGAAAACCCATTCATGTTCTTCTGCCTTTCCGGGCGATGACACCGTCGAGAACGACTTTGACTACTGATGCGAAAGCGGTCTGCGGCGTCAGTCCGAGCTCTTCGATTTTCGCCGGATTCACAACTGCCTGGACCGCGCCGAGTAAAATCTCGATCAGCAGCCTGGCTGGAAGGTCCTTGCGCACGATCCCGGTTCGTTGACCCTCGACGAAAAGCTTTCCGAAAAAGCGTTCGATTAAATCGGCACGGCGGCGCTCAACAATCTTAAACACCTGCGGCGCTTTCTGCCGCATGTCGCGAACAAAGGGCGGTTTGATTTCATCCAACTCGCGTTGCGTATTGGTCAGCAGTTCATGCAACGCCACTGGGAAATCGTGTGGATATGCGCGCGTGATTTCTTCCAGGTTTGCTTCGAGGCCGGCGAACTTATCCGCCAGCACAGCCTCAAGCAGCGCGATCTTGCTGGGAAAATGCGAATAGAGCGTTTTCTTGCTGACGCCCAGCTCCTCCGCCAGATCGTCCATGGTCACGCTGCGGAATCCGTGGCTGAAAAAGTGCGCACGCGCCGCTTCCACGATGCGTTGCCGACTGGCATCGGCTGTTCGGTTTCGCGGGACCGATTTTCTCGCGTCTTTCATGTCTTGGATGATCTCAAGTTCTTCCTGCTGATGTCGCAGAGCATGTCCGAGTGGATGTTCAGACCGATATTGGTCAGGTTGTAAAGATGCTCGCTGGCGATCAGCCAGACGATCTCGCAGATTTCGCGCTCGGAATAATAACGGGATAACCGAGCAAAAGTATCAGGGTGAACCTTTTTATTCTTTGTCAGCTGCGTCACATAGTCGAGTGCGGCGCGTTCTGCATCGGTAAACAGAGAGCTTATGCTGTACTGATCTAGTGCATCGAATTTGGCTTCATTGATCGACGCTTTGATCGCGAATGATCGGCCGATATCCATGCAGAAACGGCAGACGTTGATACGCGCCACCTGTTCACGGATGAGTAGAACAGTCTCCGGCGGGAGCGTCAGCTTTTTGTCCAGCTTGCCGATCTTTGCGTAGAACAGGCCAAATGCGGACGGCAAGCGCGCGCTGTGCACTTTCAGCGGTGTAAGCACTTTTCCGAATTGCCGGCGGGTAAAGTAATACGCCAGCTTCATCATCAGCCCTTTGGGCTTTTCAATTGGAGAAAGGAGCGTATTGGTATTCATAGCCACTATGGAAACTATTATAGTATATTTAGTTTCCTTGGCAAACAAAATGTTCAAACAATTTTTCGATCGACTTGTCGGCTCGGTAGTCTTCAACGGCGTTGGCCGTTCATCCTTTTGCCCGGCGACGGGAACGCGGTTGATAGAGCGCCATATCGGAGCTCAAAAATATCCGAAGGCGCGACAAATCCGTACTGGCAATAAAGCGATTTGCTTGCAGGACTCGGCCACAGAATGACCGCGTCAGTGCCTCGAGCGCGGCACCATGATAGCGCCTTGTTCAACAATCTCTTGCCGAGTCCCTGCCCTCGCATTTCCGGGATGACGTAAAAGTTGGTCACGTAAGCATGAAGCTCCGGTTCGTCGTTAACTGGGTTGGGGATTTTCTCAAACAACTGCACGCAAACATGGCCGAGCACCCGCTTGCCATCGTCGAGGACCCAGCAGCGCCACGGGCAGGAGCCGGGGCGAAAACGCTTCTTCATCCAAGATGTGCATCTGCGCACAAATCGCGATTTGATTTCGGCCACCGATTCGGTTTCGGCACGAAATCGATAGCGCATCTCGGCCAGGGCACGGCAATCGCCTGACTTTGCCAAACGGATCCGGACCCGAACCATTGGTCGATGGTACCTGATTGGCCGATTGGTCGCTACTCGTAAACACGTGATCTGCGCTTCTGTCTCCCTTGGCACGCCGTAGCCTCGTGCGAAGGCGACTATCCTCCTTGTCACGTCGTAGTCTGGCAGTTGCCGGACAGACAGGATGACCTTGCCGCTCCGCCGCGCCTTTGTCAGGATGCAGCACATGAAGCATTTTGTTCTGGCCTGTCTCTTTCCGATGACGCTAACAGCTCAGACCATGCAGCATCTGACCAAACAGTTGGGTAAGACCGTCCTGTACGGTGACATTGCCCTTTCGCCCGAGGGCACGCATGTCGCATGGGTGCAATCGACTGCCGCAACGACGTCAAAACAGACCTACGTCCGTGAAACATCAGAAAATGGGCCGGCAACGATTGCCAAAATTCCAATCACCGGCGAGAGGACCGATTCCGATCCCGCCTGGTCTCCCGATTCGGAAACGCTCGCAGTTTTTTCGAGCCCCGGCGAGACCGAGCAGCGGCAACTCTGGACTGTGAAGGCAGACGGTTCCGATGCTAAAAAGATTACGAACCTAAAAGGATACGCTGCGCGACCTCGTTGGTCGCACGATGGGAAACAGGTTGCATTTCTCTACATTGAAGGCGCGCACGGCGGCGGTCCATTAATGGCTGCGCCCGCGACCACCGGCGTGATCGACACCGCCATTCATAATCAGCGGATCGCCATTCTCGATATTGCCACCAGGCAGTTGCGCCAGGTTTCGCCGGCGAATCTCCACATCTACGATTACGATTGGTCGCCCGACGACACGACGTTCGTAACAACGGCGGCCCCGGGACCGGGCGATAACAATTGGTGGATCGCGCAGGTTTACACGATCGACATCGCAAAGGGTAACGCCACATCGATCTACAAGCCTTCTCTTCAAGTAGCAGTTCCGCGCTGGTCGCCGGATGGCAAGTCGGTCGCATTCATCGAAGGGTTGATGAGCGACGAAGGATTTCATGGTGGCGACCTCTTTACTATCGCCGCGAATGGCAATGACGTGCGGAACCGCACGCGAAATCGCAAAAGCTCGGTGAGTTCGCTGTTTTGGCTAACGCCGGATCGCATCCTTTTCACCGAGATAGTCGGCGGCGGAGGCGCGATCTCTGAATTGACACTCGCCAATAATTCGGTGCGCACAATCTGGAAAGGCGCAGAGGCTCTTCATGCCTTCGGTAATTTCCCTGACTTTGCCATTTCCAGGGATGGAAAACTCGCGGCCGCAGAACGCAGCAGCTTTGAAACGCCACCAGAAATCTGGGCTGGACCGATCGGTGAATGGCGCCAGTTGACCAGTGGCAATTCCGCTCAAACTGCCACGTGGGGCAAAGCCGAGAATCTTGAGTGGACTAACGATGGCTTCAACATTCAGGGCTGGCTTCTTCCACCGCGGCAAGTGGAGTCCGACGAGAAATATCCCATGGTCGTCCTCATCCATGGCGGACCTTCCAGCGCCACGACGCCGGACTGGCCCGCTTCATTTGGAATGTCGAGAGCCATCATCGCCGCTCTCTCGTCTCGAGGTTACTACGTGCTGATGCCGAATCCTCGTGGAAGTTACGGTCAGGGAGAAGATTTCACCCGCGCTAACGTGAAAGATTTTGGCGCCGGCGATCTGCGCGATATGCTCGCCGGGGTCAATGCCGCAATAAAAAAATATCCAATCGATCCTGCGCGTCTCGGCGTGACCGGCTGGAGTTACGGCGGCTTTATGACCATGTGGACTGTCACCCAGACTAACCGCTTCCACGGCGCCGTTGCAGGTGCCGGCATTGCCAATTGGCAAAGTTACTATGGCCAGAACTTGATCGATCAATGGATGATTCCGTTCTTCGGCGCATCAGTTTACGACGATCCCGCCGTTTACGAGAAAAGTTCTCCCATTCACTTCATCAAGAACGTCAAGACCCCCACTCTCGTCATTGTCGGCGAGCACGACGCAGAATGCCCCGCTCCGCAGTCCTACGAATTCTGGCACGCCTTGAAGACGCTTGGTGTGACGACGCAGCTCATCGTATATACCGGCGAAGGCCATCTCTTTCTAGAGCCAAAGAACCAAGCCGATCGAATGGATCAGACGGTCGCGTGGTTCGACAAATATTTGAAGTAGCTACTGCTATTTTCCGATGAGAATGAAGACGCCGGCGGCCAATGCCACGATGTAGAGCAGGAAGATGGCCGGCCCGATATTCAAGCCGAACCCTAAAAGGCCGTCGATGATCAAGTAAACCGCGAGCAGAAGCATGCCGATGTTTTTGGTGAATTTCATGGCTGGCAGTTAACCACGTAGGACACGAAGCACACAGAGGAATTACTTGGTTCGGACTTCGTGAGCTCTGCGGCCTCTGTGGTGAACAGTCGCGCTTTGGGTCTTCGGCCTCGGAAAGGATCTCAACAAAAGATAACTAAGAAAACAAAAAGGGACTTACAGGTATACTTTGTTAACTTCGTTTCCTTCTGTAATGAATCGTCGTCTCTCGCTCGACGCACACGAACAAAGCTGGCCTTTAGACGAACCTTTTCGCATTGCGCGTGGCACTCGCAAGGAAGCGCGAGTCGTCGTCGTGACAATAAGCGACGGGCAACACAGCGGACGCGGCGAGGCGGTCCCTCTTGCGCGTTACAAACAAAGCGCGGCGTCGGTTTTGGCGCAGATCGAATCGATGAAAAGCGTACCGAGTTTGGATCGACAGCAGATCCAACACCTGCTGCCGGCGGGGGCTGCACGTAATGCGTTGGACTGCGCGTTATGGGACGTTGAAGCGAAGGCTTCCGGCAAACGCGTCTGGGAACTGGCGAACATCCCGATCGTTCCTGCCGTTGAAACGTCGCTTACGATTAGTCTGGATACGGCGGCCGCAATGGCGACAGCAGCCAAAGCAAATGCGAATGCTCCCATCCTGAAACTCAAACTTGGAGGCGACAACGTGGATCTTCCGCGAGTCGAAGCTGTGCGCGAGGCGGCGCCCGCGGCGCGTCTGCTCATCGACGCTAACGAGTCATGGTCTCCTTTGCATTATCGCAACATTGTTCCGGCGTTGAGCGGATTAGGTGTTGAGCTGATCGAACAACCTTTTCCTGCGAACGGCGATGAGGTCCTCGAAACTCTGGATCATCCTGTTCCAGTCTGCGCGGACGAAAGTTGCCATACCAGTGCCGATCTTCGCCGCCTAACGAATCGCTACGAAGTGCTTAACGTAAAACTGGACAAAACTGGAGGGCTAACGGAAGCGCTGCTCTTGAGCGAGCGAGCGCGAGAAAGCGGATTCAAATTACTGATCGGTTGCATGGTCTGCACATCTTTGGGAATCGCTCCGGCTCGGCTTCTCGCGAGCGCCGCGGATTACGTGGACCTGGACGGGCCCTTGCTTCTTGCCGGCGATCGTCATCATCGACTATCGTATCGGGCAGGAAAAATAGTTCTTCCCTCTCGCGACCTCTGGGGCTGACTGCGCCTGGATTCGTCGCGCTGAATTGACGTGAAGGCAATCTTTTCCGAGTCCTTTCCCTCACCAGAATCTTCGCGTTTTGATCGCCAGCGCGTAAAGTGCAGGAAGTGACGCCGGACGAACAGAGAGACGAGCAGTTTTATCGCGACACGGAAAATATCGCGTTTCCGAAGCTGGACGATCACCAGCTTTCTCTGCTTGAGCCATTGGCAGAGAGACGCGTGCTAAAACGTGGCGACCTGATTTTCAAAGCCGGGCAGCGCGACCTTGGTCTGACCATTATCTTGCGCGGCGAGGTCGAGGCTTTCGAGTCGCGCGATGGCACGGAACAAATCCTCGCCACTGCACGCGAGCGCGATTTCATTGGCGATGTCGCGATGTTGCAGGGCACGTCGGCCTTGGCCACGGTGCGGGTAACCTCGCCGGAAGCCGAGATACTCCACGTGCCCACGGCCGAACTCCGGCGCGCGTTCGCCGAATTGCCCGGTGTGAGCGAGGTCATCGTAAAGGCATTGATCATGCGTCGCAAGCGACTGCGACGCGATCGGGAGTTTGCCGGGTTGCGCGTTCTCGCTGCAAGCGGCACACGCGAAGGCCGTCAACTCGATGATTTCCTCGACAAAAATCGTATCCCGCATCGGCTCATCGAATTTGAGAGCGAACAAGGACAGGCATTGAGCAAACGTCTGCACTTAACCAGTCGCGACTTGCCCGCGCTGATTACTGCGGCCGGCGCTCCTTTGCGAAGACCTTCATTGCGCGAAGTCGCGCAGGTGGCCGGTTTGCTCCGTCCACTTGCATTCGAGAATGAAAACGAAATCATGTCGGACCTGACAATCGTCGGGGCAGGTCCGGCCGGCCTTGCCGCGGCCGTTTACGCCGCCTCCGAGGGATTGTGCACCGTCGTCTTGGAAAGTTATGCTCCGGGCGGTCAGGCTGGTTCCTCCTCTCTGATCGAAAACTTTTTTGGTTTCCCGACCGGGGTTAGTGGCGGCGATTTGACCTGGCTCGCGCAGCTTCAGGCGTATCGGTTCGGCGCGAAATTTTCCACGCCAGCGCAAGCGCTCTCGCTTCAGTACGATGCCGGCGACGAATACCGTGCCTGTCTTCAAGTTGAAGGTTGCTCAGCTGTGCTCCGAACAAAAAGCGTCCTGATCGCGACCGGCGCGGATTACCGCCGGCTGGATGCGGAGGGGCGCGAGCAGTTTGAGAATATGGGTGTTTACTACGCTGCGACGGCAATGGAAGGTCAGATTTGTCGAGGGGAAACCGTCATCGTCGTTGGTAGCGGCAATTCAGCGGGCCAGGCCACGATGTTCCTTTCCGATGGCGCCGCCAAAGTGTTGCTCGTAATTCGCGGCGACAATCTCTCTAAAATGTCGAGCTATCTTTCGCGACGGGTCGAAGCACAAAAGAACATCGAAATTCTTTATCACACTCAAATTCGAAAAATGCTTGGGAACAAAATGCTCGAAGAAGCCGAGCTGGAAAATACAAGGACGGGCGAGCGGCGCGTTGTCCGAACACCCGCGATTTTTTCCATGATCGGCGCAAACCCATGCACCGAGTGGCTGCCACTCGAGATCGAGCGCGACGAAAAAGGATTCATCAAGACGGGATCGGAGGTGGCGAACGCGCCGGCTTGGAAAGAGAACAAACGCCAACCGGGCCCGCTCGAGACCAGCCTTCCCAACATTTTTGCCGCAGGCGATGTCCGATCCGGTTCGGTCAAACGTTGTGCAGCTGCTGTCGGCGAAGGCGGGATGGCTGTCGCTGGCGTGCAAATCGCCCTAGCTGCATCAGCCGATCGCGCTTAAGCCACTCCGGATTCACAGAAACTTAATCTGCGCGTCAGTCGTTTCTTTCGGTCGCTCCTCCAAGATCCAATGACCCGTGTTCGGCAGCACGACAACAGTGACGTTATCAGCGACCAGCTTCATCTGCGCAGCGAGCTCATTCCCTAACGACTTCTCGCCGCCGATCGACAGGACCGGCATCGTAAGTTTCGTTTGCGAAAGTTGAGAAAAATCTTTGGAGAGTTGCGGCCACGACGCAAAATAGGCCCACGCAGCCCGCATCCGGCCCGGCTTTGAATAGGCTTCGGTGTAAGCTTTTCGATCTGCTTCGGGAATCGAACGGGTTTTATTGGCGGCGAAAACGTTCCAGAAATATTCGAAGTAAATGCGCTCCCGTCCTTTCACCAAAGCTTCCGGGTATTCGCCGTTGAAACGAAAATGCCAGATATTCGGAGCGTTGTAGATAGCCTGCCATCCAGGAACGCCCGGAAGAAATGCATCCATCACTGCGAGCTTCTCGGTCTCGTTAGGAAATTGCGCGGCATACGCGTACGCCACCATCAATCCGATGTCATGCCCGACCACGCGCGCCTTTTCGATCTTCAACGACCGAACGAGCTCATGGATTTGCCTCGCAGCGCTCAGCATGTCGATCTTCTCTGGAATTGATGAATCACCAATGCCCGCCAGGTCCGGCGCTATCACGGTGAACTTTTCCGCCAGCAACGGAATGATCGGCTGCCACATCCGCGACGTTTCCGCGAATCCGTGCAGCAAAATCACTACCGGCCCATGACCCGCCGTCAGAAAATGCAACTGCACGTTGTCGATCTTTGCGTCGCGCGGGTTGACTCCTCGTTCCGCATGGACCGAGCCGAGCGAAACGATAATCGCGATTAAAGAATAAAGTACGCGCACGGAAACTAGTATGACACCCTGCCACTCGATTCCAATTCCCGTTACATCTGAGCGAAAACGATCTGCATCGTAAGCCGCTTATGATGGATGAAGAAAATGCGAGATAGTCTCCAGCGGTCAAAGGGCCGTCCGGCTGCATCGCTTCGTAACATTCCCGCGCAGTTTGTTTCCGGCGCTACTTCATGAAGCCGCGAACGAGCTGCGCAATCTCATCTGGAGCCGTGTCCAACGCGAAGTGACCGGCATCGAGGACGTGGACTTCGGCCTTCGGCACGTCCTTCCGGTAGCGTTCAGGTTCACCGGGGTCGAATGAGAGGTCACATTTTCCCCAAATGACCAGCAGGCGCGGCTGCTTCTCGCGCATCCATGCTTGCCACTTCGGGTAGGCGTCGACGTTTGTGCGGTAGTCGTAAAACAGGTCGCTTTGAATGTCCGCCTGGCCCGGCTGACTCAGGAACGCGAACTCGTCCGTCCACAGATCAGGGTCGTAGCGATCCACGTTGGAATCGTTCCCGACGTGACGCGTCCGCGTGGTTTGCAGCGATAAGAGATTTGTCCGAAGCGCCTTTTCGTTAGCAACTCGATCGGCCCAAAATGCTCGCCGCGTTTTCCAATTCGCTCCAAGGCCTTCATTATGCGCCACCGCGTCCTGGACGATGAGAGCTTCTACGCGCTCCGGATGGGCTAACGCCATGCGAAAACCGACAGGACCACCGTAATCCTGCATGTAAAGGGTGTAACGCGAGAGCCCGAGCGCTTCAGTGAAATGGTTAATGACCTCGGCAAGGTGATCGAACGTGTATACGAATTTCTTCGGGTCGGGCCAGTCGCTGTTCCCAAAGCCCGGATAATCCGGCGCGACGAGGTGATAATGATCGGAAAGCCGGGCGAAGAGCGGCTCGAACATTCGCGATGAAGAGGGAAGTCCGTGCAATAAGAGAATCGTCGGCGCATCTTTCGGGCCAGCCTCTCTATAAAAGATCGAGAGCCCATCTATCTGTGTCGTGCGATAAAAAGTCGGGTGTTCCACGGGACGTTCCTTTCCTTGGGCTTGGGAGAGCAATTGAAACGATGCGAGCATCACTCCGGTGGCGCCGGTAACGAACGACACCTTACTCATGAGTATTTTTCCGTTGAAGCCCGCTCTGTTCCTCGCGTTCCTGGCCTCTCAACTCTCAACCATCAACTATCAACTTTCTTCTGGCCAGTCGCCCGCCACTGACGTGCCAAGCCGTAGCCTTGACGAGGCTGGTCACATGTCACTCGTCTGTTCAAAAAAACCCGTCACTATTGCGGTCGTCACTGGCGACCAATATGATCGCGAGATGTTAAAGGCGATCCCATTTCTTGTCGTGCTGGCAGCGACTGTTTTCGCGCAAGATTCGGCCAAGGACGAAGCGCAAATCTGGAATCTCGAGAAAGCGTACTGGGAATACGTCAAAGCGAACGACCTGGAAAAGTATCGCGCGCTGTGGCACGAGGATTTCGTTGGCTGGCCGCTTGTTAGTACAGCGCCCGTGCGAAAAAGTCATATCACCGATTGGATCACCGCGAACACGTCCAAAGACGTGAAGTTGCAATCGTTCTCGATCGAGCAATTAGCGATTCGGGTAACCGGCGATATCGCGATCGATCATTATCGAATCAAAGCGAACTGGGCCAGTAGCGAGGGAGCCGAAGCCCGAACCGACGCATTGCGGATCACGCATACCTGGATCCGCACTCGCGGCACATGGCAAATCATTGGCGGTATGTCCGCACCGGTGAACGCGAACGGTCAGTAGCCCGTGTTGAAGTTGTCACATGGCTTCGGTCGTTTTTCTTCGTGCGGTGAACGTCGGCAAAGCGAATCGATGCCAGCCGGCATCGATCGCTAAGGATTTGGCGAAGTTCGGCGTCGTAAACATTGGCGCGGTCGGCACGTTTGTGGTGCGCGAACATGTGAGCGAATCAACACTTCGTCGCGTGCTCGCGCGAAAGCTGCCATTCAAATGCGAGATCATGATTTGTCCGGCGCGCGACATCATTAAACTTTCATCGAAGGATCCATTCTCAGAACAACCCTCGGGCCCGAACATAACTCGGTTCGTGAACGTGTTAGCCAAACCACTTCGCGCGCTGCCTCCTCTTCCTCTTAGTCTACCCTCGGACGACGACTGGCTGCTGAAGATTATTGCGATCCAGGACAGATTCGTCTTGGGCCTGTATCGCCGTCAGATGAAGGCAATCAGTTATCTCGGCAAGATCGAGAAGCTCCTTGGCGTCGCTGCGACGACGCGCAATTGGAACACGATCGACAAAGTCGCAACAATTCTTAGACAGAACTCTGAGAGTTTGGTTCAACAGAAGTCAACGAAGTAAACAAAGGTCTAACTTCTGATTTCTTGTCACTTGTCATCAGTCACTGGTCACTTCTTCAGCTTTTCTTCGTAAAGAGGTGGTACGCGAACGATTCGGCAGGAATCGCGATCTCCCCATAATACTGGCGGATATTGTCGGCGATGTCCGGTTCGGTCACGCTGTTCGGCAGTTCCGTCGCGACTGCGCCCGGTGAGATGATCGTCGTGCGAATGTTGTACGATTTAACCTCCTGCCGGAATCCCTCGGCAGGGACGCGCACCGCGTGTTTGGTAGCCGCATAGACTGCGAACTCGGGCCCGACCTTATGTCCTGCCACAGATGTTATTGCTCATCGTGAAGCTCCATCGTGACTTTCACCGAGCCGGCGACATTGAGAGCCTCCACTCCGGAATCTATCTTTCCTATGACGATTATGCCGGGCTCGGGAATTTTCTCGCCGTCCTGGCGATAGTAAACGGCTACGTCGTGAGAGGGAGACCAGTAAGCCAGGTCTCCAATTTGGTAAGTGTGCGTTCGCTTTCCTTTGTCCGAGATGGCGCGCGACAGATGACCGAATTTTTCGCGGCGGAACAGGTCATTCATTGTGAGCGTTAGCGGCAACAGCGAAGCGAAATCGCGGGCGGTTGCGTTGTCGGCGAGAGTGGCGGTTTTGCGCCTGCGCGCGCAAAGGCCCAAGCGGTCGCGCGACCAATACCGCCACTTCCTCCAGTGATAAACGCCACCTTGCCGGTGAAGCTTCCATTCTCATTCGTAGTAGCCATATCTGATTTGCGCAGTTAGCCTCTCATGCCCATGTCCATGACAAAACGATACCTGGCTTGTTTCGCAATGACTTTCGACCAAGCGTCGCTGATCCCATCCATCGGTATCTTTGTGATCTGCGGTTTGATCTTTTGGAGAGCGCAAAACTCCAGCATGTCCTGAGTTTCGCGGATGCCTCCTGTATTGGATCCAGCGAGGGCGGTTCGATTTAATACCGTGGTCATTTGTCCGTACTCATTTGGGGTCGTGAGTTTTCCGACCCCGACACGGCAGAGAGTTGCATCTCGCCTGAGAAGCGGAATGAACCTGTCCAAGTCGTGCTGGTAAGGAATGGTATCCAGAATAAAGTCAAAGGCTCTCTTGTACTTTGAGAAATCAACTCCAGATTGATTGATG
>QHNJ01000120.1 GCA_003218395.1 Verrucomicrobiota bacterium
TTTTAGTTCGGCCGCTCTTTCGCCGTCTACATTGAGATTAACAAGTTCGCCACCGTGTGGAGGGATGAGATGGCTGTGGGTTGTCGAAGCGTCCAAATTCATAAACATCCCAGATTCTCAGGTAATATCTTGCAATTTCATCTGCTTTGATAAGACTGGCAGAAGATAATGATTGCTATGACGAATGGAGTAATTCCAATTCCGTCAGAGCACTTCGCAGCAAAACTACGTGCCTACGCTGCCGAGCGATGAACATCGCCCTCTTCGTCATGGCGCCATGATATGGCACATCCTGTGCCATATCATCGAACGAGAATTGCATGTGCATTGCGGGTTGAGGGCGAGGTTAAACGAGCAAACCTTTTACATTATACCTGTGATATGCAAATGAATTTCCGGTAAATCACGGCGATTTCGGCGAAATGGGCGTCGAACTCACGGCCATTCAGCAAATTGCGGCCCGCGCGGCATCCCCATGGATGACGTTTACGAGCCGATCCCGGGCAAATTGCCGTTCGAGATGATGAGCGCAGGCCGAGTCAAGCCAAACAGGAGCAAATGCGAATCGGACCCATGCGTCGCGTGATCTCGCACGAGTGCACACCTTCGCTTGGGGCGTACTCGGCGATCACTCGTGGCCGACTGAAGTCCATCTTGCTGGCGACGCGTTCAACGCCCCGGTGTTATCCAGTCGTGAAGTGTCCACGAAGCACGCGAAATCCGGACCATCCTCGTTCGGGCAGCCGAACCAACGAATTGACAGTGCGACGATCAAGCCTCTTGACTGTTCAGTGATCACTCGTCACTTGTCACTGGTTGGGCGCGGTTAGCTCAGTGGTAGAGCACTACCTTGACACGGTAGGGGTCACAGGTTCGAACCCTGTATCGCGCACCATCTTTTGCCTCAACGATCATCTCCATGCCTGATTCTTCTTCAATCCTCGACCAGGCGATAAACGGCTCAATCGAGACGCTGCAATCGTTAAAAAAACTCCAACCCGAAGTCGCGCGAGCGGCGGATTTTATTGCCGATTGCCTAACGAATGGAAACAAATTGCTCATTTGCGGCAATGGCGGCAGCGCCTCCGACGCCGCTCATTTCGCGACGGAGCTGGTCGTCCGTTTCGCCAAAGATCGTCCCGCCTATCCGGCGATTTGTCTCACGGGCGACGGTGGACTTCTCACCGCGGCGGGGAACGATTACGGTTTCGACGAAATCTTCGCGCGCCAGGTTGCGGCGTTTGGTGTGTCGGGCGACCTGCTGATTTGCCTGACGACTTCCGGCAAATCGAAAAATGTCCTGCGGGCGCTGGAAGAAGCGAGACCTCGGAAGCTGAAAACCATCGCGTTTCTTGGACGCGATGGCGGTTCAACCGTCGGCATTGCCGATGTTGATCTTCTGGTCGCGAGCGATTCAACCGCCAGAATTCAGGAAGCGCATCAGCTTCTTCTTCACGTTATCTGCGAGGCGATGGAGTCGCGTCTCGCGCAAAAGTAATTCCAGAGCTGCGTCGATCACTCCGATTTTTTCAGGAGACGCTCGCGTTCGCGGTCCAGTTGCCGCCGCTCGCTCGCGGTTAAACTACCAATACCGAATTTCGAGATTTTATCGAGAATCGAATCAATCGAGGCATAAACGTCATCAGACTCCGCGACGCGCCGAGGGCGAGCTTTCGGCACGACGTGAAATTTCGGCTTTGGGCCAAATCGCGCTTTTAGGTCGCTCCACCAAACGAGCTCCGGCCCAGCACCGCGCAACTCAATGAAAAGAAACGCTGCGCCGACGCTGGTCCAAAGCACGACAAGGGTTTGCCAGTCATGTGCAGCCATGGCGCTTAGCGTTCCGATCGCGGCAAGTATTAAGGCAGCCCACTTCGCCATGATGCGCAGGAAAAGCTCGACGTTGGGGTAGATGGTGGCGAAGGCGACAAAGATCGCGAAATGAATTGCGCCGGAAGTGGCCATCGCCGTTCGTGTCCACAATCCCCACACTGTCAAAACCACGGCGGGCAGCAGTAGCAAAATTAAATACAGGGCAACATAAGCACGTTGCCCGATGAAGCGCTCAACTTCACGTCCAAAGACAAACAGCATGTACATCTCGATAGCGAACCAAAGCAGAGCCGATCCCATAGGAGGATGGATAAACGCGTATGTAATTAGTCGCCAGACCTGTGCCCCGGACCATATCTCTGCGCTGTCGAACATTAAGTAATTCACCATGCCACTGTGACCAATGGCGAATACAAGGGCAGTCAGAATCGCACACACGATATGCACCCCGACCAACATCGTAGTGACATCGACAGGGTAGCGCCCCATCCACGCAACCGGACGATAATCATCGGAGGTAGTCACTCCGAACATACTTTCAATTAATGCCGCGCTTTCATTTGCGCAAGCCTAGAGCCGCTTCTGCCGTCTTTCCCTAGAACATTCGTGTTTATTCGTGTTCATTCGTGGTTAAGATCGACATCTTCATCTCATGAAAAATATCGCACCCGCCATATTCGCGCCGAATGGAATCGGCGATAGGGCGCCGGACAACCAGGCGGTGCTCGATTGGGTGCAGGACGTCGCCAAGCTGGCGCAGCCGGAGAATATTTTTTGGTGCGACGGCTCGGAGCGCGAGAATGAATTCCTGATCGCGGAATCGTTGAAGCAGAACGTGCTGATCAAGCTGAACGAGAAAAAAGTTCCGCGCTCGTATTTGCACCGCTCCAACCCGAACGACGTCGCGCGTGTCGAACAATTCACGTTCATTTGCACGCCGACCAAGGAGGAAGCCGGACCGACGAGCAACTGGTCGGAACCGGCGGAGACGTATTCGAAATTACACGGACTGCTGAAAGGTGCGATGCGCGGCCGCACCATGTTTGTCGTGCCTTACGTCATGGGGCCGCCCGGTTCGCCCCTAACGAAGGTCGGGTTCGAGATCACGGATTCAAAATATGTCGTGCTCAGCATGCGAATCATGACGCGCATGGGCAAAATTGCGCTGAAACGACTCGGCAATGATCCAAAAGCGGAATGGAACCGCGGCGTGCATTCGTTGTTAGATGTTGATCCTGCGCGGCGGTTGATCTGCCATTTTCCGCAGGACAACACCATCATCTCGGTCGGCTCTGGCTACGGCGGCAATGTTTTGCTGAGCAAGAAATGTCTCGCGCTCCGCATCGGGTCGTATCTCGCGCGGAAGCAAGGCTGGATGGCTGAGCACATGTTGATCCTCGGCGTTGAATCGCCCGAAGGGAAAAAACATTACGTGGCAGCAGCGTTCCCGAGCGCGTGCGGCAAGACCAATTTTGCGATGTTGATTCCGCCGAAACATTTCGCCGGGTGGAAAGTTACGACCGTTGGTGATGACATCGCGTGGATGGAAATTCGCGACGGGCGATTGTTTGCCGTGAATCCCGAGAACGGTTATTTCGGCGTCGTTCCTGGCACGAGTTACAAGTCGAATCCGAACGCGATGAAATCGATCGAGCACGACACGCTTTACACTAACGTCGCCCTGACCGATGACGGCGATGTTTGGTGGGAAGGCAAGAACGGCACGCCGCCGAAACATGCGATCGATTGGCGCGGCAACGATTGGACGCCGGATTCAAAAGAGAAGGCCGCACATCCAAACAGTCGGTTTGCCACGCCGATGCGCAATAATCCGGCTCTCGATGTCGAGGTTGAAAAAGGCGAAGGCGTTCCGATCAGTGCCATCATTTTCGGCGGACGCCGCAGCGATACGGTGCCGCTGGTTTATCAGGCGTTCGATTGGAATCAGGGCGTTTACCTGGGCGCGACCATGGCGTCGGAGACAACCGCAGCCGCGACCGGAGCGGTTGGCCAGGTTCGGCGCGATCCGATGGCGATGTTGCCGTTCTGTGGCTATAACATCGGCGATTACTTCCGGCACTGGCTTAAGGTCGGGAAGCGAATCGCCGATCCGCCTCTCATTTTTAACGTGAACTGGTTTCGCAAAGGCACGGACGGGAAATTTCTCTGGCCCGGTTTTGGCGAGAACATGCGGGTGCTCAAATGGATCATCGATCGCTGCGAAGAAACAGGTGGCGCGGTTAAGTCGCCCATCGGCTGGTTGCCAAGGCCGCACGATCTCGATCTTGCCGAGCTCGAGATCGATCACAAATGCGTTGCCGACCTTCTCGGTATCGATCACGGGGAATGGCAAACAGAGATTGCCGCGCATGAAAAGTTTTTCGAGTCGTTAGGCGGCGTCGTCCCACGGGACTTGCAAAAGCAACGCGAGAATCTGGCCACACAGTTCGCGGAATAATCGCCAACCCTCCACGCCGTTTTAGGTAGGGGCGATTGACTCAATCGCCCGCTGGGGCCGGTAGGGCGACGCTCCGCGGAGCCTACAAATTATTCTGATCGCTACGGCGCGAAGGATGCGGCGAGCTAGTCGGCTCGACAGAGGCTCGCCCTACCAAAAATTTGCGAACCGCGCCGCAATCTCGGATAGTTTCCAGTGGGTTCGAAGGCTGCTGAAAAACATCGTGTCGCCTCTTCCGCCGCGGCGGACTGCGTCGAGATCCGCGGAGCGCGCCAGAACAATCTCAAGGGCATCGATGTCGATCTTCCCCTGGGGAAACTGACCGTCGTTACCGGCCCGAGTGGCAGCGGCAAATCGAGCCTGGCCTTCGAAACCATTTACGCCGAAGGCCAGCGTCGTTACGTCGAAACTTTCAGTCCCTACATGCGGCAATTCCTTGACCGCATGGACAAGCCCCGCGTGGACGACATTCGCGGCATTCCTCCGGCCATCGCAATCGAGCAATCGAACCCGGTCAAATCATCGAGATCGACCGTCGGCACGATGACGGAGATCAATGACTATTTGAAATTGCTCTGGCCAAGGGTCGCGCACGCCTTTTGTCCGAGTTGCCGTCGTGAAATCCGGCCCGAAACGGCAAACTCGATCGCCGATCAGGTGCTGCGCGATTGCGTCGGTAACA
>QHNJ01000121.1 GCA_003218395.1 Verrucomicrobiota bacterium
CTTTACAGAACTTTATCACTGGGCGAGCATGGATCTCGTGTTTCTCAATTCAGCAGACGGCCAATGGAAAATGCAAATTTTGCTCACCATGCTTCCCTTGATGAAAGATTCAGATCTGGTCGTTGCACGGCGTAAACACAAATATTACACGCTAAATCGCCAACTCGTTTCATGGTTATTCAACCTCCTGCCCCTTCTCATGTTCCACAGCAAGACCTACGATGCCGGCAGTGTTAAGCTGGTGCGACGCGAAATCTACGAGATCCCCATCACGAGCACGGGAGTTTTTGCAGAAGCCGAGAGAATCATAAGAGCCCGCCGTCGAGGCTACCGGGTCGCGTCTGTTGACGTGGACCACTTTTCCCGGACGTCCGGCAAGGCCACAGGTGCGAAGTTTTCTCTCGTCATGGAGGCGCTGGTAGATCTTTTTAGGTGTTGGATTGATATCGTGCTGTTACGACGCTGAAGTAAAAGATCTCTCTGTGAACCTCGGCGTCTCCGTGGTGAAAAACAACTCGGACATTCACCGCCGAGGCGCGGAGGACGCGGAGTAAAGAGTTCTTGCACAAGAAATATTCCGAACACTGCGTACTCTTGCGTCTTTGTGGTGAAATGACTCTTGCTGCTTCGATTGTGACGTAGCCGCGTGCGATAAAATGACTATGGGGCTGAAGAAAGTTGCCACAAAGAGACCTTCGCGGTTACGAAGAATAGCGCCGGACGTCCAGCTCGAGCGCAATGTAAACATTTTCCACTTTGTAAATCTCTACGGTTGCAAGATCGGCGACAACACTAGAATCGGCACTTTCGTCGAAATCCAAAAATGGGCTCAAATTGGACTCCACTGTAAGATTTCGAGTCACTCTTTCATACGCGATGGAGTCGGCAACCTGCTCGTTTACTGCGTCGTGTGAATAACAAATGACAGCAATGAAAAATAACTCCGTTCCTTTTTTGGATCTCAAACGCCAGTGCTTGCCTATCGAAGCGGAGATTCGCGATGCGTTTCAGCGCGTGCTCGACAGTTGTCATTTTGCTTCCGGCCCGTTTGTGGAAGCATTCGAAGCGGAGTTTGCCCAATATTGCCGTGTTCGGCACTGCGTCTGTGTCAACTCCGGTACTAGCGCGCTGCACTTGGCCATGATTGCTTGCGGCGTAGGTCCGGGAGATGAGGTCATCACCGTTCCTTTTACCTTTATTGCAACGGCATGGGCGATCAGTTACGTCGGCGCCAAGCCGGTATTTGTCGATATCGAGCCAAACGCCTATACGATGGAGACGTCTCAGGTCGAAAAGGCGATAACATCCCGGACACGTGCCATCCTTCCAGTTCACTTGTATGGCCAGATGGCGGACATGAATCCGTTAAAACAGATTTGTCAGCGACACAACCTAGCTCTCATTGAAGATGCAGCGCAGGCTCATGGCGCTGAGTATTTCGGCCAGCGAGCGGGAAGCATCGGCCGAATGGGGTGCTTTAGCTTTTACCCAACTAAAAATCTTGGCGCAATCGGCGAAGGCGGGGCCATTACTACCAACGATGATGTTGTCGCCGCAAGAGTGCGCGCGCTGCGCGACCATGCTCAGTCGACCAAATATCGGCACGAAGAGGTCGGATTTAACTACCGGATGGACGGACTGCAAGCAGCGGTTTTGAGCGTGAAGCTAAAATATCTCAAGGCGTGGAATTCCGCGAGAAGAGAGGTGGCTGCGCGCTACCACAGTATGTTAACCGACACTACGCTAACGCTGCCAAAAGAAATGGACGGCAGATACCACGTTTGGCATCTATATGTCGTTAGACATCCACAGCGGGATCCTCTGCGGCAGGCTTTAGCGGCAGCCGGTATAGAATCCGGCCTTCACTATCCAATCCCCGTTCACCTACAGCCCGCTTATTCTCATCTTCGACACCACACCGGGAACTTCCCAGTGACCGAAGGCGCTGCGCGAGACTGCTTGAGTTTGCCGCTGTATCCCGAACTCACTGAGGAAGAACAAATTCGTGTCGCTGACGGTATAAAAATGGCCACTCGAAAACTTTAGCTATTCAGTATCTGGATAACGAATTGCCTGAAAATTCTGCTGCGCAGATGAGTCACAAACATCACAAAAAACCACGGCGCCTGACGGTTATTGCAACGCTATTGATTTGCTTACTTACGGCTGGTCAAAGCCTGCCAGCGGAACGATCGACGGGCTTTGGGGGTTTTTTTCCCGGAGATTTCCTGGAGTATTGGTCATCGGCGCGCCTGCTATTGGATGGCAAGAACCCGTATTCCCCGCAGGAACAACTCGCCCTGCAGCGTTCAGTCATCTCGAATACACAACAACCGTTAATGATGTGGAATCCCCCCTGGACGTTGTTCTTCATATTACCGTTCGGATTACTTGGCTTCCCGGCGGCTCACGCTTTGTGGTCGATATTACTCTTGCTTTGTTTACTCTTTTGCTCTGCTTGCCTCTGGCGAATCTACGGCGGGCCGCCTGATCGATACCGAATAGCTTGGTTAGCTTGCTTTTCGGTTGTACCGACGTACTTGACGCTGTACGTGAAGCAGATCGATCCGCTGCTGCTGCTCGGGATAGTCGGTTTTCTGTACTTTCAAGAACGGAAGCAATGGTGGCTTGCGGGCCTTGCTTTGGCTCTGATCGCCATCAAGCCACATCTAGTTTATGTATTCTGGGTCGCTTTGATTGTTTGGATCGTGGAGAAGCGCCAATGGCGAGTCATTCTTGGTGGGGCAGCCGGATGTGCAGTCGCGATTATGATTCCTCTAATGTTTGTGCCTGCTATATTCGGTCACTATTTCGGGCTCTACTCAACGAATGCAGTACCGAAACCCTTTGATTGGAAAACGCCTACCTTGAGCACTGCTCTTGGCCTAATATTTGGGCTCGATAATCTTTGGGTGCGCTACATGCCACCAGCGCTTACCTTGATTTGGTTTATCTTCTATTGGAGAAAGCAGCGGATTGATTGGAATTGGACGGAACAGATGCCCCTGTTGCTGTTGGTGTCTCAAGCGACGACGGTATTTGCGTGGGTCTGGGACCAGATACTTCTTCTTCCGGTCCTCATCTCCGGGGCAGTGTGGGCTACTCGCGGAGGTCCGACCAGGATTGTCGTGGCTGCCTTAATCGGTTTCCTTGTTATTGACTTCGCGCCGCTACTTGTCATGGGCGGAGTCTTGATTCCGGAAGGATTCGCGCTTTTTTGGATGGTCCCGTTATTCCTTCTAGTCTATTCGATATTTAGAATCCAAACTACACGAGGACTTACTAGCGTACACTCGATAAAGCACTTCCTGGGGTGGCATCCTAATCAATGACCCAAAAAGTCTACTGCTTGTTATTGTTGCCTCACACTCTCATTTCCTCACTTGATAAAACAGCGCGCTACTCTCATCTAACTGCAGCCGACGAAAGCCTTTCGCTTCCAGCGCCTTGACATAACTCCGCTCTAAGGGGTTAGTCAAATACACGACGTAACGAATCCGAGGGGAGATATCGAGCCGTTCGGTAACAAACGTTCGACCGTTTTGACCCCCGAAGATATGCCATCTCTCCCCATGACTTTCGGATAGCGCCGTTAGATACACTGTGTAGCGTCTGAGGTAATACTGGATGTGCCGATAGTTGTACAGCTGATAAGATTTCTCATCGACAACTACCGTGTCATTCGGAGAGAAATTTTTGGCAATGCCCCCGAGGATCACGGAGAGATTTTTATCATGCTCCCGAATGCCTTTGGCAGATACGACACTATTGGAAACCAAAAAAAAGAGCGCGTTAGCGCTGATAAGACCTAGCATCCACGTTCTGCACGTGGCGGTAGCGCCGAGAGTCTGCCGACCTAGAACCCTACCGATCTCTGCTAGCACGCATTTAGTGGCCGGCCATATGAGGACAAAAAGAGGCGGAAGAAAGAAAACGCTGTACCCAGCTTGATCTGGATTCATAAAAACAACAACGTGAAAGAGAAAAGCTGGAACCAACCAGACGACGAAAAACAACACCTTGGTTATCGGAATATATCGCCGGTTACCCGTTCGGACGAGAACGTAAAGACCGAATAAAAGAAATATCATCCCTAAACCGACACCGTAGGCGGTGTTTCCCAATAGGGCCAATAAAAAATGCCCTCTGGAGGTAATTCCGGCATTCCATATCGCGTAAGTCCGATTGTGAAAAAACCAGAGCTCCCTTACGGCCGAAAAATATCTTTCCGCGCCGCCGGTCATGAACAACATAGGAATAAACCAGGCGGCTACGGTCATGGCTAGAATGAGACCGGCGGTTAAGACCGACTTCCATTGAAACCGCACGATGCAAAATAACCAAAGCGGGAAAAGAAATATCAGCACATCCTGCCTGATCCCACCTGTAATCCCTAGGACAACAGACGAGAGATAAAGATCCCGTGCTTGTCTCTGCAATAGATTCCAACACAGAATTGCGATCCATGTGTTGAAAAACGCAGCAACAACGTAAGTTAGAGCAACTTCACCGTAATACCACAGGAGCGGACTTGTAAGTGCAAACGTAGCAGCCCACAAACCCGTCTCCCGATCAAACAGGGTCCGACCTAATTGATAGATAGCCACCACAGTGAGACCGCTGGCAATAACGCTCAGCAGCACAAAACTGGCATTGCCATTCTGGGCAAACAGATTGATTGCCTTGCCTGCCATAACATAAAGAAAATAACCAGGTGGATGCGGTTGCTGT
>QHNJ01000017.1 GCA_003218395.1 Verrucomicrobiota bacterium
TCGAGTTGTCCTGCTGCGCACCGTAAATGTGGTAAGGGAATGCATTGTCCACAGCAACGTGATAGAACTGCGCTGTCGGCTGATTATTTTGTGTCGTCCAGGTTTTGCCGGCGTCGATCGAGATGCTCGCGCCACCGTCGTTCGCGTTCGCGATCCGATTTGGATTTTGCGGATCAATCCAAAGGCCATGGTGATCCCCGTGCCGTGCGGGCAACAGATTGAACGTTTTCCCTCCATCGACCGAACGGAAGAACCCCGTGTTTAAAAGATAAACCGTGTCCGCCGATTTGGGATCAGCGTAAACTTTACTGAAATACCAGGCGCGCTGACGAAATCGACCGTCATCATTTACCCGTGTCCAATGCTGTCCGGCGTCATCGGAACGATAAAGGCCGCCTTCCTTTGCCTCGATGATTGCATAGACGCGATTAGAATCGGCTCCGGAAACGGCGATGCCGATCTTGCCGAGGATTCCTCCGGGAAGCCCGTTGCCTTCGAGGTGCTTCCATGTAACGCCATTATCTTCCGATCGGTAGAGCCCGCTGCCGGGACCGCCGCTGGAGAAAAACCACGGTTGTCGTCGCGCCTGCCAGAGCGACGCGAACACGATGTTCGGATTATGCGGATCGAAAACAACGTCAATCCCGCCAGTATTTTCATCCTTCGATAAAACTTTCGTCCACGTCTTGCCGCCATCGGCCGTGCGAAAAATTCCGCGCTCCTGATTTGGACCGAACGCGTGACCTAGCGCTGCAACTAAAACCACGTTCTCATTTCTCGGATCGACGATTAGCGCGCCAATTTGGTGGCTATCTTTCAAGCCGACATTCTGCCACGTCCTACCGCCGTCGACGGACTTAAACACTCCGGTGCCGTAGGTCGTGTTACCGCGGATGGCCGCTTCTCCTGTGCCGGCGTAAATCACATTGTGATCGGATGGCGCGATGGCAATCGCGCCAATGGAAGAAATAGGTTCCTTATCGAATAGCGGGGTCCAATTCGCGCCGCCGTCAATTGTCTTCCACACTCCCCCTGCGACCGCGCCAAAGTAATAGGTGTCCGGCTCGCCCGGCACGCCTTCGATCGTCAATGCTCGCCCGCCGCGGAACGGACCGATCTGCCGCCATTGCATTCCTTGGAACAACTTTTCGTCAATCGCTCCGGATCGTGTTGGGGTAGGGGATGGGGCAGCCGGAAGAACACTTGGAAAAAGAAACAGAAAACCAGCCAGAATGATCTGAACTGGCCGAGGAAAGCGCAAGCCGGGCATAATCATCCGCCTAAGGTGGAAAGCTTGTGGCGGGGTTCAACTGGAATGTGGCTTTGCTCAGCGCCTCGACAAAAGACGACAAACGGCGACTTCCAAATTCGCCCGAGGGGTTGGAAAACCGGCGCTCCTCGCTTATTGCGCATGCACCGCGAGAATGTAAGCCAAAACAGCTTCGCGCTCAGCAGGCTTCAAGTTGGCGCGTCCTGCCATCTCATCGATCAAGCGTGGCCATTCTTGCGCGCTGTGGCTGGATACTGCCGGCAGTGTGTGACACTCGATACATCGCGAAACAAAAACCGTACGACCCTCGCGCAGCGTCGCTAGGTCGACGCGAGTCGGTCCTGTGGCGGATTTCTGTGCTAATTCACGTGTGACCGGCGGCACAACGCTTGTCGTGCCGCAACTGTTAAAGGCGACAAGGCAAATGAGCCCCATCACGAGGATCGCGAGTCTTCTCATTTCAGAGACCAATTCCAAAAATTGTGCGGAGTTGGAAATCCGGCTCACCTTCTGTGTCAGTCGCTTGGGCGAGAGCCGTGATTGTTACAAACCAATTCCCCCTGCGATATGAAACGTTCGGCCCAACAAAGAGATTTCTGATTTTCTCCTCATCATGCCATTCGGGGAGAACGAACTCGTGAAGCAACTCGAGCCCAACCGAGATGCGCGGCGAGATTTCGTAACTCGCGCCTAGGGCCTGACTGAATTCACCTTGGCGCTCAGCCAGATGATTTCCTTCCCAAACTGATTCGAGTGTCGCGTTATAAGCAAGGATAAGCGGTCCGAAGTTTTTCTGCGCGATCAACTTTGATTCCAATTCGAGCAGTCGATCACCCGTTCTTAGCTCTCCATAAATCGACAATCCGACAGGATCGACAACTGGGTTGGTCAGATTGTAGATCAACTCGATTGCCGTATCGGAATAGGCAAAACCGGAATGTTCCCGATCGTTTTCGTAAAACCAGTCGGCGACATAAATGCTTGCCTGGAATTTGTCCGTTACTCCGTATTCGAGTTCGTGACGGAAATCGACCCGATCGAATCGGCCCGGCCCTGTGGTGCGCTGCCACGTGACCCAGTTCTCCAGTTCGAGGCTCCCCCGCGAGGACGTATTTGCCTCGTACAGAAACGTGAAGTGGCGGACGCCACCGAGAGCGAAAATTGCCGGTAAGATCGACATGAGCAAGATCGGCAAGACAAATTTTTTCATCAAACGAGACCGGCGGATCGGGAAATCTGTAACGCAAGCCGTTGGCTTCCCGACTTGGTGGATGTGACACTAACAGCGTCCCTTACAGAGTTGCTTCATCTTCCTCAGGGAACGGCTTCCAATTGCTCCGTGATTGCAACTTTCGCTTCCAATCGCGCTTCCTCGACTGGCTCGACGTTTTGAGGAGGGGCGCCGCCAAAATGTCGAGCTGCATAATAGGACCCGATTACCAAAACCGCGGCAATTAATTGGGCGACGAGCGTTTCGACCGTGGGGAATATGGCGAACCACATTCCCATCCACGGCGGGATGACATTCGACAACCGACTGATCTGTGTGGTCGGTATCCAGTGGGCTAATTGCATCTCCTGCGCCTGCTCGCCCACCATCACGAGCAAGACCACACCGAGAAGAATGCCGGTCGTGATCAGCATTTTGCGATATGGCAGACGTTGTTGAAGTACGAACGTGAGCACTGCGACCATGCCGGAGAGAACGATGCCAAGCAGCGCGCCCTTGAGGACAACGCTGCCACCCAGGCGGAGATTGTAGCTTTGCAGAAAAAGGACGACCTCGAACCCTTCGCGATAAAGCGAGGTGAATCCAAGCAGGATCAATCCCCACCAGAGATGCCGCTGTGAAATTTCGATCCCGCGCGCATTTTCCAGCAGCGCTTTGCGGCGGCGATTGTGCGCACGAATCCAGCCGCCCCAGTAAATTTTGTGGAAAAACCAGTTCATGATCACGAGCAGGACGATCACCGCGAGAAGCCCAGTCGCGGCCTGTAAATCGAGCGCCGACACGTTGTCGCTGAGCGACCCGACAATGCGCACAGCGATGAACCACGTGATCAAGCTCGCGATAAACGCCGCGCCCGCTCCGAGCGCGACTGGCCGGCGATGGCTGCGTTTGACGCCGGTCATGCTCGCTGTGATAGCGGCCAGTACCAGAATGCATTCGAGCCCTTCACGGAAGACAAGAATGCCAATGTCGAGAAACGCGACAGTCGGGCTTGTGTTGGGCCGCATTGGATCGGGCGCACCCTGCGCTGTGACTCCCTGCCACACAAGCATTGCGACCACGCAAAGCGCGGTCGCGAAGATGCCGATGCGCAAAGCAGGCTTCATTTGTGTAGGAGTTTATCACATACGCAACGCGGTTGCTGCCGGTGGATTGCGTTTTTTTAACGACGGCTTGCGGGCATACATCTTCCGGCCGGGGGACTCGTTTTGCGATGTCAGGCGAAAAAATGTTCGCTTTTTAGATACGAATATTCGCATAATTCTCCTTAGATGGTGAACACATTTGCGGTTATCGCTGCGGCACGAGATTCGCAGGGCGTCACGCATTCCGCGTCGCCAAGTACGTTCGAGATACTCTTGTGGTTGGCAGCCTTTCTCCTGCTCGTTTGGCTCTCCAACACCGGACGTTTAGCTGAGAGCGTCCATCGGTCGTGGAAGGACACTTGGATACTGCCCGGCATTATGAGCGACCTTCCGACGCTGAAGAAGATTTGCCGCTGGTTCAAGGTTGCTATGCTTCTGCTGATTTCGGTTATGTGCATAGTCGGCTTTCTTCACTACTTCCGTGATTCTGCGACATCTTCCTCTAACCTTGCCATGCAGCCAACCGCTGACCGGCGTCCGGCCTCGCTTGATTTTATGAAAACATCTCCATTGCAATTCACGCTCGCTCTCGCCAGCGGTGGCTGATCTTGTTCTCGTTAGGTATATTCGACCACCGTATGACCAGGGTGTCAACTGGTCGGCGAGTGCGGTAAGTGGTTTGTCAGTTGATATAGCTTGCTGTTCGAAGATTGGAGCGAAGTTTGGCGCGCTTCCTCTTCCTTTTTACTCACCGGTTTTTCCAGTGGTGCATACTCCTATCTGTGCATCCCGCTACGCGGATCAATCTAACGTGCTTGGAGTTGTTGCCACTTGCGCCTGCCGGAGCCGCGGCTGAGTTCCTGCCTCGGTCGATAATCGGTAGACTCAAGCGTTGGCCTTAACCAACCTTCCGAACGTTGCAGTGGAACTCTTGACGAAGTAATCTCACACTTACTTTGCACCAGCATCTCTCAAAGCGAGGTGCAACGAACTCTCGCTTTTGGCAGCGCAGAAGGTGACGACCACCCGATTATCATCGCTGGGTGTATCGTAAGCGATATTGTCGGTATTCATGACATGGCTCTCAAGGCGAATGAAATTCATTGGGCGTTACGTATGACACAATGGAGACAAAGTGAAATGTGACTTAACAGAATACGTTCTGAGTCATCCTTTCAATTCTGCCTAGGGGATGTTCCGTTCAATTTACCCGATGATTGCAAGTGCTGTCGCGATTACTTAAGATGATCGCTGCATGCTGGAATGCATCCTAGGTCATCATTTGAAAGGCGAGGGGAAACGGCTCGCGTTGATGTCGGAATTACTCGATCCGATGCATCGCCGGCATATTGAGTCGCTCGGTGTCGTTAAGGCAGGTGCAAGGACACTGGAAGTTGGTTGTGGCAACGGCTCAATTTCCGCCTGGCTCGCCCGCACGTCGCTCCTGGCGGTCAAGCCGTGGCTTTCGACCTCGATCTGTCGCTAGTCGACGTGCGCGCGGCGTGTCTCGATTTGCGAAAGGGCGATATCGTCGCCGGGCCGGTCAATCCTGGCAGCTTCGATCTCGTAACCGCTCGCGCGGTGCTTCACCACGTCGCGGATGCCGAAGCCGCGATCGCGAATCTCGTGGCAAGCCTGCGGCCGCGTGGCGCACTTCTGTTGATTGAACCGGATTTCCTTCCGGTCAGCATCGCCGAGCCACCGGAGGTGCGCGCGTTTTGGGACGGCTGGCTTGAATGGTCGCGCGAACGAGGGATCGATTACCAAATCGGTCGCACGCTGGCGCCGCGGCTTGCGGCGTTGGGCTTGGAGCAGATCAGTGGTACCGCGGAGACTGCGATCTACAACGGTGGCTCTGGGTGGGCCGATTACTGCATCCAGACGATCACCGAGCTTCGCGGCGACTTGGTGAGTTTCGGCAAGCTGAACGACCCGCTGGTGGAAATGTTTCTCGGCTATTGCGCCGGTCCGACTTGGTGGACGCAAACCATCGCCTTTACCGCAGTTCACGGCTGCACACCGGCGGCTGAGCAAACGGCTTCGGCCAATCGCTCCGCTCGCTTTCGCATTTAAGCGATCAGAGTAGGAATACGTCTCGCCGGCCGTGTTGTGATTTGTCGTAAAGCGAGTAATTTTGCCTGTGGGACGTTTCCGAGCGTTTACTTTGATCGAGATAGTCCTTGCTGTCTTCATACTGATGTTGCTGCTTGCATTGGCGGTACCGAGCTTGAATGGCGTGCTCGCAAACAAGCGGCTGAAGCGTTCCCTGGACGGATTCAATAATCTTGTGCGCCAGGCACAGGAACGAAGTGTGACAGAGCGTCGTCCTTACTTGATCGTTTGGAGCAAGAAGAATGTTGTAGTACGGCCAGAGGCTTTTGCAAAAGATGAAGAAGCGAAAGCGACAGCGGAATTTCAGCTGGATCGCGGAGACGCTTTGACCCTCTCGTTGCCGGCGGCATTGACAAAGAAGCATCCAGCGGAATGGATTTTCTGGGCGTCGGGAATATGCGAACCGGCAACCGTCAAGTTCAAAGGCCCAGCTGGTTCATGGATGGCCGATTACTCGCCGCTGACGGCGCGGCCTGAGCTTACGAATTATGCAGCGAGATAATCTGTTGGATCATTGGAGTGTTGGAGTGTCAGCCGCACCACTCCATTACTTTATTACACCCGCGGCCCAGTTGCGACCGTGAGGAGAATTAAAAAGCAATCGGTTAGCGGTTTTGCACTTTACGAGGTCCTCCTTGGGGTTGCGATTTTCGCTGTTGGCATCTTGGCGCTTGGGCGTGCAGTGGAGAACTGTCTGAACGCGAGCATGCTCAACGCTGAAGAAGAGGCTGTACGTCAGATGTTATCGAATCGGATGGCGGAAATTCAGGCTGCGCGCGGTGTGCCGGATCGGGTCAAGGAATTCAAAATCGATAGCGGCTACGGACCGGTAAAGTTGGTCCAGAAAAGCGCGCCGGCTGAATTAACTGAACCGAATAACACACAGCTTAACGGGATCAATCTTGTGACGTTGACTGCCCAATGGGAGCGTGGCGGTATCTCGCAGTCAAAACAGATCAAGTTTTATGTTTATCGGCCCGGATAGGGACAAACCAATGCTAACCTTCAGGATTAGACAGAATCGAGGGCGCACCATTCAACGCCGCGGTTTTACTCTACTCGAAATCACGCTGGCGGTCGCGATCCTCGGGATGATGTCGCTCGCGATTTTTCGCTTTGTCCAGTCGAACCTCGCAGCGCTGCGTGTCTCAGCCGATGCAAGCGTGGCGGACGCGCAATATAATGGCCTGCGCGATCTTCTGGCAGCGGAGTGGCAAAGTTTGACTCCAATACGCGGTAAGATGACCGGCGAGCCGTTTAAGCTTAATGATCGCGAGCGCGATGAGATAAAGTGGAATTGCAGTGCTGGTCCCGGACTGCTTACGCGGTACGCACCGGACGACTTTACGGTCTGGCTGCGATTGCGACGGGAAAATGACAGTGTTAACCAGCTCGACCTTGGTTTGCTTCGAAAACCGCAGAATGATTCCGGCATAGGAGAGGACGACGAGAGCTGGGTGCCATTGATTAAAAACGTGAGCAGCCTCGAAATCCGTTATTTCGATCCCCAGATGAACGTTTGGGTAGACCGATGGTCAAACGCCTTCCGGCTGCCCCGGCTTGTGAAACTAACCGTTGGACGCCCTGATGCATCGGTACCGTGGGAAGCCATTATTCCACTGGGCCGAACGCCGTATTAGCCATGTCTTCTCTGAACTCGAAATTCGAAATTCCCGCCTTCGCAAGGCTACGGCGTGGCAGGCGAAATTCGAAATTGCGTAGTGGCGCGGCGCTCATGTTATCGCTTTGGGCGCTATTCTTGCTCAGCGTGATGGTGATTTCATGGGCGCTCGACATTGAGTCGCGCCTCACCCTTTCCGGAAATGCGAACCGTGTCCTTGGAGCCGAAGCAATGGCGTCGTCGGGTGCGGACGTTGCGTTGCATCCGAGCATCGCCCCTGGCTCACCAAATTTACACAGACAAATGGGCGACCGGGAAAGTTATGAAGTTCGCGTTACCGGTGAGGGCGGCCGCTTAAATTTGAATTGGCTTACCGCAGGGGAAGACCCCACGCGGGTCGGAATTCTGCGCAAATATCTTGAGCTTAAAGGCATCGAGCTTAATGACCTCGACACGATGATGGATTCTCTTCTTGATTGGGTATCGCCGAACAGGGGACTTCATCGCTTGAATGCGCCGGAAGAGACGGATGACTATCATCCGCCACATGCGCCACTGACTTCTGTGGACGATCTTAAGAAAATCTTTGGATGGGCTGAGTTCACTTCGCGGCCGGGTTGGGACGAAGATTTTACGATCAACAGCTCCGGTCCGATCGATCTTGCCTGGGCGTCGCGCGACGTGCTGCGCGCTTTGCCGGGCATGAGAGACGACTCGGTCGATCGCTTCCTGCAGTTGAGGCGCGGCCCCGACGGAATCGATGGAACGGTCGATGACGTTCCGTTCAACAATTTGACTGATGTTCAGACCGCCCTTGGCCTTACGACGGAGCAATTTCAGCAAATTGCAGGCCTGGTCGGATTCAAAGACCAAGTTTTCCGCATTACGAGTGTAGGAAAATCAGGCGACGTTACACGCTCCGTGCAGATGATAGTGCGAAAAGGGGGTACGATTCCTCAGCTGATTAACTGGAAGGAGCTTTGATATCGAGACCGCGGCGACATCCGTTTTTATAATTCCAACCGCGCACGGCTGGAATTTCCTGCGCTCAGCCGAGCGAAACGGCTCTTGGAATGTACGCAAGCTGCAAACGTTGGACGAAGCCGTGCCGTTACTTACAGCGACCGATGATTTTGTGCTGGGTCTGCCGGTTGCGGCCGTACTTGCCCAGCGATTTCGTTTGCCAACTGTCGATCCGGCAGAGTTTCCGGAAATGATTCGGATCCAGATCGAGAAGGTGCTGCCGTTTTCGGCTGAAGAAGTGACAACTGACTTTGAGCTGATCTCGCAAAGCGAGAGTGAAAGTGTGGTTTCGGCTGTCGCGATCAGAAACGAACAGCTTGCCGAGATGGCTGCTCCCCTCCTGGAGGAAGGTTACATCCCACGACAAGTCACGGTATACGCCGCGCAACGGGCGAGTACTTATGCTCCGCAGGGAAACGCTGTTCTTATTTATCCAGAAGGCGAGACGCTTGTTTACGCCGTAACTGAGAACGGCAAACTGAGCCTTGCCCGAGCGCTTGAAAGCACGAATGGAGAGCAACTACAACTGGAATTGCCCCAATTGAGATTGAGCGCCGAACTGCAAGGCATAAACGCGTCCTTTCCGAACGTGTTGCTGGACGAGACTTGCTATCAGCTGCGTCTCACGGTGCAGGGACTTCTGGCGGGCGCGGCCGAGATAGTTGGCATCGAGCTGCCACCTGCACCGGTTAAATTAAACCTTCTGCCGGAAAGCTGGCGTCACCGCCGCTCACAACTGATCAGGCAAGCGGAATGGCGAAAGCGACTCGTCTGGGCAGGTGGCGCTTATGCTGGACTTCTCTTTCTCTTGCTCGCGTATCTCGGCTTCATGCGGTTCTCGATTGGACGCCTTGATCGGCGTATTGCGCACGATGCGCCCGAGACGGAGTTTGTCCGCGCGACGGAAGAAAACTGGAAGGCGCTCGCTCCGGCCATCGATTCGCGTTATTACCCGGTCGAAATCTTGCTGCATCTCTTCGAAAGTCTGCCGTCCTCTAACGTGCGCATCACTGCGTACAACCAGTCCGCGCGGCAGATTTCCGTCGATGGCGAAGCGAATACGGCTGCCATTGCTTATCAATTCTTCGAGGACGTAAAGAAGAATCCGGAATTGCGAGTCTTTCAATTCGACATGGCTGCGCCTCGCATTCTGCCCAACGACCATGCGCAGTTTCGATTGGAGGGAAGACCACGATGATGCCGGCTTGGTACGAGCGAATGAATCCACGCGAGCGTGTGCTTTCATGGATAATCGCCGGCGCGATATTTGTGCTGCTAAACCTTTTGATTTTGAGCTGGATGTTCGGCGCCCTGGGTCGCGCCCGCGCGGAGCTGGCTGCGCGCAAATCGGCGTTGGCCGAACAAGCGCTTTATATCAAAGAACGAGACCTCTGGACGAAACGCGACGAATGGATCCGGAAACATCAACCGACCCTAAAGAATCCTGCGGAAGCCTCGGCCCTGCTTGACCAGTTGAAGCAAGTGGCCGGAAAGTATAATGTGTTGATCGAGAATCCGGCGATTGGTTCGGGCGAAACGACCCCCTATCATCAGACCGTTTTCGCTTTAATTGAAACCAAAAGCCCATGGCCGCCGCTGGTGCATTTTCTTTATGACGTGCAACAACCGGACGCTTTTGTCGTATTCGAAAATGTTAACTTCGCAATCGATGGCAGTGATCCCACCATGATGCGCGGCAAGTTCAAAATCGCCCGTTGGTTTACACCGGCGCAACGCGCAAAATAGTAAGAATAATAACTATGAAATATTCCCTCATGCTTATGTCGATCTTCGCGTTGCTTGGTGCGAGCCGCAGCCGGGCCGAGGATCTTCTGCCGCCGCGGTTTAACTTCGATCGCTACTCACGGATGGTGGATCACTCGCCCTTCGCAATTGCCACGGCGGTTGCGTTGCCTTCGGCAACGCCCGATTTTGCGAAGGACCTTTACGTGGCCAACGCCGCGCACTCGCCCGAAGGCGACCTAGTTACGATCGCTTCGAGTTCGGATCAGAATTTCAAGAAATATCTCAGCACCGCAGAGCCAGTTGACGGCTATGCGATTGCTAACATCGAATGGTCGGACCGCGTGGGTGCGACGAAGGTGACAATTAGCAAGGACGGAAATTTCGCGACTATCACGTTTAATCAGGCACTTCTGTCGCAATCTCCGCCGAATGTGCCCAGCCAACCCAACGTAGCTGGACGGCCAGCTCCCATGGTGCCGCCTTCAGCCCCGATTCAGCCGCCTCGTCCGCACGTGCGCGGGGTGATTCAACGGAATCCGAAGCTCCCCAACAATCTGTAAATCGCCAAAAGTGAAGCAGTAGGTCAGATCAGTCGCCGGCTCGACTATCCGCCGCCCCAATCGTCGTCCGCTGTATCTGGTTTTCGGTCCGGTCCTGCGGAATACAGGTCGTAGCCGTTCGGATTTTTGAGACCGGGGTTAAGGTAAATGTAATCGTTCTGCCAGGGATCTTTTGGCAACTCTTTATATAATTGATACCAGCGTGTAGGCCTTGGATCGGTCTCGGGTTGGGTCACAAGCGCCTGCAAGCTCTGTTCCGTGGTCGGGTAAAAACCGTTCATGCTTTCATAAAGTTTCAGCTGGGTATTGATTGACTGAATGTCAGCCTGAACACGTGTATGTCGCGCGTATTCCACGTTGCCAGCCAGTTTGTAGATCGCCGTGCCAAGCAAGAGGGCGATGATCGTAACCACGAGCATAATCTCAAGCAGCGTGAAGCCCTGTTGTTTTCTTTTCATAGTCTAAGCAGACGAGGAACTTCTCATCTGGTTCGTCCGTACGCTAGCTGGATCTCCGGGAATTTCTAGTGACCGGTTTTGAGAAGATAATCCGACTTGTCCCAAAGATATTTTAATTGAATCTGGGTGGCGCGGATTGCAGAAGATCCGCAGCCCGTCCCGTTCACGACGATCAGATCATTGGTTCCGGCTTTTAGGCTTGCGACCGGTACAATTTTCTGCGCCCGCAGCCAGCCGGTATATTGGAATTGCATTTGCTTGACGAGCGGTTCCATTTCCCCACGATAGCCGGGGTCAGCCAGTTCCGGCAACGCCAGAGAAACTGGCCCTATGTCCTCACCGTTGAGATAAATCTCGGGCGGAACATCAATGCGCGGGTTTGCGACTTCGAAAGTCAACAGCGCCGCCAGCGGTTGGGCCTCGAGCCCAAATTGAAACGCCGCGCTTTCTTGAATATCCGGACCAATCTGGATTGTCTCTGCCGCAAGTGTTGCGGTGACAGTTCCGAATTGCTCCGTGTCCTGATCGGCAGAATGCAACGGCGGTATTGATGAAAACGGCTCCGGAATTACGTCACGACGTTCGGCGGCGAGCGGATGAATCACATCGCTGCTCATCATCCAATCGAGATATGCCCCCCGCACAGTTTTTCCATCTCCCGGGACCTCGATGTCGACGGTCGAAGCACCTGTCATCGGAATTATCGCCGAGTCGGAGCTCGGCAGATTGATTCCAGACCCAAGCGCGCCTGAGCGCAAAACGTGTGTGCCGGATTCATCCCATGCGATTAGCTCCGGCTGCTGACCTGGTTTGTCATCGAAAAATAGCCGGAGAAACAGGACTTGATAATCTGCGCTCGGTTGCGTCACACGGATGCGAAAGATGCTCTTTGGCATCGTGTCGCCCGTCGATTGTTCCCGAAGAAGCGTGACTGCTTCAACCCATGGCGGCGCGCTCTGTGGTGTCGAATTACGGGGCGAGTTCTGGCGCAGATCCAGCCATGCACTTTCCGGTGTCGGCTGTTCCAGCTTTACATCGCTCGAGGGTCGCAAAGCGTCGCTGAAAGCTTCCTGTGCCCAAACGCGGGAAATCGCGCTAAAAAACAGCAAAAACAAGAGGGGAAGAAACATTTGGCGCCCGAGGTTATTTTGGTGCGGCCCGGAATTGCAAGCTTTTAATGCGGGCGAAATTGCAAGCTATGTGTCATCTCGAATACCGCCGATAGAATGCTGAAAACGACAAAGCCAACCAGGACCGCGATCACCACGATAATGACCGGCGGAATTAGTTGCGAGATTATTGCGACAGTCCGGTCAAGTTCGCGCTCATAAACATCAGCAATGGATTGCATTGCCTCGGCGAAATGTCCCGTTTGTTCTCCGACTGCCATCATGTCAGTGAGCAAATCCGGAAACAATTTTTGCTCCTGCAATGCGCCGGACAGTGTCGCGCCATCGATTACAGCTCGACGGACTTCTCCTAGTTTCAGTTCCAGAAATCGGTTGCTTGCGATTTCGGTGACGAGATCGAGGGAGCGAAGCAAGGGGATTCCGTTTTCTATCAGTGTTCCAAGCGTGCGCGAAAACTGCGCGTAATAACGGTGCCGGATGACACGCCCGTAGCCGGGGATGAGGAGACGAAAACGGTCCCATGTAATGCGTCCTTCATCAGTGCGGACAAACGCGCGGAACCCAATAATCGCACCAATCGCGAGCAACACCCCAACCCACCAATATCCCGTGATCGCATGATGAATGTGCAATAGAATGCGCGTGGGTAATGGCAGCGCACCGCCGGTTTCCGACATAAAACCGGTCAGTTGCGGTACCATGAACGTGATGAAGATTGTGATCAGAATTGCGCCAGCCAACGCGAGAAATGCCGGATAAATCAACGCTTGCTGCACGCGATCTCGCAAATCTTTGGCCTGCATCAAATGTTTGACCAGCCGGAGAAGAATCTGCGGCAGCGCGCCGCTCGCTTCACCAGCCGCCACCATGTTTACGTAAAGCGGCGGAAAAATGCGTGGGAACTCGCTTAATGCCCGTGAGAAACTGCGCCCGTCAACTAGGGCCTGATGCAACGCGTGCGTCATTTGCTGGACGCGTGGCTGTTTCAAACGTTTCTCCAGAATCGACAATCCTTCGTCGAGCGTCATTCCCGCTTGGAGCAAATGGCCGAGCTGTTCCGTGAACACCAGCAACTGGCCATGCGGAATTTTCAGGTTCTGCGTAGGAGCCGCCAGCGCTGCACCGTCTCGCTGTACAGTTTTCGGTTCTGCGCTTACTAGATCGATCCGGATCGGAATGCATCGTTGCAATTCAATTTGTCGAATGGCAACCGCTCGATCCGGGCAATCGAGCACGCCTTCAACTAGGCCGCCCTGCGCGTTGCGCGCACGATAAGCAAACTGTGGCATCGCATTCAGATATTAACTCGAATTTGGAAATTCCAAATTCGAGTTAATATCTCGGATCGGGAAAGTCACCAGTCGTGCTCATTCGCGGTTCTATCCATCATATAGCGACAGCGACGATTAGCCATATGTGTTTATCCGCTAAACACCCTAACGAATGCGGAAAGCTTAAAGATCAGAAGTGAAGGCTAGTGCTCCCTTTTCCGGCGTCATTTGGCGGATCAGCGCCGTTAATTACCGAGATCGCGAAAAATTTTCCTTGCGATGGCGATTGATTTTGATAAAAGCGACGAGCATGAAATTCGCAGCAGTGTTTATATTCGTTTCCCTTGCGCTTGTATCGCAAGGATCTGCAGTCTTGCGACCGCAGTATCCGGTCAAGGCGGCGCCGCCATTTCGCGGTGACGTGATTGCGATAGGAAACGATGCGCTTCGAAACCTCCCAGATCGTATTCCTGCTAAGGCGCCGAATTAATTCCAAGCCTGCGCGGGTGCAGTCATTGGGCCCGGCGGCAGCCAGTTCAGAAACTGGTCGCCGTGGCTGCAGCCTTCATGTCTTCAAATGCAACGGAGCCGTATCCGGCAATCTCAAGATTCACGAGGCGGGGGTGCTCCGGCGCAAGTTTCGAAGCTCGTGCGGGCGGCGGACGGCGACTGGCGCGGGGCAATTCTTCTCGGCTATTATACTGGCGCACGGCTTGGCGACGTTGCCAACATGCGATGGGAAGCGATTGATTGGCCCAATAAAGTTATCCGATTCACTCCGAGCAAAACGAAAAAGCCGGTAGCGATTCCGCTGCATCGAGACCTTGAGCGCGAGCTTTTGAAGAACGCTGGCATCGGCAGAGCGGCCCTGTTCCCGTCTCTCGCGGGCAAAGGTACTGGCGGCAAACACGGCCTTAGTGGGCGATTTGCTGCGATCATGGAAAAGGCGGGCATTGAAGGCAAACGGACGCAGGCAAGCGGCGGGCGAAGGTTATCAAGTCTTAGCTTTCACAGCCTCAGACACTCGTTCAAACAGCGCAATGGCAAACGCTGGCATATCACAAGAAGTCCGGCAGAAACTCACCGGCCACACATCGGCGGAAACGAACAAGGTTTACACGCATCACGAGCTTGAAGCCTTGCGCGCGGCGGTCGCAGTCATTCCTCGCATCGGCGCCCAGTAAGACCGCCCTCTGATTGCATCTGCTGATTGCAAATGATTGCGACGGGGGGTTTGCGCCTATTCCTTTCCTTCTCGTAAGATATGTGGCTACTGAGGCTTAATATGAATATTTCCACAGAGGTCCGGCGGAGTTACGAATTGCGGCCCTATCCTGTCGTTGGCAAAAGGATTTGGAACCAACCTCGGTGGCGTCTCCCGCCGCCGAAATGGATCGAGGCGATGTGGCAACGGGTTCGCGTTCCTGAGCGGATTCTGGTCGCAGGCTGTGGAACTGGAATGGAAGCTTTCGCGATCGCGCGACGTTTTAAGCATTCGGAGGTTGTCGGGGTGGATTTTTCGCCACGTTCAATCGCCATCGCCCGCCACCTCCAAAAACGCCAGGCAGGATTGCGCCACGTCCGCTTCGTCGTGGGTGATATTACCACCAGGCACCTTGTTAATACGGTTGGGAACGACTTCGATCTTATTTCATGTCACGGCGTACTTTCATACATCCCACAAACCAGACGTGCGTTCGACAACTTCGCTCGTTGCCTAACGCCACATGGCGCGCTTTATCTCGGTGTAAACGGGGTGCGTCATTTCAGCGCAACCTGGCGTCCGGCGTTGGCCAAGCTCGGCTTTCAACTGGCGGAGTTCGAGGATGGCAAAGAGCTGCGGCAGGCGTTAAGGCTTTGCGAAGCACTGGACAGCCATAATGCGCCTAGGATCGCCAACCGAGGCGCCGAGTATCTAGCTGGTGACCTCTTTGGTCCGCTAATCCACAATTGGCCTCTGGCGCGCTGGATGAGTCTTGCACAAAGCGCGGGCCTACATTTTTTGGGGAGTTATTACGCCCATCGCGCGCTGCGTCCAATTTTCAAAGATGATTTATATCGACAACTGTTACCCCGCTCGCGCGCCGAAACACACATGTTTGTGGAGCTGCTTTCGCCCTCACGCTTCCATTCCTTGCTTTTCGTAACGCAGCCGCGGCCAAATCCGCCGTGGCAAAACGCATCCGCTCTCTTGCGGTGGCGCGCACGTTCGACAGATCTGTATACCTGCCGTTGGCCAAAACGCCGACGGTTGTGGCGGAAGCTCCGTCGCGTTCAACTAAAGAGCGTTTCAACAAACACCGTCGTTGATCTTAGCGTGCCGGAATGGGAGTTGGAGATTCTCAGACAAGCCGACGGCAAACAAACGCTCGAGCAATTACTCGCTGGGCTCGGTAAACGCGTTCCCGCCAATGTTGTGCGCGACCGCGTCTACAGCCATTACTTGCTCGTATCGGTCAATCTTGTGTCCGCGGATTGACAAGAGAATTAGGGCCCCCGGCTTCAGCGGATTTTCTGTGCAGGTGAATCCTGCTTTCGCATCTCCTCTCGGCTTCAACCAATCTTCAGGTAGTAGTCCGGCCGTTGACGCTCAATTTTCCCGAAACCGCCTTTTGGATCTTTCGTCGGCTTCAACTCGCGTACTTCCATCCGCGGCTTTTGCGCCTTCTTCCTCGCACTTCTTTTGGTTGACTTAGTGGCCATGTCTTTCACCTCCTTTCGTCACATTCCAATCTTCACATTCCAAAGGTTAAAGTTTGGCACCCGCCAAACACAACACCTTTTTGCATTGCCCAAAAAGGTGTAGCCAAAAAGTCTAGGAGGGAACAGTTCCTTTCGCCTACCGCCTTGTCGGTGCGCTATTCAAAACGCCCTGCAAATCTCCCCCGACAAAGCCGGCGCCTCATGCGGGCCGCAGCAGACCGCGCTTAACGAGACGATCCAGGTTGCTGGACTTACATCCAGAGCATCCGCCTCAACGCGAGTTAGCGCCAGTTTCGGCGCTTCGAAGAATATTCTCTGATCGTTCATGCAGCGAGTAGATCACAACTCGCCGCCTGAATAATTCGGATTCCTACATAGCAGTCGGTAGAATTTTCGCGGTCGCCCTCTACGATGTAGCTTCAGCACATCTTCGCTGCACAGCTCGCGGAATTGCCTCTCTATGCTCTGACGCGCTGCCTCGTTTGCTTTAAAGAACTGTTTCCGTTCCGGATCCAATGACTCCAGTCTCATAAGTGCACGCAGCAGTTCAGTAACGTTTCCAAACCTCTTCGCCTCGATGTGCGGTCGCATGCAGATAATGAAGAAGCAGATTTTAGCAGTATTACTCTGTTCCAATCGCTGTAATGCTCGCCCCACTGAACCCTCTTGTGTCGAATTCAACATAAGCATCGTAAAATTCACTCTCAGTATCTCTCGGTAAATCTTGCGCTATTCCGTGTTCGCTTATTCCCCGTCTATCTGAAGACTGTTAATGTTGAGCACATTTAGCGTGAACGGTATTGGGTTGCCTTTCTCATCCCAGCTGTGCAGTAGGCTGGAACTTGCTGTCATGTGCCGATGCGCCTGGGCGTGCTTGATAACCTTTGAGCCAGGCATCTTCGCCAACGTCTCGGCGGCTCTCCGGGCTGCGGCTGACAAACCGATTCGAGTTGCTCGACTATCCTCTGCCAGCACCGTGAAGCACGCCCCGGGTCGTGGGGGGGCATGGCTTCGAACCGGTGAGGGCGACAGAAAAAAGAAGGCTCAGATGATCGAACCAAAGCCGCTGAGCTGAGTCGCATCGACAGATTCTCGCATCGCTGAAAGCGACTTCAACGGACAACGCTGAACATCCTTGAAATTAGCAGATTTGTTGTGACTCTTGTTGTGACTCGGGCGGTTTCGAGGCTGATTTCTGGCCATTTTACCTATGAAAAGAGGCGGGGGCGGGAATCGAACCCGCGAATAGCGGTTTTGCAGACCGCGACCTTACCACTTGGCTACCCCGCCATTTCTGAGAAGACGCAAACTATCTTGGCGCGACGCACCGGTGTCAATGTAGAGTCGGAATGATTGAATCGTTCGTTACATCGTTGAAACGTTGAGCTGATCACGATTTAGCGATTCAACGATTTAGCGATTATCTTGGCCGCGTGACTTCTCGTTCATCTGAGCTTTTCGCTGCGGCGCAAGAACGTATCCCGGGCGGCGTAAACTCACCCGTGCGTGCATTTCGACATGTTGGAGCGCAACCTTTTTTCGTCGAACGTGCGCGTGGCGCCAAAATATGGGATGTCGATGGGAACGAATATATCGACTACATCGGCAGTTGGGGTCCTGCGATTCTGGGACACACTCCCAAGGTAATTGTCGACGCGGTGCGCGAAGCTGCCGCGCGCGGCCTAAGTTTTGGAATTCCAAATCCGCTCGAAGTCGAGATGGCGAACCTGATCTGCGCGTGGATGCCATCGATCGAAAAGGTGCGAATGGTGAACAGCGGGACCGAAGCGACCATGGCGTGCGTTCGACTCGCGCGCGGTTTCACCGGTCGCGACAAGATCATCAAATTCGATGGTTGTTATCACGGACATGTCGACGCGCTGCTCGTGAGATCGGGAAGCGGCGCGCTCACTCATGGACGGCCTGATAGTGCCGGGGTGCCACAGGCATTTGTCGATCTCACGATTTCGCTGCCGTTTAACGATGCCGATGTTGTGCGGAAGTGTTTTGCTCAGAATAAAGGGCAAATCGCAGCAATCATTGTCGAGCCCGTTCCGGCCAACGCGGGTCTTTATTTTGCAAATCACGATTTCCTATTGACCCTACGTGAGGAATGCACGAAGAACGGCGCGCTTCTGATTTTTGACGAAGTAGTGACCGGTTTCCGTGCGGCGCGTGGCGGCGCTCAAGAAATTTATGGAGTCAAACCTGATCTGACCGCACTAGGGAAAATAATTGGCGGTGGATTACCGGTCGGCGCGTTTGGCGGACGCTCGGAAGTCATGGACCAACTTTCGCCAGATGGTCCTGTTTACCAGGCCGGAACACTATCCGGAAATCCGCTCGCGATGACGGCCGGCCTCGCTCAATTGCATGAACTCGAACGCATCGACGGCTGGAAGCTACTCGAAAGACTTGGAGCACACTTTGAGAAGCTGACACGAGATGCCATCGCGCAAGCACAGATCGACATCACATTTCACCGGATCGGCTCAATGTTTTGTTTATTCTTCGCCTCAGGACCGATTGTCGATCTTGCCGACGCGCAGCGAAGCAATCTGGAAACGTTCTCGAAATTCTTCCGCGGCTGTTTGAAGCGCGGTGTTTATTTCGCACCATCACAGTTTGAAACGGGCTTTATTTCCACGGCGCACACGCGGGAAGACATCGAGCGGACAGGCGCCGTAATGCGGGAAAGTCTGAGCGTGCTGTAGTTGTAGCCACACGGCTGTGGCCGGTTTAGAGAGAACACGGCCGAGGACGACGGCCCACAGGGCCGTGGCTGCAGTCTACAGTTAAAATCTTTGCGTCGGTGCGGCGGTTGGACTAGGGAGTTGCCGCTGTGAGCGCAAACTCGCGAGTTCGCCCAGTCGCGAAATTCTTTTTTGAGGGTGACCGAAAGTTTTTTGTGAAGGGAGTCACGTATGGACCCTTCAAGCCGGACGTCGAAGAAAATTACCTCGGACGACCTGAGCAGGTGGACGTCGATCTAGCGCTCATGCGCAAGGTTGGTCTCAATGTTGTGCGGATTTACCATGCGCCGCCGCGCTGGTTTCTTGATCGTTGTGCCGCTGCCGGAATACGCGTCCTTGTGACTCTTCCCTGGGCGAAACACATAGAGTTTCTGCGCGAACGATCTATCCGCAAACAAATTGCCGAAGCGGTCCGCGTTGCGGTAAGCGCACAGGCAGGGCATCCGGCAATCTTTGGTTATCTCGTGGGCAACGAAATCTCGAGCACAATGGTGCGTTGGCTAGGCGCGCGTCGTGTCACGGAATTTGTCGAGGATCTGATTCGGATCGGACGGACGATTGATCCCGATGTGCTGTTTTCTTATGCCACTTATCCACCAACGGAATATCTGCTGCCACAGAATGTCGATTTTTGCTGTTTTAACGTTTATTTGCACAATCAGCACGAATTAGAGCGCTACCTACTGCGGCTGCAAAATCTGACTGACGAGCGCCCGCTTATCCTTGGGGAATTCGGCATGGACACGATCCGGCATTCGCAGGAGGAGCAGGCGGAAATGCTCAGTTGGCACATCGATAGCGTGGTCAGGTGCGGTCTCGCCGGGACAATTTTTTTTACTTGGACTGATGACTGGTTCACTGGTGGGCAAGAAATTACGGACTGGGCATTTGGGATTGTGACTCGCGAGCGGGAGCCGAAGAAGGCGTTCTACGCTCTTCAGGAAAAACTTGGCCACGACAGTTCCGTATTGCGTCCGCCCTTGTCTCGCGCACCGTTCGTCTCGGTAATTGTTTGTTCATACAACGGCGGCCGAACTCTTGCCGCTTGTCTCGATTCGTTGAGCAAACTCAACTATCCCGACTATGAAGTGATGCTGGTCGATGACGGCTCGACTGATGACACAGCTTACATTGCTGCACAGTTCTCACAGGTGCGCTACATCCACCAAAGCAATCATGGATTGAGTCACGCTCGCAACACAGGCGCGGCAGCTGCGAGGGGTGAAGTGTTGGCTTATACAGATTCCGACTGCATGGCCGATGTCGATTGGCTCTATTACCTGATCGGTACGCTGGTAAACGGCGATTATGCGGGAGTGGGCGGACCGAACGTGACGCCACCAGCGCAAAATTGGGTTCAAGCCTGCGTCGCGGCAGCGCCGGGCGGGCCCAGCCATGTCCTGCTTACAGATACAGTCGCAGAGCATATTCCCGGCTGTAACATGGCGTTTTATCGATGGGCTTTTGGAAGGGTCGGCGGTTTCGATGCCGAGTACCATAAAGCGGGTGACGACGTCGATTTTTGCTGGCGGATCCAGCAGGCCGGTTGGGTCATTGCGTTTAGTCCGCCGGCAATCGTCTGGCATTATCGACGTTTTACGCTGCGGGCATTTTTAAGACAGCAGGATGGTTACGGCGAAGCGGAATCGCTGCTTCGCTTTAAACATTTGATCTTTTTTGGTCCAACAGGCACGGCGAAATGGCGCGGTCAAATCTACGGGACACCACGCTTCAGCTGGTTCATTAACCGGCCGGCAATCTATCACGGAACTTTCGGAGAAGGATTTTTCCAATCAATTTATCCTACGCCACAATCGGAGGTCGCCACGTATCTCAGCAGTATCGAATGGTTCGCGCTGACGATCTTTCTGTTTGGTCTCGGAATTTTTCTGCCGGCACTGCGGATCGTTCCCTACCTCATGCTCGGTGGCACGCTGTGCGTATCGCTCTCATACATGGTGCGGGCTTCCATCGAACCGAAATTCGATACGGTGCACGCACGGCTGCTGGTGATGCTCCTGGCTTTCGCCCAGCCACTGGTGCGAGGCTGGTCGCGCTATTTCACATGGTTGCATTTCAAACGCACGCCAGGAAGTGTGATTCGCGCGCACGAACATTTGCCAGAGCGCACGTATTTTGGACGGAATCTCAGTCGCCGCGTCTTCTGGAGCGAAGAAGGCAGAGATCGTCATTACTTGCTTGGCGCCATTTTGCAGTTGTTGGATGAAGAAGGCTGGCGCTATTCCACAGATACCGGGTGGAATGAATGGGACATTCAAATTTACGGAAATTTCTGGTGGAGTATCGCGCTCCAAACCGTCACCGAATATCACGGCGGCGGGAAGTGCCTAACGCGTGTTCGCCTTCGTGATCGACTGGTTACTACGACTATCATTTTCAATCTCATTGCGCTAAGCTTGTTGATATATCGGCAGCTTAATATTTCTCACGCCGATCTTTGGGGTATTATTCCGTATTTGCTCTTTGTTGTCTTTCTGGGGACGCGAGCGCGTCTGCTCAAGTCACGAGTCGCGGAGCTTGTCGATCTTGCGGCGCAGCGCGTGGGTCTGCAGCCGGTCCTGAGCCGGGGTAAGATTGCTGGCACCGACTCAAGCCCGCAAGTTCGGGTGCCATCGAGTGCCGTGGAGGGCGCCTCACCGCGTCTGCCTGGGTAGCGCATCCGTCTCGCGTGCTGGCGAGCGCGTCCTCGCGATCGCGAACTTTTCTTCTGCAAATGCAGTATGTGGGACGCAGTTCGTGCACAATGAAGGATTGTTTCGGCACGACGCCGAAACCAACACGCGAGACGCGTGCGCTATCCAGATCGGGCCGGTATACTAGGAGAGACTTGTTAGGCTAGAACACTAAGCGCGTTTTGCCCGTGCCGCGCTCGATCCGCCCAATTTGTTTCGCGCGCAATGTCGACGCCGCACGCTGTGCGTCGCGCTCGGAAACAACCGCCACCATCCCAATACCCATGTTGAAAACCTGGTACATCTCAGCGGCATCCAGATTCCCATTTTCCTGCAAGATTTTAAAGATGCGTGGAACGCGCCGGCTTTTCGTCTCGATCACCGCATCGCAATTTTCTGGTAGGATGCGCGGCACGTTATCGATTAAGCCGCCACCGGTAATGTGCGCCAGACCTTTGATGATGCCATTTGGCGCTTTTCTGAGGAGCGGCTCATAACTCTTATGCACTCGTAGCAGCTCTTCCCCCACCGTGATTGCCGACCCCGGAAGACGCGAACGAACATTGAGCCGCATCTTCTTCAGTAGAATTTTTCGGGCCAGCGAATAACCGTTTGTATGCAAACCGTTCGACGCGAGGCCGAGAACAATGTCGCCCGTTTTTATTTTGCGGCCATCGATGATCCTCGCGCGATCAATCACACCGACGATACAACCAGCGAGATCGTATTCGCCTTTGCGATACATCCCTGGCATTTGCGCCGTTTCTCCGCCGATCAGCGCGCATCCAGCAGACCGGCATGCGCGCGAAAATCCGCGCAGTAACTGATCAAAAGCGCGCGGCTGAAGTTTCTCGCAACCTATGTAATCGAGAAAGAAGAGTGGTCGCGCTCCCAGTACTGCGACGTCATTTACGCAGTGGTTCACCAGATCGGCGCCTACGGTGTCGTGTTTGTTCATCGCAAACGCAATTTTCAATTTTGTCCCGACGCCGTCGATGCTTGCAACAAGAACCGGCTCGCGGATTCCGGAAAACTTTGCTCGAAATAATCCACCGAATCCGCCGATCCTCCCGAGCACGCATGGGCCGTGAGTTTGCTTCGCGAGCGACTGGATGTGGCTTTTGAGCCGGTTGCCAAGATCAACATCCACGCCCGCAGACGCGTAAGCTTTTCTCTTTCTGTGCACAGAGTTCACGAGACGTTTTGCAGATTGCTTCCCGAGGAGCCTGCGGACGAAATGACGAAATCGGAATGACTAATGGCGAAACAAATCCAAAACGCGAGTAACGAATTGATCAATTAGGGCGATGCGGCTCAGGCTTCGTCATTCCTTTGACATTCAAGCGTCGTCATTTTCATCATTTCAGATCCGCGAAGAGAGTTGGATGCGCTTCCTCGGCGGCGAGAGCCTTCGCGCGTTGTTCGCGTCTTTCCATGATGAACTTGTCTAACGCCGGATCGACCGGCAGGGGATAATCTCCGTTGAAACAGGCCAGGCAAAAAGTGTTCAGCGGCTTTCCGGTCGCCCTCACCATGCCTTCAACATCGAGATAACCCAGACTGTCAACGCCGAGATATTTGCAGATGTCTTCCATCGACATCTGATTGGCGATCAGTTTTTCCGGATCAGGAAAATCAATGCCGTAATGGCAGGCGAACCGGTGCGGCGGGCAGCTGACCCGCATGTGCACTTCCTTTGCGCCAGCCTCGCGCAAGTTTACCACGCGCGCGCGTGCCGTTGTGCCGCGTACGATTGAATCGTCAACAACAACGACCCGCTTTCCGGCAACCATTTCCTTGATCAGATTCAACTTTACCCGCACGTCGAAATCGCGGATGAGCTGGCTCGGCTGCAAAAATGTGCGCCCGATATAGTGGTTGCGGACGAACGCGTGACCGTACGGAATATTCAATTCCTGAGCGAAACCGAGAGCGGCGTAATTTCCGGAGTCGGGCACCGGCACGACGACGTCGGCTTCAACCGGAAATCTGCGCGCGAGTTCGCGTCCCATCTCCATGCGCACCTTTCCAACGTTCACGCCGCCGATCATGCTATCGGGCCGCGAGAAATACACATACTCAAACATGCAAAATGCGGGGCGCTCATCTGGGAACGGTCGCTCCGAACGCAATCCGTTCTCATCGATGATCAGCACTTCGCCAGGTTCAATTTCGCGAATGAACTCAGCATGAATCAAATCGAAAGCACATGTTTCCGACGCCAGAATGTAAGCGCCGTCTAGCTTGCCGAGCGCAAGCGGCCGCCAGCCAAAAGGATCCCGTACCGCGATGAGCTCGCGTTCGCTCATGATCAGGAGTGAAAAAGCGCCTTTGATCCTGCGTAAAGCAGCCAGCACATTGCCACCATTCTCCGAGGGCTGCGCGAGCAGATGTAAGATGATTTCGCTATCAGCAGTCGTCTGGAAGATGGAACCGTTCCGTTCGAGCTCGTCTCGCAAAAGGTCGGCATTAATCAAATTGCCGTTATGCGCGATCGCCATCTGGCCGCGCACGCAGTCCACCACAAACGGTTGCGCGTTCTTGATCGTGCTCGTGCCTGTCGTGGAGTAGCGCGTATGTCCGAGCGCGCGTGTGCCCTTGAGCTTCGCCAGTTCTTCCTGGCCAAAGACTTGGGAGACGAGTCCCATATCTTTGTGCATCAAAAAGGTCGTGCCCGGGCCATTGCTCGTCACGATGCCTGCGCTCTCCTGGCCGCGATGCTGCAGCGCAAACAGACCGTAGTAAGTCAGCACCGCTGCATTCGAATGACCGAATACACCGAAAAGGCCGCACTCGTGTTGTGGAATCGCCGTCGAGTCCGGCGCCTCATCGATATCGCTGTTTTGGCGGGGGAAGATCACACCAGATAGTCTACCAAATAACGCAGGTGTTCAATCTCGTGTTCCAGAGACGCGTTCACAAGCTTGGAATTCTTTCCGTTTCGTCTTCAACGGCGCGGCGGATAGCGTTGAACCAACCATCGTAGAGATCAGCAATCGGCCAGCGGAAAGTTTTCTCGTTTACGCGGATCCGCAGTTCATTGCCTTCGACTTGTCCGAGCCGTTGAAAAGGAACGCCGCTCTGTTGCAAGATTGCCGTCATCTTTTGTGCGTCTTTCGAATCGACCGAAATCACGATACGTGATTGCGACTCGTTGAACAACGCTGCAGTGACAGGCGTTTCGCCTGCTTTCAAATCGATTTCCGCACCGAGCAGTTTTCGTGGATTGAAACAGCATTCGGTAAGGGCAACAGCGAGCCCCCCTTCGCTGCAATCGTGCGCGCTTTTCACCAGACCTGCACGGATTAATTCACGCGTCGTATTTTGGATCTTAATTTCGTGTTCGAGATCAATATTTGGCGGCGGCCCGATCTTTCTTCCGTAGCAAGCTTTTAGAAACTGCGATCCGCCAAGTTCAGTCCCGGTTTCGCCAACTAAGATGATCGTGTCGCTCTCTTCTTTGAACCATTGCGTAGTAATGTGCTTTTCATCCTCGATCAAACCAACCATTCCGATTGTGGGCGTCGGATCGACGGTGCCCGCAGGACTCTCGTTATATAAAGAGACGTTGCCGCCGGTGACGGGCGTGCCAAATGCGCGGCAAGCTTCGGCGATGCCTTCAACAGCTTCGCGCAGCTGCCAAAAGTTTTCCGGCTTATAAGGATTGCCGAAATTCAGATTGTCGGTGACAGCAAGCGGTCTCGCGCCGGAGCAAGTAAGATTGCGTGCAGCCTCAGCGACGGCGATTTTGCCGCCTGTGCGCGGATGGAGCGAGCAATAGAGCGAATTACAATCCGTCGTCGCGGCCAGGATTTTGTCAGCGTAACGAACGAAAAACACGGCGGCGTCTGAACCCGGCTTTACGATTGTCCCAGTGCGCACCGTGTGGTCGTACTGCCGGTACACCCAATTCTTTGACGCGATTGTCGGCTCACGCAGCAACCGACGCAGCGCTTCGTGACTGTCGATCGTTGCTGAATCCGCGCCCCCGCGATGGTCGATCGCAGCTACAACAGGTTTTACGTCCGGCGAATAAATGGGTGCTTCCTCTGCGAGCGCTTTAGCCGGGATCTCAGCGGCGATGGCGCTGTTGTTGCGCACTCGCATCATGCCGTCGTCGGTGACATGACCGATTTCCGCGCACGGCACATCCCATTTCTCGAATACTTTACGGACAAGATTTTCTTTCCCGCGCTTCGCGATGATCAGCATTCGCTCCTGTGATTCGCTCAAGAGAATTTCATACGGTGTCATGTCGGGTTCGCGCTTTGGCACCTTCGCGAGATCGATCTCGATGCCGCTTCCGCCGCGGCTGGCTGTCTCGCAGGTGGAACAAGTTAGGCCGGCTGCTCCCATATCTTGAATTCCGGCGACAGCATCGCGAGCGAGCAATTCCAGACACGCTTCGAGCAACAATTTTTCCTTGAACGGGTCGCCTACCTGCACGGCCGGGCGATCTTCACGCGATTGTTGTGTCAATTCACGCGATGCGAAGGCCGCACCCGCAAGACCATCGCGACCCGTCTCGGCGCCGACGTAAAAAACAGGATTGCCGCCGCCTTTTGCTGTGCCGCGCGCGACCTGTTCGTGGCGCAATACGCCGAGGCAAAACACGTTTACCAGGGGATTGCCTTCGAAGCTTTCGTCGAAATAAATTTCGCCCCCGATGGTCGGTATGCCGACACAGTTGCCATAGTGCGCGATCCCGGAGACGACGCCGGTGAAGAGCCGCTTGTTAGCGGCGATGTTTGGTGTTTGACGGTTGATGTTTGATTGATCTGTGATCGGCCCAAAGCGCAGCGAGTTCAGGCAAAACTCGGGGCGCGCGCCCATCGTGAAGATGTCGCGAATGATTCCACCGACGCCGGTGGCCGCGCCTTGGAACGGCTCGATCGCGCTCGGATGGTTATGGCTCTCCATCTTAAACGCGATCGCCCAGCCGTCGCCGATGTCGACCACGCCGGCATTCTCTTCGCCCGCTTTGACAAGAATGTTTGGCCCGGTCGTCGGAAATTTTTTAAGTTCTTTTTTCGAATTCTTGTACGAGCAATGCTCGCTCCACATGACGGAGAAAATGCCGAGTTCGGTAAAGTTCGGTTCGCGACCGAGGATTTTTTTAATGCGCTCGAATTCCTCCAGTGTAAGGCCGTGTTGCGCTACAACCTCCGGTGTGACAACCGGATCAACAGTCGGCGCTCCGCTGCTCATTATTACGCCACGTTAACGAATCTACGGACCGGCTCAATCACACAAATAAGAATCTGGATTAAATAGCGACGCCTTGGCGCATCCAGTAAGCCCTCGAACGGCGAAGTTTAAGTAAATCATAAACAACAGGGAGGCATCATGGTGAAGAAAACAATTGTCGCTCTCGCTTGCGTGCTCACTGTGCCGCTGGCGTTTGCGCAGACGAGTACGACGACCACAAGGCAAACGACAACAACTACTATAGAACCAATAACGGTAACGGGAACATTCATCGCGATTGAGGAAGGCACGGCCGCCAGTTATCAGCCTGCCAAAACCCTCGTCGTCCGTACGAACGACTCGAATAATCCCGAGCGTTATGTTCTCTACGGGACGGGCCTCGTTTACAATAAGTTGGGCCAAGTCGTCAAAACCCCGATCAAGCCCGGGACGCGGGTGCGTGTTTATTACACAAACATGGGCGAGACGCGTGTGGTCGATCACGTGGAGGTCGAGGAGTAAAGCGAAATAACATTGGTTTGAATAGAAGCGTCACGCCGTCTGTCAAACATGAGCCGGACGCGCAATACCTTGGGAGCGTCCGCTATATCCTCGAGCTACGAAGTTTGAGGTAAAACATCAACAAGAAACAGGGAGGCATAATAGTGAAGAAAATAATTGTCACTCTTGCTTGCGCGCTGATCGCGCCGCTGGCGTTTGCGCAGACGAGCAGGACGACCACAGAACAAACAACGACAGCTACACAACCGACAACAACAACCGAAACAACCACAACCTACACTGCGGGTACGGTAACTACCTATGAACCTAGCAAGACGATTGTGGTTAAGAGCGGCGAGGGGCCAGTCAGCTTCGCTCTGGGCACGGCCGCGCGAATCGTGAACGGCGCCGGGAATGTCGTCACATCAGCGCTCAGACCCGGGCAACATGTGCGCGTTTATTACACAGGCACGGGTGAGACGCGTGTAGTCGATCACGTGGTTGTGGAAGATTAAGCAAAAATAGTTCGGAAAATCAAAGCCGCAGGGTTCCGCGCGAATCCTGCGGTTTATTTTCCCGCAGCGAATTTCGGTTTCGCTCTGCGCAGGAAAGTTCTGATAAACTCGCCGCGTGGACCTCTCGACTCTGGCAAATGTGGCCACGGCACTAACGGTTTTGACTGCGGTCGCATTCGGCTTGCTTGAAACGCGTCGCGCGCGTCACGAACGCGCGGAGCGGGCGGCGTTCGCTGCCGTTCAAGCGATTCTCACTCCGGAATGGATGAAGTCGATGATCGTCGTGCACAGTATTCCGGATGGATCAACCGCGTCGGCGATTGAAGCGGACGCGCGCGTGCTCGCTGCGGTGCAGGTGATTGGCGTGATTCTCGAAGGGCTCGGATATTCTGTTTATGCGCGCATCGTTCCTTTGCAGGTGGTCGGAGACTTGATGGGTGGCACCGTACGTCTTGCCTGGCGTAAGGTGCGCCCCTACGTCGAGGAAGAACGCCGTCGCAGCGGTTCGCAGAAAACTTTTGAATGGTTCCAATGGCTCGCTACGCAATTGGAACGCTATTCGCCAGGAAAGACCAACCTGGAGAAGGGTGCTCACCAAGCTTATCAGGATTGGAAGCCCTAGCATTTGCGTTCCGTACGGACATCGCAGAACGTTTCACAATGGCTTTTGATCTAAAGGAAATCGTAGCGGCACGGCTGGGTGAGAATTATCAGCTGCATGAGCGGCACGTGAACCGCACGCTGGTGGCAGCGCAACGGGTGATCGGCTTCGACAAAGTCTATGCGCGGGCCGAGGGCGCTTACCTCTACGATATGGATAACGAGCCGTATCTGGATTTTTTGAGCGGTTACAGCGTTTTTAACATCGGACGGAATCATCCCGTCGTAAAACAAGCGATTCGTGATGTCCTCGATCTCGATCTGCCCAACATGGTGCAGATGGATTGCTCGCTTTTGAGCGGATTGCTCGCTGAAGCGCTCGTGAAACGCACGCCGGCGTATCTCGACGCAGTTTTCTTTTGCAACTCCGGCACCGAGGCGATGGAAGGCGCGCTGAAATTTGCGCGTGCCGCGACGGGACGAAATCGCGCGGTCTCGCTCGGTAGCGCGTTTCACGGACTCAGTCTCGGTTCGCTGTCACTGATGGGGTGCGAAAGTTTCACGGAAGGATTTGGGCCGCTAATGGAAGGATTCGATGCGCGTGTGCCGGTTGACGATATCGAAGAGTTGGATCGACAATTATCCCCGCGCGACGTTGCAGCTTTTGTAATTGAGACGGTCCAAGGAAAGGGCTGCAAATCACCCAACACCGATTTCTTTGTCCGCGCACAAGAGCTTTGCCGTAAATATGGGACGTTGTTGATTTCCGATGAAGTGCAGACCGGACTGGGCCGCACCGGCAAAATGTTTGGCTTCCAGCATTGGAATCTTGAGCCGGACATCATCACGCTTGCAAAGACGTTGAGCGGCGGTTACGTGCCGTGCGGCGCGATTGTGACGCGGCGCGATATCTATCAGAAAACATTCAGCCGAATGGACCGTTGCGTCGTGCATTCGACCACGTTCGGACGCAATAATCTGGCGATGGCTTGCGGACTCGCCGCGTTGGAAATCATCGATCAGGAAAATTTAGTCGAGAACGCGGCAAGAATGGGCGCGTTGCTCATAGAAAGGATCGACACGTTGCGTGCAAAACATTCCTTCATCAAGGAAGTCCGCGGCAAAGGACTAATGATCGCAATTGAATTCCATGAGCCGCAGGAATTCAAACTTAGGATGGCGTGGAAGTTGTTGCACAAGATCGACAAGGTGCTCTTTGCGCAAATGATCGTGACCCAGATGTTGAGCAAGCATCGTATTCTCACGCAAGTGGCCGGGCATGCCATGGATGTGATGAAAATCCTGCCCCCGTTGATCATTGGCGAGCGGGAGATCGACATGTTCGTAAACGCGCTGGACGACGTCCTGACCGAGTGCCGCAAATTTCCGGGGCCGATGTGGGAGCTTGGGAATAATTTTGTGAAGGCTGCGATCGGTTCGCGCCGCTCAGTCGAAACGCGGCCTACTGTTTCCGCCTAAATCCAGGCCCATTTTCAATTGTCGATCTTCTGCGGCAGGCTTACGGTGAAGCGACCAATTGAGCGCGCCTGCGCGTAAACTAAAAAGGGAAAAATTATGAGCACCATTGTCGCTGAACCGAAGAAAACAAAGCTGAATCAACTCGAGCAACTCAAGAAGTTCACAAAAATCGTGGCAGACACGGCGGATTTTGAATCGATCAAGGAATTCAAACCGCAGGATGCGACGACGAATCCAAGTTTAGTTTATGCCGCGACGCAAAAGCCGGAATACGCGCATTTGCTCGACGAAGTGCTTGCTGATCGAAAGAAGTCTGGCTTAAGCGGTGCGACGGAGATTGAAGACATTTGCGATCATCTGCTTGTGCAGTTTGGATGCGACATTTTGGAGATCGTGCCCGGACGCGTCTCTACTGAAACCGACGCACGTTTATCGTTTGATCTGGAGGGTTCGATCAGAAAGGCGCGCCAGTTGGTCAAACTTTACGAAGAGCGCAAAATTCCGCGCGAGCGGGTGCTGATTAAAGTCGCGTCAACATGGGAGGGTATAAATGCGGCCGAGCAACTGCAAAGAGAAGGGATCCGATGCAATTTGACGCTCATGTTCTCGTTGCCACAGGCTGTGCGTTGCGCGGAAGCAAACGTGCAACTGATCTCACCATTTGTCGGCCGGATTTACGACTGGTACAAAAAAGAAATAAAACGTGATTACACCGGTCCGGAAGATCCCGGAGTGCAATCGGTCACCGAAATCTTCACCTATTACAAGAAATTCGGCATCCCGACTGAGGTGATGGGCGCGAGCTTCCGTAACACCGGACAGATTCGCGAGCTGGCCGGCTGCGACTGCCTAACGATCAGTCCCGAATTGATGAAGGAACTTTCCGAATCGACCGAGCCGCTCGAGCGCAAACTTGATCCGGAAAAAGCGAAGTCGGCGAAGATCGAGAAGCTGGAGCTGGACGAGAAGAAGTTCCGCTGGATGCTGAACGACAACGCGATGGCGTACGAAAAAACGGGTGAAGGGATCCGCAAATTCGCCGCCGACGTGGTGAAGCTGGAAAAATTCGTGGCGAGCAAATTAGTCAAATAATCGAATCAGGAATCCAAGAATCCAGGAAAAGAATTTTTGGGACTTCATGGTTTCTGGTTTCCAGATTCAATTCCTTTTTTCTGCTTTCCTGATTCGGAATCAGATCTCGAGGAAACAGTTAGAGATTCCTCGACTTCGCCTGGATGACAGAGAGGGATGTTTAACGTTGTTCTGATTGAACCGGTGATTCCACCAAACACAGGGAACGTGGCACGGCTTTGTCTGGCCACGGAATCGACACTGCATCTCGTAAAGCCGCTCGGTTTTTCACTTGACGATCGGCAATTGAGACGCGCCGGCCTGGATTATTGGGATGAAGTGAGCGTGCGATTGTGGAATTCCTTCAGTGACTTGCAACGCGCGCAGTCGTCGGGCACCCGGTATTTTTTCCTGACTACGAAAACAGAATGCGCTTATTACGATGTGAAGTTTCATGAGGGTGATTTCCTCGTTTTCGGAAGGGAAACGAAGGGGTTGCCGGAGAATTTGTTGGCGAAAAACATCGACAATTGCGTCACCATCCCGATGCACGGGACACGCAGCCTGAACCTCGCGACCGCAGTCGCAATTGTGCTGTTCGAAGCAGTGCGACAACAGGCCTGACGAGTGGAGATTGCAAGCC
>QHNJ01000122.1 GCA_003218395.1 Verrucomicrobiota bacterium
TTTGGCAGAGTGAACGGCAAAGTAGGCGCTGTTGGGGGGAGTGGCGGTGCCTCACATGCTGCCTACTGTGCCGCGGCTCCGACCCTCGGAGGCGACCAGTTGGACGCTGCCGTGCTCCTAAGCGGGGCATACGATTTTCACGATCCGGCTTCGCTGATCGATACCAGGTGTGCACAGTTTGGCGCAGACGTTCGCAATTACGTTGGTTGCTCGCCTGGCCCTGCTTGGGACAGTGACGGAGGGTTGCACGATCTGGCTTCGCCTTATCGGAGGTTTACCAGCTCTTCTTCGCCGGTTTTTATTATCGCGACCAATCTCGATCCGATGCCGCCCAATCAGTTCATGATCTTAGTGAACAAAGTGGCGGCGGTAGGCGTGCCCAATTGTGAACAGTTTCTCATAACAGAAAGGCCGGGGCCAGATGGATGCACTCGGCACTCCTTCGCGTATTGGCCGAATGTGAAAGATCAGGCAATTGCGTTTCTGGTGACCGTCTTTACTAATGGCATTTCAAGCAGCACGAAGGATCTAGTCGTAACGCAACGCCACTAGCAGCAGCGTCGCGTCGAATATGCGGACTAAAACTATGAAAACATTCCATTTCCTGATCGCCGGTCTTCGGGCCCGGGCTGAAGAAGCCCGAGGGGCTGGACCTACGGGTAGGACCGCTGCTTTACGCGATCTCCAGATCCAACTGGAGCCCCGAGTCCCCGAAGTGAGGTCGCACTTCAAAGCGCCTCGCGAGGGATGGTTCCTGGTTCCGCGCGGAACTGGATTGCAGTTAATGCGGTTCAACAATCCAGCCTCAACTAAAGAAAAGAAAGCAAAAAATATGACAACTCTACACTTAAGAAAATCAATTAGCCGGTCGCCTTTGCGGCTCGCTTTCCTTCTCATTCCGCTCGTCCTCGCCGTCGCGTCGTTTGCGCTTTCGCCGACGGCGCAAGCGGTTGACCCACCGCCGGATGGAGGCTATCCCAACTTCAATACTGCCGAGGGCCTTGACGCACTATTCAGCGTCAGCGCGGGCAGCGACAACACGGCGATCGGTTTTGATGCCCTGCTTAGCGATACAGCTGGCAGCTTCAACACAGCTACCGGATATCAAGCGTTGCTAAACAACACAACCGGCAATAACAACACCGCCACCGGTGCTAGCGCGCTTGTTTTTAACTCGACCGGCAGCGACAACACGGCCACCGGTGTGAATGCACTGTTTAGCAACACAACCGGCAGCAGCAACATCGCACTAGGTGTGGCTGCTGGGACGAATCTTACCACCGGCAGTAATAACATCGAAATCGGCAACCCTGGAGTGGCAGGTGAGTCCAGAACCATCCGCATCGGCACGGGCGGAACACAGACGAAAACATTTATCGCCGGCATCTCGGGGGTAACTGTGCCTGGGGGAGTAGGAGTAATCGTTGGGACCAACGGTAAGCTCGGCACGACCGTCTCCTCCGCTCGTTTCAAGGACCAAATCAAGCCGATGGACAAGGCGAGCGAAGCAGTCCTTGCGCTGAAACCGGTGACCTTCCGCTACAAGCACGAGCTTGATCCAAACGGCATCCCGCAGTTCGGCCTCGTGGCCGAAGAAGTGGAAGAAGTGAATCCTGATCTGGTGGCCCGCGACGCACAGGGGAAAGTTTACACTGTGCGCTACGAAGCTGTGAATGCGATGTTGCTCAACGAGTTTCTCAAAGAGCACCGCACAGTGCAGGAACAGAAAGCGGCCATCGCGCAACTGAAGAAGGACTTCCAAGCGACTGCCACGCACCAGCAAAAGCAAATTGAAGCGCTTACTGCGGGCTTGCAGAGGGTGAGCGCGCAAGTCGAGATGAGCCGCCCTGCGTCGCAAATGGTCCTCAACAATCAGTAAAGCAGCGCGCCCAACCATCGCCTTATTGCCGTCCGTTCGCTCATTTCCTTAGAGCGTGCACGGACGGACAAACGGCGTCCGCTAATTGTTGGCGGTATCACGAGATTGGATAGGCAGCGCGCGTCGCGCGAGCGGCCCCGCCTTGTTTTCTCTCTTCCGGCCTAACGACTTCAGCGCGGCCGCCGCAAGCCCGCACTTGGTCGAAAGGAGCGAGGGTTGGCAGTGCGAATTACACCCCCACCGCGCGAGTGAAGGTTGAAAGCGCGACTCGGGGCCTGAAATTGCGCTCCGCCACCGCCTGGCGGCCGTCGATGCACAACCATCATGGGTGACCGAGCAAAGCGAGGCGCTCCTCGGCGCACAAAAGCTTGGCCGTTGGAAATGACGATGATCTCGCTCGTCGGAGGATATACGAGGACTGGATCGTACGGCCAGCCAATGCTATCTGGTGAGGTTACCGGCTGCGGATAAACGTCGCCGTAATAGGGGGAAGTTCCGGTGGTGGCGCTATCGCCAGCATCGGCGCTGGTGTCAGGCGCCGGGGCGAGCTGCTGATCGTATTGCATCGTTCCGTACTGGAGCGTCTGCGCCTGTCGCTGCGCCGCCAACTGTTGCCTTTGCTGATCGGTAAAGTAATCGGCAGCGGAGTACCGCAGGTTTGCCGGCCGGGGGAGCGAGGTGACGGTCGCAAACGAGCTATCAGCCGGCGCCTGCTCTTCCGCCAGCGTCGGTTGTTTGACCCGGGAGAAATTAGAGAACGCCAGCCAAGCCAGGATCACGATCAAGATTCCCAGTTCCACCGCAATAACATTCGCAACTTTCGTGTTCATTTCGTTAGTCTCCTTCCGCTGATGTGTGGCCGCAGAACACAGTCACGCAGTCAATCTCGCACGAATCTTGCCGAAAACCATCCGGCGGCACAATCTTATTCCAGGGCCGCGAGGCAACCCGGGTTACCGAACGCGTCGGGTGACGAAATCTTCCGCGCCCGCGGGATGTGTGCCCGTGTCACCAATAATCTCAAATCCCGCGGCGATGAGCACCCTGCCATCGAGCAACTGCACGGCCGAATGTCCGTGGCGAGCGTTCCGCAGCTGCGCAGGCGATGTAATCCAGGTCCCGATGACAGGTTGATAAAGTTCAGCGCTCGCCAGCGATACTCCCTCAGTTCCAAAACCGCCGACAGCGAGAGCCTGGCCATTCGCCAGCAATGTGGCGGCGTGTAAAGACCGGGCCTCAGCCAGGCTGCCGGTGGCCGTCCAGGTCCCGCTCGCCGGATCGTAGAGTTCTGCGCTTGCGAGAGCGCCGCCGTTGTAACCACATGCGACGAGCACCGTGCTGTTGGGCAACAACGTCGCCGTGTGAGAATAGCGTGCGTCCGTCAGACTGCCCGTGGCTGTCCATTGGCCGGTGGCAGTGTGGTAGATTTCGGCAGTGGCGGTTATCGTCAGACTGTCAACAAATCCTCCGGCAACGAGCACGTCGCCGTCGGGCAATACGGTGGCACTATGAACCGATCGAGGCGTAGTCATGTCGCCCGTCGCGCTCCAGGTAGCGGTCGAGGGATCGTAGAGCTCAGCACTGCTGAGCTCGTCGTTTCCGTCACTTCCGCCCGCCACGAGCACTTTTCCATTAGGCAACAAGGTAGCGGTGGCATCAACACGGTGTGGAGCAATTGGACTCCCGGTAATCATCCAAGTCCCCGTGGCGGGGTCATATAACTCCGCCGCCGTGGCGAAAGGCGGGTAGGTGCCCCCTCCGGTGACGAGCACCATTCCATTGGAGAGCAAAGTGGCGGTATGCCCCGCCGTGGGCTGGCCATACTGCCGGTAAAGCTCCAAGTCCGGCTCGCCGGATCGTACAATTCCGCGCTGGCCAGCGTACGGTGATGTTGATCCATCCCGCCGACGATCAGGACCCGGCCATCGGCAAGAATGGTTGCCTGCCTGTGAGTCGCGCGGGGTTTTTAACCGGCCGGTCGGAACAAAACGGGTGGGCCGGCAACACACGGCTGCGCCGTTAGCAGCGCGGTGCCCGCAATGAGCAAATAGCCCGCGATGGGCGCGAGGAAACGGGAGAAGTGAAAGGAAGCAGGTCGGGGAGAATATTGAGCATTCATGATGCGGCGAGTGTCTGGAATCACGCCGGAAAGTCAAGTTTTTCCAATTCCCACTCCGCCCGGATCGGAGGGATAGTTGAAACGGTATTCGAGGAAGCATTTGTCCCCGACAACGCGCATCTTACCTAACGAGCAGCGAATCGAAGCGGGCAGGGCTCTGTGCTGCGACCAGTTAGAGTGAGGGCTTCTTCGCCGCCAAAGATGCTGCGTCTCTGAAAGGCTTTCTTGGAGCGAGGAACGGGTTCTCCTCGTATATTGCTTGACAAATGCGTCAAACGCGGTTCGCTCGGGCAATGAAAATGATCGCGCCACGATACATAAAGCATTTGGTGGCCGTGTCTCTGGTTCTAGCGTTTCCACTGAGTTCATTGGCCGAAGGCCAAGAGCAGACTGAATGGGTTCTAACACAAGGAGGGGTGGTGGTCCCTGTTGCTCGTATTTGCGCAGTGGAACACTCGACTGGACAGTCCTTCCCAACTGGATGGGCGACTGGATGGCGAATCATGACCATGACCTCTTGGGTAGGGGGGTTCGCATTTTTTGTGGACGACGCCGCAGCCCGCCAGTTTCTTCAATCGCCAAACGCTTTGTTCTCGGTCACTGGAATAAATCGACACTGGATGATTACGTATCAATTGATGCCGCGGAGTTCGTAAAATTCGATTCCAAGGTAGATGGTAAAACGATTCCCGCGACTCTTCTTATGCGGGATAACACTGGCAGAAAGCTATTAATTCTCGAGGTCACCGACCCGGCTGAGGTCAAAAAGGTTCATGACTTAACGGAACGATAGCCTACAATTTCATTTACTTAGCGGGCCCCGAAAAAATGCCGTCAACTTGGATGATCCAAAAAGCCTTTATCCACCTCCTTTATACACCTATATTGTTTTGATGAACCTGCAGCTGCGCAAGAACGGGACATTTCAGAAAGTAAGTGACTGCCTTTACCCGAATCACGTCGACTTTCGCTTGTCGACCCGTTGTCATTAGACGACATCAGTTGTATGAAAACCACGGTGTCTCTTGTAATCACCGCCCTGCTCACTTCGACCAGCCTCGCGGATACACTTTGGCGCCAGTATGGCTTCAATGCAGCGCACACCAGCTATAACGACTCCGAAACAATCCTCAATCCATCCAACGTCTCTCATCTCACTTTGCTCTGGACGAGCGACACCTTCAACGCGGAAGCCACCGCGCCCACGCTCGGACCCGCCTCCGTCTTTGTCGCAAGTGATGGCCGCGTCGGCGCGCTCAAGGAGAATAGGGGTGTGCGGCGCTGGGTGCGCCTCTCATGTTCGGGCGAGCGGACCGTGCAGCCTGCCTTCGGCCGTGGTCTGCTACTTGCAGGCGATGGCGGCGGTGACCTGGCTGCTTACGACCCAGCCACGGGCAAACAGGTCTGGTGCGACGACGAGTCCGGCTCGATCACGTCCGCGCCCGCCGTCACTGATGACACCGTTTATATAACTAATGGCGGCGATGCCATCGCCATCGATCAATTCACCGGGACTCGCCGCTGGACATTCACGCCTGCGGACTTCAGTCCGTTGACGGGGACACCTGCCATTGCCAATGGCGTGGTCTACGTCACCGGCGGCAGTGCGGTCTTCGCGCTCGACCAAGCCACGGGTCACAGAATCTGGCGGCACAACCTCGAGCCGCAGGCCAATATCTCAGCGCCCTCCATTGCTAATGGAATAGTCTACGTCGGCGGCCTCGCTCTTTACGCCTTGAACGCCGCCGATGGCCACGTCGTTTGGACGAATCGCAGTGCCGGCGTCAACGTTAGCACGCCAGCCATTGCCGAGGGCAGAGTTTTCGTCAATGCCGAAGACCCACAGTTCGGGTTATGGGCCTTTGATGCGCAAAACGGCGCGTTTCTCTGGAGGAGCGAAAAGCCGGATGAACCCGAAGCCACTGTCACCGTCGCCAACGGCGTCGTCTACGACATTGCTGATGACGGCGAGCTGATGATGTTCGAGGCTGCGCTCGGCACCTTCCTCGGCTCGCTCGCCGATCCGGACGGCAAACCATTCCGCTCCGTATTTGGCTCTCAACCCATTGTCGCCAACGGCACCGTCTATGTTGCCACCGGCGACTTCCAATCGCCCAACCGCGTCGACGCCTTCCATCTGCCGTAACTACCGTAGCGCAGCAGCAAACGTCTGGGACGCGCCTGGACACCTAACGAGAATGGAGTGGACTGGCAATCCACTGTATAGACGGGGGGAGCAGCCGAGTCGCTAGAACTTAGTCACTGAACCTCTATTTTCGGATATTGGCGAGGGCCGATGCATCCAGACCGGCGAACGAGAGACCGCTCTGTCTGCATACGAACGCGCGAAACCACCGAACATCGTAATAAGCGGAATTTTTTCTGCCTATTTCTGTCCGTTGCTCCTCATATGGGCGGGAAACGCAGAAGAGCCATCACACCATCACGGGGGCTGGGGTTTCAGTTCAGGTCAAATTCCGGTCAGTCTCTGCCACCGAGAAACGAGCAGTCATCAGGAAAATCCTCGAAATTATTGATGTGGGTAAATTCTATCGCGGGTGCAACGAACCCGTCGCCCGGGAACCCGCTGGGCGCTCCGCCGTCGAACCGCGCCCGTTCGGGCTTCTGAAATTCTGAGTCCTCAGTGTTACACACGCCGTCAATTCCGTCCTCCATCCTCACATCCACATCGCTCCGGAAAACCGTGTGGTGAAATTCAAGAAGGTCATCGCCACTGCCGGCTTTCAACATGAAGCTCCCGGTAAAGTCCGAGTTGGTGAACCCGTTCGGGCTAAGCACACCATCAATGAAGATGATGTCGTTTCCATCTCCAGTCTCGATCCGCGTATCATCCGCCACCGTTACACCCAAGAGCTCGATGATGTCTTGATATCGATGTCGTGGGTTACGCCCTCAACCTCAGAGCGGCCGCTGCTACCATTGACCGTTGTCTCCGCACGGCCGGTCACGATGACAGTTTGGCAACATGCTTGAATGACAATGATGTTGTTGTCTCCCGCGTCGCCTGTAATGATCGCGTTTCCATGTTCCACCCTCAGTTCCACGTTGCCCGCTGCCTGCGCCGATGTCGCCAACGCCAGGTTCAGTCCCACTGCGGAAACGAGCACGGTCAGCAAACGTATTAAAACGCGATAATTTGGTTTATTCAGTTGTCTGTTCACGATCTTTCCTCCTTATGCATGCCTCAGCGAGAATAAGATCAGCCACCGCTGGCGAGAGCAAGCTTAAATTCAACAAAAGCGTTCTAAGTTCCGAGGCACTAGTTGAAACGCTGGGTCGTCAGCCTGCCCGCAAAAGCTTTCGGAGTTAGGTCCAACGTCCAGTTAGGTGAGTTGTCAAATTCGCCGAGATCTATCTGCTCGGCGCGTTGAGCTTCTGGTCTCCCTGCGCACCCTCTGGCCTTGCTTGCACTGTTACTACAACCACGGGCTCAGCGCGATCCCCGGTCTTTGATGCCTTCCTCGCATCAAAACCAAGTGCTGATAGTTCTCGGACAACAGCGTCTGCGGCCTTCACACTGGGTTCGTCACTGTTGCTACTTACGACCACGCCGGTCTGAAGGCGAGGTATCGAACCGAAGGGCTTTCCGCTTTGAGCCAACGTCGCCGTGCTGGCAGGAGAAAACACCCTCCACCCAGCAGCATTCAAGGCGGACGCGATGTCCCACGAAAAATTCTCGCTCTCTTTGTCTCCCGCGCCATACCAGACGCTGGCTAACTGCGGGGCCAACGGCTTAACTCCTGAAGCCAATCTCTCCTGTTGCTCTTGGGTGAATCTTCGCGGCGCCATCTTGGATTGTAGCGAAGCGAACTCGAGGTTTGCCGCAGCTGCTTGCTGGTTCGCGATCGATACAGCTTTATTTGCCTCTGCTATCGATTGCGTTGCTTCCACTTGGTATCTTGTCAGCGCAGTATCTTTGAGTTTTCCGGCCTTCCAAGAAAACGCCCAGCCGACCAACGTTACCAGCGCCCAAATCCCTCCTAGAACAACGGCGATGACACCAAGAATGTCCGCCCACCCAGACCACCACTCGACCGGCTTCACTAGCGCCATTGCATGCACCTAACTACGATTCGACGAAACCCCGTTTCGTCTATTTCGGCTTTTATTAGAAAGGGACTCTCGATAAAAAGAAAACATGAGTCCTTCATTATCAACCCCGGACGAACAGGGCAAGCCGAAATTACGCATACGACTGGTTTTTCGCCAGTGCTGACGCGAGCAACTTTCACCTCTCTTTGAAATCGCCCGCGTGCTCGTGCGTCTCGATCACGTTGCCCGCTTCATCCAAACGCGAATCACAGCGTCACAGCCTTCGATCCGTCTCGTTGAACGCAATGGTGCGTTCGACATTGCCGCTCGAATCGAGAATCCGAATCTCACCTGAGCGAAAATGTGCGCGGTTCTCTGCGGTGTTGATTGCCTGACACTTCTCCGGGAACATCCGGATGACGTTTCGCCCGCGAGGGAGATGCAAGAGGCACTAAACGCGCGAAGACTTGCTTCGAATTGACGGACTGATTCTGTTTCCGTTTCTATTGTTCTACGGTTGTCGCGGCACGATTAGCTCTGCTGCGGGCGGATTACCGGCAGCATAGGCGCCCCCGCCAGCGATGAGCAGGCGGTGATCGAAGCGCTAATGCCACCCGCGACCAGGACCGAACCATCCGGGAGCAGGCTCGCGGAATGGCTGGCCCGCGCCGTTTTGAGGTGGCCGCTCCTCGTCCAGAGACCGGTGGCGGGATCGTAGATTTCCGCACTGGCGATGCGTTGGCCGTGGTTCTCTCCACCCGCGACGAGCACCCGCCCATCAGCCAGCAGGGTTTGGGTGTGATCAAATCGGGGCGCGTTGAGGCTGCCGGTGTTGGTCCAGGTCCCGGTCGACGGATCGTACAACTCAGTCGAGGTGGTCTCACCGCTGCTTCCGATGCCGCCTGCGATGAGCACCTTGCCGCTTAGGGGGAGCAGGGTGAGATGGCCTCGGATTCGTCCCTGGTTTAGGCTTCCCGTTGTGCTCCAGGTGCCGCTAACGGAGTCATACAACTCCGCGACCGCGGTGAAGACACTATTCGAGTAGCCTCCGGCGACCAGCACTTTGCCATTGGGCAGCAGGAGAGCACTGAAATACGATCGCGGGACACTCATGTTGCCGGTCAGCGCCCAGACCCCGGTGGCGGGATCGTAAACCTCCGCGCTAATAATATCGTTCGCGCCGAGAGTTTGCCCGCCGGCAACAAGGGCATTCCCGCTAGGCAGCAAAGCGGCTCCGTGAAAATAGCGCGCGACGTTCAGGTTGCCGGTGGCAGTCCATGAGTTGGATACGGGGTCATAGAACTCCGCCGTATTCGTCACCCAAGGTGAACTGTCGAGGTAACCTCCAGCGAGGAGAACCCGGCCATCGTTCAATAAATTGGCGGTGTGATAGGCGCGAGGATGAACAAGATTGCCGCCGAAGCTAGAAGGACCAGCGAAGAGCTGCGCCGGCAATAATCCGAAGCCGGCCATGAGAAGAAACGCGATTTGGTTCAGTCGCGGGCCGATGATTCTCATCTTTGGGCCGATACGTTTGATCGCAAACTGATCGACTGTCGCCCCGGATTCCAGATTCTCAAAAAGAGCTATCACCGGTACCCGCGTGTTCTTGAATCGCCAAGCGCCGCTCAGGGTGTCCGCGGACCGCTCTACCGCTGAGCATGCAGTCCAATCCATCATACAACAAAGTTAAACGCTCGCGGTCGCAACGCAACCGCCGTGCCTCGAATCATCGATTCGGCTGTATCCGCGAAATCCGCGGTTTAATGTCGCTTGAATCCCTTCAACGGCAAAATTGGAGAGGGAGGAAAACCACGCGGACGAGTAAACACCCCTACGCTGAAATCATTGGAGGGGTTCAACGCCCAATGAGTTGTAATTGCGATGAGTTGCAGGGTCAGATCAAAGCTTGCCTTCCCTCGTTGCGAGCGCGAACGTTGATCGAGGCAGCGAGAAAGCGTTCCGTGTCGGATGAGGCAAAAGGCGACGCAGGCGATTTCAAAGAGTGGTGAGCACTTGCTTTCGCCTCCGTTAGCTCCGCGTGGCGCTAACCTCGCGAGCCGTTGAGCAGCGGTTGCGCGAGCGTGTTCCTACAATGGACGACCCAGCAGGTCGCTCTACCATTTCTGTCTACGCAGCGATTCGCTCTCGCGCAGCGAAAAACATTTGTCATTTTGTCTTGCCAAGCTCGCGGGATTTTTGGTTCGCTCGCACAATGAAAATGATCGCGTCACGATACATAAAGCATTTGGTGGCCGTGTCTCTGGTTCTAGCGTTTCCACTGAGTTCATTCGCCGAAGGTCAAGAGCAGACTGAATGGGTTCTAACACAAGGAGGGGTGGTGGTCCCTGTTGCTCGTATTTGCGCAGTGGAACACTCGACTGGACAATCCTTCCCAACTGGATGGGCGACTGGATGGCGAATCATGACCATGACCTCTTGGGTAGGGGGGTTCGCATTTTTTGTGGACGACGCCGCAGCCCGCCAGTTTCTTCAATCGCACAAACGCTTTGTTCTCGGTCACTGGAATAAATCGACACTGGATGATTACGTGTCAATTGATGCCGCGGAGTTCGTAAAATTCGATTCCAAGGTAGATGGTGAAATGATTCCCGCGACTCTTCTTATGCGGGATAACACTGGCAGAAAGCTATTAATTCTCGAGGTCACCGACCCGGCTGAGGTCAAAAAGGTTCATGACTTAACGGGACGATAGCCTACAATTTCATTTACTTAGCGCGTCCCGAAAAATTCGAACCCCCGGGATCATGCTTCTTCGCTTGACCGTGCGATTAACAAAGAATCCTGTTGCGGAAGGTCATTCGATGTAGCCCAGAGCTGCGAGACGTTCTTCAACTATCGCGGCTTCCTCTTCGGAGTATTGCGCGGCTTGTCCGCCTTAGTCTGCACTACCGCCGGATCGGATGGGGGTTTGCAGTAAAAAGGTCGACTCGAAGAGATGGCGCAACACGCGACCATCCATGTCTTGGGAGATTAGATCGGCAGCGTCCTAATTTAAATTAGGATTTCGCGTATTGAACGATGGTGCGACTCTTTATCCTTGTTGGTGGCCGCCTGTGTTGCCCGTGGTGCCAGCGCCGCCGGTGGTGGGTTTGGATTCGCCCGTAACACCGCCGCCACCTTTGACGTCTTTTACTGGCTTCAGGTCACGAATTATGGCGTCCTTTATGTCCTTTTTGACTCGGCGCCAAGCGGATCGAACTACATTGATGTTTGGGATTTGTGTCTTCATGCTCAAACGGCCTCCTTAATTATTTCGTAGCAACGTTTTAGCGACGAGTCCCGGCGAGAGCAAGCCGAAACTTGGTAAACAAAAAATTATCTTGCAGGAATTGTGAATAACTGTTAATAACTTGGTCTTGCCCCATGCACCCGGAACCCCTTATGGTAATGGGCCATGCGTATCTGCGATCGTGGGCGGTTGTGCAGTAGTGTTCATTTTGCGGGCAATCAAGAGCGTCAAAGACCGGCGCGATAGCAATCGGATTTATGAATTTCTCCGCCGGTGCGCTAAAGATGGGAGTACCTGTTTCGGAGCTCGAAAGTGATTTCTAGGGTAACTAACCTACCGGAATCCCGTATCTCAGACTTGTGCAGCAAGCACGGCCACATCGAACGCAAGGAACACGAGCGTC
>QHNJ01000123.1 GCA_003218395.1 Verrucomicrobiota bacterium
TCCTCCTATTTCGCCTTTGAACGGTGCGTATTTGCGAAAGAGATGACTCATCAATCCTTCGCCGCGGGTCAAATTCACGAGATCGGTTTCGAAGCCGATCAGGCCGCGAGTCGGAATAATCGCCTCGATCGATACACGCGTCGTGTGATGATCCATGCTCACAACCTCGCCTTTGCGATTGGCAACCGATTGCAAAATGTCACCGAGATTTTCGTTCGGTAGATCGACATAGAGATTTTCGAGTGGCTCGAGCAGATTGCCATTTTCGGCGCGGTGAAAAATCACCTCGGGACGAGAGACCATTACTTCGTAGCCTTCGCGCCTCATTTGCTCGACGAGGATTGCGATTTGCATTTCGCCGCGCGCATTGATCTCAAACGCGCCAGCAATTTCCGTTTCGCTCACGTGCAGCGAAACATTGCCGCGCGTTTCGCGAATAAGTCGCTCGCGAAGATGCCGCGCCGTAACAAATTTTCCGTCGCGACCGGCAAACGGCGAATCGTTGACCAAAATGTGCATGCGAATCGTCGGTGGGTCGATATCGACAAATTGAAGCGGTACCCGTTCTTCGCGGTCCGTGAGGGTTTCGCCGATATAAACTTCCTCGAAGCCCGTGAGCCCAACGATGTCGCCGGCGGTGGCGTGCTTTATTTCGACCTGCTCTAGTCCCGCATAGGTAAAAAGCGCCGTGACAGCAGCACGTTCCCGGCGGCCATCACGGTGAATGCAGACGATCGAATCACCGACAGCGACGCGTCCGCTAACGATACGCCCGAGTGCGATGCGGCCGAGATAATCGCTGTAATCCAAGTTCGAGACGAGCATCTGAAAAAATGGTTCGCTTGAATTTTTTGGCGGCGGCACATATTGCACGATCGCTTGAAACAGCGGCGTCATGTCTTCGTTGTTTTCGTGCAGCTCACGAATGGCGTAGCCATCCTTTGCGCTTGCGTAAATGATTGGGAAATCGAGTTGCTCATCTGTCGCCTTCAACTCGACGAAAAGATCGAAGACCATGTCGATGACCTTATGCGGGCGCGCATTTTCTCTGTCGATCTTGTTGATGACGACGATCGGCTTCAGTTTGTTCTCCATCGCCTTGCGCAAGACAAAGCGCGTTTGAGCTTGCGGACCGTCGTGGGCATCGACAACGAGCAACACGCCGTCCACCATTTTCATGATTCGCTCGACTTCGCCTCCAAAATCGGCGTGGCCGGGCGTGTCGACGATGTTGATGAGGTAACCGTTCCACTGAAAGGCCGCATTCTTGGCGCGAATCGTGATGCCTTTCTCGCGCTCCAGATCCATCGAGTCCATTATGCGCTCCTCGACCTTTTGGTTGGAGCGAAACGTGCCCGATTGGCGCAACAGTTGATCCACCAGCGTGGTCTTGCCGTGATCGACGTGCGCAATGATGGCGATATTACGGATCTTATCCATTTTGGGAGACTCTCTCCCGAGGGGAAGGAGCGCGAAATATGATGGCGCACGTCTCGCGGGTCAAATCCGCCCGCAGAGATGTGCCTAAAACCAGCTCAGGTTTCTACCGGCGAATTCGGTAGTAGCCGTGGTGCCACCGTTTGTGGTGATCATGCCAAACCCAAGATCCCGGGACGACGGGCCCGAGCATTGGGACGGAGGAGTTCATTACGTACGGCCATTCAAATTGGGGTCGAAGATCCCCCTTATTATCATTCCGCTCAGAAGGAACAAAGCGGCGAAAGAGAATTACTAATTTCTGTTTCATAACCTTTCTAACTACTTCGACGTGCGGCCATGTATTGGCTGTGTCTGGAATCGCGCTTTTAGACTAGAACGCTGACCGCTGGCCTTGGCTCAACCCATTTGCCGTGCTCTCGAATCAAATCTTGCAATCGATCCACTGCTTCCGTTTCTGGGATATTGAACTTCACGGCGGTTTTGCCGACGTAGAGATTCACCTTGCCAGGCGCGCCGCCGACGTAACCAAAATCCGCGTCCGCCATTTCCCCGGGGCCGTTCACGATGCAACCCATGATCGCGATCTTCACACCTTTCAAATGCGACGTCGCCGCTTTGATCTTCGCAGTGGTGGTTTGCAGATTAAATAAAGTGCGCCCACAAGATGGGCACGCAACGTAATCGGTTTTAAAAATCCGCGAACCGGCCGCTTGCAAAATATTATAGGCCAACCGCAACGCCTGTCCGGATCCTTGAGCAAAATCGGATGCCGCGCATGCAACTTCGTGGCGAGCAAACGAAACGCCGCGATTACGGGAAGATCGACATCGTCTTTGACAGTTACAAATTGCGGCGTCGAATTTTGATTCAGGCGGCCGAGTGCCTGCTCGTCTCGCGGATCGACTTCTTCGATTTGCGCGTTCTCGTAAACGATCTCCGGCTTGTAATCGCCCATCTTGTCGATCTTGTGCGCGATCTTGTCGAAGTTCGCCTTCCTAACGACCACACGAAGCAATTGTTCGCCGCCTAGTTTGATGCTCCGGCCGGGATCACCGATCCCGGCTACAGCAAGCGTCTCTGTCGCCCGCCGCTGATACGAAAACGGGTCGAATGAAACTGCTGTAGTAGCAGCCGTGTCGGCTGCAATCTGCGCGGGCGACACGCCCGCCGCTACAGTAGAAGTCAATCTCACAAGCGCTTTGGCTACCGGAATTTCGTGAATGCTGTCTTCTGTCAGTGAAACGCGAATCGTATCCCCGATTCCATCAGCCAGCAGTGAACCAATTCCGATTGCGCTCTTGATTCGCGCGTCTTCGCCTTCACCGGCTTCGGTCACTCCGAGATGCACCGGATAATTCCAGGTAGGGGCGATTGACCCCAATCGCCCGGGCGGTTCGAGCGAACCGCCCCTACCATCGCGCGCATCTTCAGCGTCCAGTTCGTTCAATCGCGCAACCAGCAACCGATACGCTTCGATCATCACCTTCGGGTTGCTCGCTTTCATCGAGAACACGAAATCGTGATAGTCGAGATCGCGCGCGATCCGCGCGAACTCGAGCGCGCTCTCCACCATCCCAAGCGGCGTGTCACCGTAGCGATTCAGGATGCGATCGCTGAGCGAGCCGTGATTGGTGCCGATGCGCATTGCGATGCCGCGCTCTTTGCAGAGCTCCACCAGCGGCCTGAACCGGGCACGAATGCGGCCCAGCTCCGCGGCATATTGCTCATCCGTGTATTCACGGATGACGAATTTCTTTGAATCCGCGTAGTTGCCGGGATTGATGCGCACTTTGTCCACCCACTTCGCAGCTTCCATCGCGGCTTCTGGCTTGAAATGAATGTCGGCGACGATTGGCACATCGCAGCCACGCCCGCGCAAACCTTTCACGATATGCTCGAGATTGCGCGCATCTTTCACGGTTGGCGCCGTGATGCGCACAATTTCGCAACCCACTTGCGCCAGCTCTATCGTTTGCTGGATCGACGTCTCGGTGTCCATCGTGTCGCATGTGATCATTGACTGGACGCGGATCGGATTTGTGCCGCCAATTCCAACTTTGCCGACCATTACTTCGCGGGTAAGGCGACGGTGATAATGAAAAGGATTAGTGCAGTAATTCACGCGACGGCTAATTTACGGAACCGCGGCCAAGCGCGCAACGCGTGCGCGCTAGGGCGCTTGAGTATCTTTTGCGCGCGATTGCGGCTCAAGCTGGTCGAGCTTCTTTCTGATGAAAGGCAAATCCTGCACGTCGAAAAATGTGACATACAGCATGTAACCGATAATTAATACGGCGCAGCTCGTCTGAACAACCTCCAGGACCCGCATATTTACCGGTTTGCGACGGACCGATTCGATGATGGCGAGCACAATATGCCCGCCGTCCAGCACCGGAATCGGCAGCATGTTCAAAATTGCGAGGTTCACATTTAGGATGACGCTGAACCACAGTGCGAGCTGCCAGCCGCGTTCGCTTTGGAAAAGCAAATAATAAATGCGACCAATACCGACCGGGCCGCTCAAGTGTTGCAGCTTCACATCCGATTTTGGCGATGCCACCGCGCCAATTGTCTTTAATGTGCTTGTTACGCTGTTGTAAATCTGTTCGATCGGATTGGGATGCGAGATCGACAGTATTCCAGTAGTGTCCCATTGAATACCAATTCGCGGCTTCATTTCGCCCTGGGTGGGCAGAAGCGTCGGCTTTACCGGAACGTCAAACCTCGCCCCGTTTCGCTCCACATGAAGGACGAGCTGATCCTTCGGGTGTTTGCTGATGTATTCGAGCAACGCAACTGGGTTATAGATTGGCGTCTGGTCGAACCCGCGAATGATATCCCCTGGACGTAGTTCCGCCGCGGCAGCAGGTGTGTTCGGCTCCACTTTGTCAATGATTGGTGTCTCCGCCGGATAAATGAGCAGCTGCCTTACGCTTTTTCTGCGCCATCCGCGCGTCTCTGCCTTGTACGGTTCGACCCAAACGGTCTGGACGTTCCCGTTCCGCTCAAATTTCACGGCAATTTTTCCCCCCTCGCTTCGCACGACATCCCAGCTCACGCTGTCATTCATCCCGATAAAGCGCCTGACCGGTTTGCCGTCCACCTCAAGAATTTTGTCGCCCGGTTGCAGCCCAACCTTCTGCGCCGGTGAGTCCGGCAAGACATAGCCAATGATTGTGGTTGAATCCGCTTCGCTTACCGGATGGCCGATCACCCAGACAATGCCGGCAAAAAAAAGCGCCAGAAGCAGACTGAATAGTGGGCCGGCGATTGCAACGATGATTTTATCGAGTGCGGAAATGGGCGCCAACCTTGCGCGGTCGACGTCGGCTTTTCCCTCAATGATGTCCATCGGCGCAAGTTGCGGCAGCGCGACGAACCCGCCGAAGGGAAGCGAACCAAGCGAGTACTGGACGCCGTTTATCGTTTTTTTCCAAAGCGGTTTGCCAAACCAGACCCCGAATTTTTCTATGTAAAGCCCGCGCCAGCGTGCCGCCAGAAAATGCCCGAGCTCATGCACGACGATGAGCAGATTAAAGAGGATAAGAACCTCAAACAGGATCAGGAGGACACGCGCGATATGCAGAAGCATGGTGATTAGTAGCTAGTGATCAGTGATCGGTCATTGATTAGACGCGCGATCGTTTCTGTCGTTGGAACTTTTTTAACGATGTAACGATTTAACGCAAGCCTGCGCTTCCGCGCGCGCCCATTGATCGGCCTGCAATATTGCATCGAGGGCAGGATGCACAACGCTCATATGCCGGTTCATCACTTCTTCGACAATCTGCCAGATGCTCGGAAAACTTACTCTTCGATCTAAAAATGCTGCGACTGCCACTTCGTTGGCTGCGTTCATCACGCCAGGTAAGGTGCCGCCAGTTTCGCCTGCTCGGCGTGCCAGATTCAGTGCCGGAAAATCGTCGTAGCGCGGCGTGAAGAATTCCAACTTCGACAATTTCGAAAAATCGAGGGGTGGCAACGTGTTCGGGACGCGATCGGGCCAAGTCACCGCGTATTGAATCGGGAAGCACATGTCCGAATAACTCAATTGCGCGAGTGTCGATCCGTCTGCGAACTCGACCATTGAATGCACGATGCTTTGGGGATGGATAACGACTTCGACGCGCTTCATCTCGACTCCGAAGAGCCACCGCGCCTCGATCATCTCGAGGCCTTTGTTAAACAACGTCGCCGAATCAATTGTGATCTTCGGCCCCATGTCCCAGGTCGGGTGTTTGAGGGCTTGCTCGGGTCTAAGATCGACAAATTCTTTCGCGAGCGTTTTGCGAAACGGCCCACCCGACGCTGTCAAAATAATCCGACGAACGTCCGAGGAACGACCATCAAGACATTGAAAGATGGCGTTGTGTTCGCTGTCCACAGGCAGCACATGCACGGCATTCTCACGCGCTTTGCGCATGACGATCTCGCCTGCCATTACGAGAATTTCCTTGCTCGCCACAGCGAGATCCTTGCCAGCCTCGATCGCCGCCAGCGCCGGCCGCAATCCACCGGTGCCGACGATTGCGACCAGGACCATATCTGCATTTGTTAGGCAGGCGATCTCGCACAGTCCTTCTTCGCCCGCGAAAATCCGCGGCTCGTACTCGAGCGCTTTACGCAAAATGTCTATCTTCGTCTCGTCGACGAGACACACCGATTCCGGACGGAACTTGTTGGCGCCCGTAGCTAGCTTTTTCACATTGCTGTTCGCGGCGAGTCCGACAATTTCCATTCGCTCCGGAATATCGCGCGCCACTTTCAGCGCGCTTTCGCCGATAGATCCCGTCGCGCCTAAAACGACGACACGCTTACGTTTCATGTTTTCGACAGAATGAACAGAATTAACAAAATGACTCGAGGAAATCAGAAAGAGGCTTGTTCTTTCTTCGGGAGGCGAAACTTTTTCTTAAACTCCAGTCGCTCTGCCCCGAAGTTCGCGAGGAGACCTTCCTCAAGTCCGGTGGCGACGAGGTAGTTTACGAGCTGAACTTCAAGCGACTTCGCAAGCGATTGGCTCGCTTTCAGCTCAACGATCAGCGAATTGTTTACCAGCAAATCTGCCGTAAATGCACCAACGGTCTGTTCGTCGTACTGGACGCTGATTGGCCTCTCTGCTTCAGCTTTGAAGCCGCTTTTCGGCAATTCCCAAATTAGCGCATTTTGATAAACCGACTCGAGAAAACCGGGACCCAGTGTCGAGTGTACTTTCATCGCCAGACCAAGGACTTCGCCACACAAATCATAGGCTTCTTCCAGTGCCTCTTCTATTCTGTCCATTCTGTTAATTCTGTCAGAAATTTTGGGCATTACGGTACGCGGATCACGAGCCGCAGATAAAAAAATAGAAGCGGGGCGGTGAAAAGCAGACTGTCCACCAGGTCGAGCGCGCCGCCGATCCCCGGCAGGAGATTCCCCGAATCCTTTACGTCCGTGCTACGTTTGATAATCGATTCGGCCAAATCACCGACGACCGCTGCGAACCCAAGGAGCAACCCGAGTATCGTCGCATGTGTCCAGGTGAGCCCAGGTAAGTGGCCAGGCATTAATTTGAACAGCATCAAACTGCAAAACAGC
>QHNJ01000124.1 GCA_003218395.1 Verrucomicrobiota bacterium
TCGCCGCGAGGAACGCCCTACAATTTCGAAACGTACCGGGCGCCTCGCTATTTCAGAAAGAGATTCATGCTGTCAAGATCGATGATGGCATGACAGTTGTACAGCGTATCCATCCCCAAGATCCCGCTAATTCTGGTGCTGCCCTGCCGCAATGCAAAACCAGGTAACGCAGTCACGCCAAATTTCTCTGGCGGCACTTTGAAATCACCAATCTTAAGATCGTTGATTTGCGCGGCACTGATGTGCTTCGCCGTTCCGCTGGCAAAATGAGCAGAGACCCGCGTTGGTTCCGACGCGATTCCGAGCGATTTAAAGAGAGCTTCGTGAAAAGTAGTAACAAATGCGCCCGTATCGACGAGCAGACGAGCCGATTGGTCGTGAATCGAACATGGCACGGTGAGCGCGCCGTTTTCCTCCCGAAGCAAGGGGATCCTGGTGAATTTTTCTGATGACGCAATAGAGCTGAGGTTTATCTGGCGCGATTGATCAACCTTTAAGAAAGCAAGTTTGGTTTGGCAATTGATCACCGCTTTGTGGCGGAGCAGAATGTCCAGGCCAAGAACGCCGTCAACATGGCCGTTTCCACCGTCGAAGTGGATTGGATTGCGCAGTGCGATTGGGCTGCTGCCAAAATTCATACTGCCGGCCATGATACTCTGCGCAAAGCCCACGGGGAGTATCTGGCCATTAATTTCCGTGAACCGGATATAGCGCAGACCGCGTTGCGATGGCCTTACGCCGAATGATTCAGCTGCGTCCGCATCCAGGATGATTTGGTTTGCGCCAGTATCGACCAGCAAATTCGCGGGCTGCCCATTGATGTTAACGGACATGATCATCTTGTTCAGAGGACCGTAGCGAACTCGCACGGCTTTGTATCCGCTTAATTGCGGCGGGGGACGACTTTTGGCTGCGCCGAAAATCGAGATCGGCACAATCGCGACGAAGCTAAACAGAACTGCAGCGCGCCAAATACGCCGCGCCACGGTCGCACCCGTTACATTCCCGTTGGGCAATCGATGAATGCGCATGGAACGTTAAACCGTTTGGACAAATGCGCGGCCACCGCTTTTACGCCGAAGACTTCGGTGGCGTAATGTCCGCCGAGCAGGAGATTCATTCCAAGTTCGTCGGCAGCCACCGCCGCCCAATGCGGCGCTTCCCCCGTGATAAACGTGTCGATCCCCTCCCGGGCGACCGCGTAAATTTCCGAACCGGCGCCGCCGGTAATGATCCCGATTGCCCCGGTTTTCTTGGGACCAAACATGAAAGTTTTTACTGGACCACCCAATGCCTTTCGCAACTTGCGATCAAGTTCTTCGCGCAGCCACGAAGTGCGCGCCTTGAGCCCAATCATCTGACCCTTTTCTTCGAAGAACGGCTGGTTGGACTTAAGTCCGAGCGCCGCTGCGAGCTGTGCGTTGTTGCCAACTTGCGGATGGAGATCGAGTGGCAGATGCGCACTGTAAAGCGCGATGTTGTTTTCGAACGCGACGTTTAGTTGCCGACGCAATATGCCGGTCACCGGTTGGAGACCAGGCCAGAACAACCCGTGATGCACGATCAAGAGATCGACATCTTGTTTTGCGGCCGCTTCCAATACTCGTGTCGAAACGTCCACGGCTGCTGCGATTTTAGTAACGCGCCCCGCGTTTTCGATCTGCAGACCATTGAGCGCGTTGTCCCAATCGCCCACCGCGCGAATGCGCAGAAAATCATTCGTATAGTTAACAATGTCCGAAAGCGACGCCATGATCACGTCTCGCATCGCACGGCGAAGATCGACAATCGCCCATCGATACCGCGCACTTCCTGCGGTGGCAGTTCCTCGAAGCTGAACGAATCACCTGAACGATCTCGCACCGCCGCCGTGACAAGCAGTGGTTTCCCCGTCGCCTTCGTCAGCCCTTCCACGCGTGAAGCGATATTCACAGTATTTCCAATGGCGGTAAACTCCAGTCGTTGCGGCGAGCCGATGCTGCCTACAATCGCCGGACCGCAATGGATTCCAATTCCGATTTGGATCGGTGCGCGACCCTTTGCGGCAAGATCCTCATTCAACTTTTTCACAGCAGCCAGAATTTCTCGACCAGCCGCAACGGCATCGCCGGCATGATTGGAACCGGAGTCGCCTGCGCCAAAAATCGCCATGAACCCGTCGCCCAAATATTTGTTTACCATGCCGCGATGTTCTTCCTCGACTACACGCACGGTTACGCGGAAAAAATCGTTCATCACTTCCACCACGTCGCTCGGTACAGATACGCTAGTTCGTGCGGTCCACGAACGCATGTCCACAAACATGACGGTGATCTCCTTTTGGACGCCGTTCAATCCCGGATCGCGCGCCAGAATTTGTTCGGCTGCGCGCCTGCCTACATGCAAGCCGAATGTCTGGCGCAATTTCTCCTTATCTTTGAGTTCGTGAACCATGGTGATCGAATTCGCCGAGCAACCGGCCAAACTCATCTGCCCGTCCAGCAGCTGCCGGACCGAGTTCGACATCCAAATCCCCACGTGACACCGCATCCGATGCGGCACGCAGTTGATCAATCGGTTTAGCAACCAGCCAGCTCATCATTAGAGCGGTGAAAATCCCAAACGCGATGCCGATTACCCCGACGAAAACGGCCCACAAGATTCCGCGGCCGCGCAACGAAAGCGTGAAGACGCCCGGGGTGAGATCGGCACGCTCGCCCCGAAAGAAAACGGGAAACAGACAGAAAAAATGAATGTGTGACTGCGATGAAGCCGGAAACGCAGAATGAAATCGGCAAATGCCAGAGCAACCGCGGATCAAGTGGATTTTGAACTTGCAGAAGCGCGCCAATAAAGACAGGAATGCACAAAAACCAGGCAACACCGCAGATCGCCGCTGCAAACCATGGCAGGTGAATCAGTCGGCGGCGCGCTCTTGCGAGTGACGCAGAATCGATAGCTGATGCCGCGCAAAGACGATGGAACAATCCACGAAACGAGAAGATTCGTCTGAGCCACAGCAAAACGCCGACTGGATAGACCACGCTATTATAAACCACGACCATGTCGAAAAAACGTTACTTCAAGGAGGGAGAAACGAGTAACGGCTGAATAACCGTGGTGTTATACCAGATATTGAACGCGCTCCCGATAATTTGCGGAACCACTGGCGCGAGCGCTGTGAGCAGAAGGCTGTAACGTTCGCGCGCCGCAGTCATTTCACCTGGAATAGCCACGAAACCGACTCGTTTAACTTTCATTTCACTCTATCGGGAAATTCCAAATTCTAATTCCCAAATTCAACGTAAATCTCAATGGCCAAAATCGAAAAAAGCGAAAGCGACGCGACGACGCGTGCGCACTCCGAAAGTCCGGCAGCTGCCAGACGAAACGGAGCAAGGCGCTCCCTTGCATTTCGCACGAAGTGCTTTGGGAGTGCGATGCGTCTTCGCATCGCTTTCATCGCCTCAACATCACCGGTCTCAGTGGATCTTCGTGATTTCGCCTTCCCTTCCGTGAGAGTTAGTATTCGATCCTTTGTTTGGGATTTGGTTCTTGGTATTTGGGACTTACCGCCATCGACAGCGTCCATGGCCGGAAATAATCCAGGAGGATTAAGCAGCCACGATTCGCTCGTTCGCAGTCGCGCCGCACCCCGCGAAAAATCCGTAAGCGGCCCAAATTGAAATCCGGCGGCCAACGGCCGAAAGAAATTGTCTTGGTGACTTGGCAAAATGTAGCGTGGCTCCAAATGTTCGAGCGCGCCAGGCAGTCGTGCACGTGAATCTGGCAGGGCCACGCCCAGAATTGCCAGATCGACCCGCTCATGGGGCGGCAACTGCGCAGGTGTTCTACCAGAAATCGATATAAATGCGCTGTCCACCAACTTGGATGAGAAACGCAAGCGGCTCGCCACAAATCCAATCTGCCGGACGCTGCGGTGGACTAGAACTGCGCACCTGACGTTGATCAAAGGGCACTTTGCCGAAAAGCCGGTCGTGCATAGCAGGCAACACTCGAATTTTCCATGGCCCAATCCGCCTCACGTCTCCGGCTGTCACGACATCGCCAGATGACGTGCCCGCGCGTTTCGCAAGATCGACGGCTGAAGGGGGAGCAATGAGACGCGCCTGCGTTTTTGACGTTAGAATTGGAACGTCGAGCAAATAATCGAAATGGCCGTGAGTAACCAGGATCGCGTCCGCTTTCGGCGCCAGATGTCGCATCCCTTCAGCAACGCGAGGGTTGTCCGGTTGAATACGTGAACCCAGTGCGATGCTCAAAAGATTCACCCGCGAGAAATAAGGATCGACAAGCAGGGCGTGGTCCTTGATTTCGAATTGGTAGCCGTTTGTGCCGAGGTAAGTCACGCGCACTCCGTCGCGCGGCGCAGGGCGAGAGTCGTTAACAGTCAGGTGAGCATAGGGATTCAGCCCCGCGCTAAAAGCCTGCGTGGAGAATCCGAGGAAAAGAAGAAGCGCGCCTTTCAATCTTTTACGATCGATTCTATCGAACCGCTGCATTGCGGCCAACTGCAAGTTTGCTTGACGAATTCCGCGCGCCTTGTGACCTTCAATGATTGAAATGAGCGTGGAGTACACGGATGCACCTGCCACTCGGCCTGAAGCGAGCGGCGGAGATAAAATGCCGTGTCCATATTGCGGACACCTCTTGCCGAAAGATGCCGAAAGCTGCGACCGCTGTGATTGGACGCGTAGTGGCGCGACTGAAACTGCGGAAGGCAAAGCGAGCGACGCGGTAGCAGTGATCCTAAGTGTGATTCCCGGGTTGGGACACATTTACAAGGGACACAAGCTGGCAGGCTTTTTGTGGATGGCTGGCGCCATTCCCGTAGGAATTTTCGTGTTTCTGGCCGCCATCGCGTCCGCGGGATTCGGGATCGGTCTCTTTTTCTTTTACCTCATCGCGGTCATGCTTCATGCCTACGCAGTTGATGATCGCGTCGTGGCGCCCAGAGAAGATGAGGGCGAAGAGTACTGAGAGCGTTGAAGCGTGTCGGGCAGCGCGCGCGCCCCGCGTGATCGCGTCTTGGCGACCGCGGGCTTTTCCTGTGCTCCGCGTTGCCTAGAAGATGATGAGCGGTGTAAAGACTGTTTCAGCGCGAAGACGAAACCAGGACGCGAGACGCGCGTGCTACCCGATCATCCATGTCACATTTCCAGTACTTGGGTTCACTCGCGAAGCTGGAAATTGTGGATCACCTTTCAGCACGCGCTGGATCAACCCTGCGTTTTTCCTCGCGCCCACCAGGAAACATATGTGCCGTGCCCGATTGATGAGCGGAAATGTGAATGTCAATCGCCAGGCGTTCAACTTGGGAACGAAATTTGCGACTACGCACCGTATTGTTTCCTCTAATGCAACAGTTCCAGGAAAAAGCGACGCGGTGTGACCATCGTCGCCCAGGCCCAGCAGAATCAGGTCGTGCTGGTAAGTCGGTTCACCGCACTGTGCCGCCAAAAGATCGAGATCGTCCTGGTATTCCTGCGCCGCGATTTGCGGATCGATTTCACCGCGCATACGCATAATTGATTTTTCAGGAACCGCGGCTGGCGCCAAAAGAGTTTCACGCGCCATTCTGAAGTTGCTCTCTCGATCATCCGGCGGTACGCAACGCTCGTCTCCGAACGTGATTCGAGTCAACTCCCACGGCAGATCGTGCGCGATCGCGGCAAGCCGGGTGTAAACCGGGACCGGAGTATTCCCGCCCGAGAGCGCAATCCGGAACTCGTTGCGTTCGCGAAGAGCCCTGTGCGCCTGGTCAAGAATGAAGCCCGCAGCGTCGTCAGCGAAATTCTTCGTTCGAATAACTTGAGGCTCCGCTTTCATGGGTGGAATACGCTACTTATTTACGCTATCCGAGGGCATAGTCAGCCGATTGATTCGCCTCTCCCTTTCGAAGGGAGACGGTAGGGTGAGGGATCAGCATTGCACCTCGCGCACGCCTCACATCAATCCTCTCTCCTCAAATGGGGAAGAGGCGGAATCACGCAGACTGCGGAAAGGGCGAGCATCAAATCGCGCAGTGTGACTGGCCGCGCTTTTGTAGATAACGCTGATGATATTCTTCCGCCCGCCAGAACGTCGGCGCCGGTTCAATTTGCGTTACCACCGGTCGACGAAAACGACCGCTCATATCAATCTTTTTCCTGGACGCTTCTGCCGCTGACTTTTGCTCGGACGAATGATAAAAAATCACCGAGCGATATTGCGTTCCAACATCAGGACCTTGCCGGTTCAAGGTCGTCGGATTGTGGTTCGACCAGAAAACATCGAGCAGGTCGTCGTAGGCGATCTGCGATGGATCGAACTCTACTTCCACGACTTCGGCATGGCCGGTTTTGTCCGTGCACACATCTTCGTAGCTCGGGCTGTCTTTCGTTCCGCCCGCGTAGCCGACGCCCGTCGAGATCACACCTTTCAAATTTCGAAAAGTTTCTTCCACGCCCCAAAAACAACCTGCACCAAAGGTAGCTTTCTCGGTTTTCATTGGGACATGATGGAACGATTGTGCGCAGGGTGCAACCGTCCTCACGTTGCAGTTCCATTACTTGACAGTTGCTGGTGGTGACTTTGGTATTGACCTAAAGTCCTAGTAGCCAGCTGCCGCCAAATCTGGCAGAACGTCAGCTAAACCATTTTCCTCAAATGAATTCTTTCGCCACGACTCTCGACCAGACTCGGCCAGCCCTGCCGGTGCGGCTTCTCAATGGCTGCGGCGCATTGCTGGAGAAAACCCGAATTCCGCGCGCGCCGCTTCGTGCAGTGGATTTGATCGAAACATCGAAGCGCCGTTGCGGTCTCGATAATTTTGGTGGAGGAGATTTTTTCGAGGGTCTCTCGCGATTGCTCGATTCCTGCCACCGCGAGTCTCGCCTTAACCTGATAGGGAAGATCGCTCTTCGGACCGATCTTATGCGCACATTGTGTTCCCGTTTGTTCATGCATCGCGACCGGCAGCTCTATCCGGGCATTGCACGGCAGGAAATTCGCGAACCGCTGTTTATCGTCGGCCTGCCCCGCAGCGGCACTACGCTCTTGCATACTTTGCTTGCAGCGGATCCGGAACATCGAGCTCCCCTCACTTGGGAAGTCATGACGCCATCTCCGCCTACTCGCGAGAATGAGAAACGGCGAATTCAGCGCGCAACGCAAAGTTGTAACTGCCTTAATTGGCTGGCACCCACATTCCGCCACGTGCACCCCGTTGGTGCGGAGCTCCCGCAAGAATGTGTCGGCCTGATGACGCCCACGTTTATGAGTGATCAGTTTGATACGATGTATTATGTCCCATTGTATCGAGCCTGGTTCTTTCGTCAGGATTTGCTGCCGGCATACGAGTATCACCACTGTTTCCTTCAGCATCTGCAATTCCGCCAGAGCGCGCGCCGTTGGGTACTGAAGGCGCCTACACACATGTTTGCCTTGCCAACCCTGCTTTCCGTTTACCCCGATGCGCTCTTCGTCCAGACTCACCGGGCACCGCTCGATGCGATGGCTTCGGTATCGAGTCTCATAACGATCCTTCGCCGCGTGTTTAGCGATGCGGTCGATCCACTCATAGTTTGCCAAGAGGCGATCGGTTACTGGTCGGAAACGTTGGATAGATTTTTGCAAGAGCGCGATCGATTGGCAGCCAACCGCATTTGCGACCTGAACTATATTGAGATCCGTCGCGACCCGATCGCTGCCGTCCGGCGCATTTATGAGCATTTTGGCTGGTTGCTCTCGCAGAAAGCAGAGCAACGAATGCGCCGCGTAGTTGCAAGCCAGGCGCACGAACAATCTGGGTTGCATCGCTACGATCTCTCGCAGTTTGGCCTCGACCCAGCCGAGGGAGCGGAAGCATTTGCGGCCTATTGCGAACGTTTCGATTTATCCGCGCAGGCGGTTGACAGACCAAGCCACCGCGCGAAAACGCTTGTTTTAAAGTAGCATCGCGGATTGCTGCGCCGATTTTCCTGGCAGCTGCAGACCGCCTTACATCACCCCACGGTTACACAAGGAACCTGAACGATCCACCTACTCGCGCGGCAGTCGTTAGGCGGCTGGCTCGCCGAGTTGCTGGATCTGGCGGGATGAGCGAAAAGTCATCGGATGAACTTTGAAGTTCACCGTACGATCGACGCTGATCATCCCAGCTTGCTCGGGCATTTCCCCGGCGCGCCTGTTGTGCCGGGTGTAGTAATCCTGGACGAAATCGTCGCAGCGTTGACCGAGTGGCGCGAAGATTCTCGCCTTACCGCCATACCCGCGGTCAAGTTTCTCGCGCCTTTGAAGCCTGATCAGCCGTTCACTATCTGCATTTCCGGAGGCCATGGCGCTAACGGCGAAGTCCATTTTTGCTGTTGTGTTGAAGACCGCGTGATAGTTGAAGGTCGACTTCAGGTCCGTTGCGGGACAAGCTGACCTCGTGAACGCGGCAACACCTGATAAGCCTATGTTTAAAGCTCCTCCGCGTCTGGCGCATTGGCTCAAGGATTACCCGCCGTCGGTGTTCAGCGAACACTTGTATCAAAGCATCGAACTAATGGAGCGGTATAGCATCGAACTGGCTATCGATCTGTTGCGTCGATTGGATTTGATTGACCAACTCGACGAGTGGCGATCGGCACGAATCGAAGGTGATACTTGCGCTTATCACCTGCGACACGCGCCGTGGCAACCCGGGCTCGAGCGCTTGCGTGAAGTGGGGCTTAACATCGATCTGACCAATGCAGCGACTTTGGATTTGTTGGATTACGCAGCAAGCCTTTATCCAGGCGTCGCACGCGGCGAGCAGAGCGGCGATCACAGCTTGTTCGGACCGCAAGGAATATCGTTGTGGCTAAATTATTTTGACAATAGCAATTTAACTTACGCGGTTAATAACTGGGTCAGTGCGCTGCTCGCCGTTAACCGCATGTCCACGCGATCCAGGCTGCGAATTTTAGAAGTCGGCGCGGGCGCAGGGAGCGCCAGTGAAACCTTGCTGCGCTGCTTCGATGAACGCGGGCTTCTGCCGCAGATAGAACGCTACCTCGTCACAGAACCGAACGCGTTCTTTCGGCGGCGCGCTCAACGCGAACTGGCGAAGCAGCATCCCGATCTGGCGCTGGAATGGGGGACGCTCGACCTCAATTTGCCGTGGGATGCTCAAGGCGTCGCCTCTGGCGAGTTCGATCTCGTTTACGCCGTCAACGTTCTGCATGTCTCCAAAGATCTTTTGTTTAGCTTAAATCAGGCGCGCTCTGTTTTGAAGGGCGATGGCTGGCTGGTGATCGGCGAATGCCTGCGGCCCTATGTTAATCAACCGATCTATCCGGAATTGATGTTTCAAATTCTGGAGAGCTTTACAGAGGTCCAGACAGATCCCGAAATCCGGCCGAATCCGGGCTTTCTGACTGCAGGTCACTGGCGCCGCGCATTTACACGCGCAGGCTTTGAGCGCACCGAAGTTGCGCCGGATGTCGACGGCATTCGCGAGGTCTATCCGCATTTTTTCACCGGTGCGATTTGCGGCCGCAATACCGGCCACGACAAATGATGTCCGCTAAAGCCTTACACGCGCATCGTTGGGCGACCTTGCCGGAGCGCGGCACACCCGCGTTGCTATCGCTCATCGCATGGATCGCCGTACACATTGGACGCTGGGCAGCAACCCTTCTGCTGTATCCTATCACGCTTTATTTCCTAATCAGCGCACACACAGCCCGGCGAGTATCGTACGATTACTTAAACCGCGTCCGCGGCCGTCGGCCTCACTGGTGGAATGTTTTCCGCCATCTTCATTGTTTCGCCGCCACGATTTTGGACCGCGTTTATCTGCTAAGAGGCGAGTTTGAGTACTTTGACGTGACTCTTTATGAGAAAGAAATCCTGCACCAGCAAATTGAAAGCGGGAAAGGCTGTGTCCTTTTGGGATCGCATTTAGGTAGCTTTGAGGTGCTGCGTACCCTCGGAGTAACGCAGCAGGACTTTCCGCTCAAGGTGTTGATGGACACCGCGCACAACCAAAACATCACGCGTTTTCTTGATACGCTGAATCTGAAAATCGCCAGCACGGTAATCGTGCTGGAGCGCCCGGATACGTTGCTGAGGGTCAAAGAGAGTCTGGATGCGGGCTTCCTCGTTGGCATGTTAGGCGACCGCGTCTCGAGCGGCGACAAGACAACGCGATGTCAATTCTTAGGTGCGCCGGCTACATTTCCGGCCGGCCCGATCATGCTTGCCGCCATGATGCGCTGCCCTGTTATCCTGTTTTTTGGTCTCTACCGCGGTGGAAAACGCTACAAAATTCATTTCGAGCATTTCGCCGATGAGGTAATTTTGAATCACGATCGCCGTGCGGAGGACATCCAGCATTGGATGCAACGCTATGTCGCGCGGTTGGAGCATTACGCGCGTCTTGCGCCATACAACTGGTTTAACTTCTACCCGTTTTGGGATTAACGGCCGTTCTCGTGAGAGCTCTAAAAACGATTAACAAATCGGAGATCCGTACGCTCATTCCCCACTCCGGTCTGATGTGCTTGTTGGATAGCGTAAGCGAGTGGGATGATCGATCGATCATATGCATCAGTAATACGCATCGTGATCCGGCAAATCCATTGCGTCGCGATGGGCGGTTGTCGGCAGTGCATGCTTTCGAATACGCCGCTCAAGCGGTTGCAGTGCACGGCGGATTGCGAGCGCGTTCAGCAGGTGCCACAGCACCACCGGGCTACTTGGCCGCGCTGCGGGAGGCACGCTTGCACGTGAAGCGACTGAATGACGTCGCCTCGCCGCTCCGGATTTGCGCGCACCGCCTGTTCGGAGAAGGCGCCAATGTAGTTTACGAATGCCGCGTCTCAGCCGGCGATGCTCTTTTGGCCGATGGACGTATTACCATCATGCTGCGCGCGTGATTGCTTGCTTCTGTAGCCGCTTCGCTCTGCGAAGCGCCGGACCCAACAGTGACTTTCGCGCGAGCCACGTCGCTCAGAGAGCGACGGCTACAGCTCACATCACGATTCCGCCGTCCACGCACAGCACCTGTCCAGTGATGTAGCTAGCGTCCGCGGACGCTAGAAAAGCCACGGCACTCGCGACATCTTCAGATTGCCCCGTTTTGCCGAGCGGAATTTGCGCGTGAATCGTTTTCTTGATTTCCTCCGAGAGGCCGGAAGTCATGTCCGTCGTGATAAATCCCGGCGCCACCGCATTCACGGTGATATTGCGGCTGGCTAACTCACGAGCTAGCGATTTGGTGAAACCAATCAAGCCGGCTTTGCTCGCCGCATAATTTGTTTGACCGGCATTTCCAATCAGTCCGATTACCGAGCTGATGTTAATGATGCGCCCGCTGCGCTCTTTGATCATCGCGCGCTCTGTGGCCTGCACGAAGTTGAACGCTCCTCTGAGGTTCGTGTTGATGACCATGTCCCAATCCTCGATCGGCATCCGCATGCTCAGGCCGTCGCGCGTCACACCAGCGTTGTTAATCAGAATGTCGATCTTGCCAAAGTCTTCGAGAATCCGGGCACCGACTTTTTGCACCGCTGCATGATCCGCGACGTCGACTGCGTAGGCCTTTGCTGCATCCGGTCGCGTCGCCTTAATTTCATTCGCAGTCTTCTTTGCGTTCGCCTCCGTCCGGCTGACGCACGCGACGCGCGCTCCTTCGCTCGCCAACCGCACCGCAATCGCATGTCCGATCCCCCGCCCTGCTCCTGTCACGACAGCGACCTGGTTCTCAAATCTCATGATTTTCCCAGATGGATCGACGCGTTTTCAGAAATGCGAACGGACCGTTTTTAAGTTTCCAACGCGAGATCATCCGCCTTGCGCGCAGTATGCCGGCAATTATTGGCGTGTGCATCTTAATTCATATGGACTGCCACCACAGACGGATCATATCGTAAAGATGGCGAGGAAAGCGACTTCGATCGCCAGCGCTTCCTGAATATTGCGACTAAGATGATAGCGCAATTCCTCGAGACAGCGAACGCGTCTCAAAATTTCGGCAGTGCTGAAACGCTTCGCGAGCGCGGCCGTTTCTTTTCCTGCGTTGGGCAGACTACAGTACTCTACACCATTGCGCGATCGAAGAACATCAGACCACCAAGCGAATAATGTCTCGATCAGTCCTGCGCGCCGTTGCAGATAGAGGCTTTCTGTGAGCGCCTTGTAGTATTGTTCCCGCTCTTCGAGCCAGGCACCATCAGTCGAATCCTTGTAGCGCGACTCCTCCTGTTTTAATGCCTGATCTGTTTGGCTTTTAATTTGCTCCCGAACTAGGCGTAGCAGACGCTGAAATTCCTGAGCCAATCGATACGCATACTGAATACTCCAGCTCTGTTCGCGGGCAGCCTGTTGTAGCAATTTCACGAGCTTTTCCTCTTCCACTTTATTTTGAGGTTGGCCGTTTGGCGCAAGTGGAATTGCAATGCATCGTGAAAGGATCGTCTCCGGTAGAGCTTCGGGTAACGCGCTCAGAAGGAGCAGCAAGGAATCCTTCGGCGGTTCTTCCAATGTTTTAAGAAACGCGTTCGCAGCCTGCGGTTGGAGCCGATCGGCATCGACGATAATCGCCACCTTGCGTCGGCCATTTGATGCACGCATTTGCAGGGCATGCTCAAGATCACGGATTTGCTCAATAACAATGCGCCGGGATTTCGATTCGGGTTGGGCAACG
>QHNJ01000018.1 GCA_003218395.1 Verrucomicrobiota bacterium
CCACTGAAGGCGGGTAGTGGTATCGGTGTTCAATTTGACTGGCGCGCCAAAGGTCTGCCCCTTGTCGGTAGAGCGGATGTAAAAGACGTCGCCCGGGTCGGCGCCGGCGCCGTGCTGGGCATAGACTAAGCTAACTACGCCGTTTAGCGCCGCAGGCTCGCCCCAGCCCATGTGCCGCCAGTAGCCAGTGAAGCCAAGGTTGCTATCGGGATACATACAGACGAAGTAAGTGTTCGCGCCGCAATTGACACGGCCGGGAGGGGCGAAGTTGGGGCCGGTGTAGGTATTGGTCCAAGTGTTGCCGCCGTCGGTGGAGCGGTAGATTTTGTTGGAACGGGGGCCAGCGAGGCCGCCATTCGGCCCTTCGTTCATGGCTGCGACGTACACGTCGCCTGTCGCCAGGTCGCCGGTGATCTGAACGTCGCGGAAGAAGGTGGTGCTCAGCTGTCGCTCGTTGGTCCAGGTGAGACCGTTGTCAGTGGAGTAGCGGACGAAGAGGGCACCTCCTCCAACATTGAAGTTGTTCCATGAAACGTACATGCGCCCAAAGAAGAGACTACTCGGGTTGTTATCGGCCCAGCCAGACTCTCGGTCATCTGGGGCAAAGATGTTGTTGTTATTGTGAACGCAGAAATGGGTCCAGCTATTCGGGTCCGAGGGATTGGTGGACTTGTACCCGCCGAGGCCAGCAGCCGAGCAGCCGGTGTCGAGCCAGACGGTGAACCAAGTGCCGGTTGGGCGGTTGTACAGAACAACGGGGTCGCCTTCAGTTCCATCGAAGGGGCTTTGACCGTTCCCCTTAGTGAGGCGAGTGAAGGTGGTGCCGCCATCGGTGGAGACCGATGCGCCAGAGATGTTGATGGGGTTGGCCAAGCGGCCTCGTGAGTCGTTGTAGGCGACGACTATCTGGTTGGGGTCATCTGGGTTAGTCGTAGCGTATGTCTCCGACTGGGTAATATTTGTGCCCGAGTCGGTTTGCGGGCTGATCAGGTCGACGTCAGTGGTGCCAAATGTCAGGGGCGGTGGCAGCAGCTTTTGGATAAACTGGGAGAACGTGCCGGAAGGGGAAGCTGAACCTCCCTGTGTCTCGCCGCACGCAATCATGATGAGTCCGGCGCGGAGGTTTTCTTGCTTATCGATGCCCAGCTCATAAATTTTGGAACAGTCAAATCCATTAGGGACGAGGGGGTCCGTGGAATTGGTGATAATGCGCGGCTTCTGCTGCGCTTGTGCGGAGTTGGCAGTAACTGCGGAGAACGTGCCAAGGCCTGCCAGCGCCAGAAAGACGCCGGCCAGGACTATAAACAGGCCGATTAAGAGACGGAGATTAAAGAACCCGCCTTCGCCGAGGCTACGGCGGGCAGGTGCGGATTGTGAAGCTGTCGTTTTTTTCATAGGTTTCATAGGAGATTTTCTCTATGTGGATGGATTCTGATGGAACGATCTGTCCGATGCCACACGGGAAAAGTAACACCGTTGTTACTTTTGGCGGGCCGCTACAAATCTTCGCCTGTTAATGGAGGTTATCGGAATGGTCAAGTCGATATCACGGTCTTTTTTGTTACAATTTCGTAACGTCGCCCCTGAGCGCACGCGCGCGGTCCTGCTCGCGGCTTGCGATAAAATTGGGAATCGCAAATCTGAAAACTTGTCCTGAGCAACGTTGAATCGATTGCGAATTCTTATGCTCCGCCGTTCAACGGGTGGAACGAAAGTTTTCATTGACTTCGCTCAATTGATTCATTAGATTGTATCAATTGAATCAGACACTCATTTTATGAAAACAGCGACGCTCGAGAGGAAAACGGCTAGCGCGAAAGCAAAGCATCCCACCGAACTGATCCGACAGATTCAGAAGGGATTACCCTTCTCCGATCTGAAAGTTTTGCAGGGCAGCATCGACATGCCCTTTGAACAGCTCGCAGCAAAGCTTTCCATCTCGCGATCCACTTTGCAGCGGCGCAGAGCGGCCGGGCGATTGTCGCCGGATGAATCGGACAAGGTGCTCCGTTTTTCGCGACTACTTCGCCAAGCCGCAGACCTTTTCGGCGACATTGATAAGGGGCGGGCCTGGCTGAAACATCCGCAATACGGTCTCGGCGGCGCCGTTCCTTTGGACTATGCGGAAACAGAGATCGGCGCGCGCGAAGTTGAGAACTTGTTGGGTCGAATGAAGTACGGGGTCTATTCCTAAGACCCGATGGCTTCGGCTTGGCGTATTGTTCTGGAAAGCGAAGCGGCTGCCGCTTTCTCTGGAGAAGGAGCGTGGCGCTACGGCGGACGCTGGAACTCCCGAAATGTCCGGGTCATATACGTCAGCGAACATCAATCGACCGCTGCGTTGGAAGTTTTCACTCATAACAAACCGTTTTCTCCCAATGAAAAATACAAAGCATTTCGTTTGGAATGGTCGGACAATCTCGCGGAAATTTTTCCGGTAAAGAAATTGCCTGCGAACTGGCGCGTTACGCCGCCACCGGCAGAAACGAAGGAAATTGGCGACCGCTGGGTTCAAGAGCGGCGTTCGGCCGTATTGGCTCTGCCGAGTGCCATCAGTCCCGCCGACACAAATTTCCTGTTAAATCCCGAACACCCAAATTTTCGACGCATCCGCATTCACCGGCCGATCGATTTCGCGTTCGATCCACGCCTCCACGGCCGCTGATCAACGTCCGCTGAGAATCGGCTGCTACTGCCTTTGCCTTAAATCGGCAATCGAAAATCTAAAAACTTGTCATGAGCTAGCAAAGCGAATAGGATGGATCAAAATGCCGCCCAGCCAAGTGGCGGACCTTGGAAATAAAATAGTACGAATCGGCTCGCATCGTAAACGCCATGGCCGATGATCGCCGGCCAAAGATTGCGGCCGGAAGCGAGGACTAGGAAGCCCATTAACATCCCGAGCGTGCCGGTGATCAACATGCCAAGAGGATTTTGGTAGGAATGCCCTGCTCCGAAAAGCGCCGCTTGCACGATGCAGGCAGCGATCCACGCGCCGCGACTCGCGTCAAAAAGCATGGCCAGCCCTTGAAAGAGAAATCCTCGAAACATGAATTCCTCGTAAAAGCCGGCTCCGATCAGCGCATAGAAAACGCCATACACAGTCAGTTCGAGATTCCCCTGGACCGCCTTGAACCGGCTCAGATCGCGGCGGAATCCTGCTTTTTCGGAAAAATACATCGCCGCGAAAACAAGAGCGGCGGCGAGAAGGCTGATGATCACCGTCCGCCACCAGTTCTCGGGTCGTTTCAGCCCGATGTCTGCGAGCCTTTCCCCGCGCAGGCGAACCAGTAGCCATGCGACTGCGACAGCGGCAAATTGGGCAACTGCCGCGAACACAAATTGAGATTGAAGGCTTTGCGGGGTGTAAACAGCGCCGAAACCGATCGGCAAAACGATGCTGGCGATCACCAGCACGATGATGTCGATCAAATAACGAAACCGACGCAAGCCGCGCACCCTCTTCTCAGGCTGGACTTGATCTTCCGCCATCCTGAAAGAGTTAGACTTTCTGACCCAGGCTTGAACAGGAAATTTTGTGTCGCGATTCCCGCACAAGTTCGCGCGGAAAATCTGCTACACTGAAATCGACAATCGAAAATCTGATCTCTGGATTTTTGCCTTTCATCCTTCTAACTTCTTCCTTCTGACTTTCTGAAGCGTCCCCGTAGTTCAACGGACAGAACGGAGGTTTCCTAAACCTTAAATGTGGGTTCGATTCCCGCCGGGGATAATTAACACAGCTATTTCTCAAACTCACCCCAATGCACGTGCGGCCATTTACCCCGCGTGAATAAGGGGTGGCCGAAATAGTTTGTAACATGCTGTATATGTCTCGTTGTCGGTAAGGGTGACCGGTATATGCCATCCGAACGTTTACATCCAGTGGTCAAAATCGAACCCGCGACGCCCGCGATCATTCTCGATGGGTTGGAGACCTTGGAAGGACGATCTGGACAAGGTGTCCTCGTTGATCCACCGGGTGATGGCCCTGACAGGCTTCTAAACTGCGCGCTTCAGGAGGTCAACAACGCGATGCAGTCTGGATCCGAGGAGGACAAGAAGCATTATTGCGTGGATGCGGTTCTACATGCTCGCCGTGGTCTGGCTTGCCTCGTGGACTGGTATCTTGAGCGAGACCTTGCAACGCGCTGCAAGAATGCGCCGCGGACTACAAAGCAGAAGGTGAGATTCCTGATCACGCGCGGCGTGATCGACGAGCTAACCTCTCGCGTGCTGGAGCGCGCGATTGAGAAGCGAAACAAAGCCGAGCATCGCTATGTATCGCCGATTCTGGAGGTGGCAGAAGATGTAGTCGAGCTTCTTCGTCGCACCGTCGCTGCGATTCGCACACAATCGTCACCAAAGTACGGGCCGTGGATTTTTGGCGGTTTTCTCCATGCGTCGGGAGCTGGCAACAAAGGTCGCTATGCGGAGTTTCACGGTTGGTGCAAGCCACTGGTGGTTTTCTCCCGATTCGCACCGCAGCCATGGGTAGGACTCGTGCTGCCAGAGAACAAGACGAAAGCCGTCATTTGTAGAGCGTCGCTCAAAGAGACGACGACCGACGAATTGGTTCAATTGCTTCTCCTCGCGGGGCGGAAGTTTGCCGCGCCATCGTCGTATGCGGACGCACAATCCTGTAAGTTACTCGCGTTAGAGGCACATTTGCATGATGCATGATGCAAACGAGGTTTTTAACTTAAGAACTGTTCCCACCTAGATTTTTTGGCTACACCTTCTTTGGGCAATGTCAAAAAGGGGTTCTTGTGCCTGTATCCAGTGCAGAGCCCCTGGAGCTAAAGATTAAGCTTGCACCTCGTACGGTCCCCAGTTCTTTTACGGTAGACGTAGTAAGGAAATGGGGAGTTTACCGATACTAAAGACGAGTGACGATGTGGTTGCTGTAATCGAAACGGGCAACAGCCGAGAGTATCTCCATCTTAATCTCGAGCTAAAGGGAAAATGGGCACAGGATCATGGCGACAAAATCAGCGCGTTCGCCAATAAACTTGATCAACCTACAACATTTCTCGCGGTGGGCGTTTCGGATGACGGTACCGTCATGCAGCACGATGAAAACTGGGCCAAAAAAACTGAAGCTGTGGTTTCACACCACGTGAACCAGAATCTGGATCCGCAGCAGTCTTGCAAAGCGATATCTTGTAAAAAGACGAAAGACGGCTGGGTTGTTATATTGACGATTCGGAATGCCGGAGAGGTGACGTACTGGGGCGGGTATGCCTATTGCGCATCGGGAACTACCACCAAGCGGATGGGACCGGCCGAAATATTGACGCTCAGGATTCAGCTGCCAGGCTTGATCGATTATAGCAAGCAGCATCACAAGTCGTTATACAATCAGGGACTGGTTCGTCGCTTTGTGGCAGAGGAAGCACGGGATCTCACTCAATGTTTTTTGCGCGTCTGTAGAGAAAAGTGCGCGAGCAATCGAATCAATGTGAGATGAACAGCCCCATGTCCAACCAGCGTTGCTGAGGTGATCGGCGATGATTTTCTACTATTCACGCGTAACCTAGTGCTCTCGAAGCAGTAGGCAACGGGGCCAAAATTGATTGGAATAATGCGCAACCCCCTTATGTCAACGGGCGTTTAATTGGTTAAAGGGATTAAACAGAGGGCATGGAGGGCCATGTCTAACCTTGAAAGGAGAGGAATCGCAAATATGAAAGGGATTCTATATTCAATATGCATTGGCAGTCTCGCTTTGGCGCTGACGGCGCAGGGCGAAGAAGTCAAGGGCGGTGCGAATGCCCGCGTAAAAGCGAAGGCGCGGCACACATCGAATGTGCACGCGACGACACCGGCAAATACACGCGCGGCGGTGAGCAGCGCGCGATCGCGCGGGAACGTGGCTGGCACGCGCTTTCATCAGCGCAGTTCCGTGACGCCGCAAACGAGTACGCGCGCGACTGTTAACAGGAACAATATGCCGACGAATCGCGTTCGCGCTCTTAATGAGCGTGAGCGAAACGTGACCGTCAATCAGAACGCTAACCTGCGGAATCGCATAAGTTTTTCCCAGGCGGTGAGCCTGCATCGTCACGAATTTCATAACCGTGACTGGTGGAGACGGCACTTCCAGGTCGTCATAATCAATAACAACGCTTTCTTCTTTGACGCCGGTTTTTGGTTTCCGGCGTGGGGCTATTTCCCCGGAGCGTATTATCCATATGACGGTCCGATCTACGGCTACAACGGTCTAACGCCGGATCAGGTGGTGGTGAACGTGCAACTGCAATTGCAACGGGACGGTTATTACGCCGGACCAATCGATGGCGTGCTCGGACCGATGACGCGACATTCAATTGCCGCCTTTCAGGCCGATCACGGATTGGCCGTTACCGCGGCAATCGATCAAACAACGGTCTCGACCCTTGGTCTAACATAAGACCGACAATGCATTCCGTGAGCCGCACGGTGAAATTCATCGTGCGGCTCTTTTTTTCACAACACAGTCTTGGCCCGACTTATCAAGGTGCGAAGCTTCCCTCAGGTGGGAAACCAGCGCTTATCTTGTCTCGTTCTCCGGATTTTCTAGCCAAACCAGCGCGATCTTCGTTATTTCTCGCTATCGAATAAAATGAATTCGACGCGCCTGCCGTCGATGCTCACATATCGCGCCATCTCACCTGGCAGGTGAAAGGCTGTGTTGTTGCCATCAGTTCCGGTGTGACAAGCGGATCGACAGTCGGCGCTTGGCTGGTCATCGACACTTCACGTCAAAGAATCTGCAGGCTCGCTCACGTTGATCTTGTCCTCGCGAGGCCGAAGATTTGTGTCACCTGGCGGGCAACTACGGCTACGGCAAGACAGGCAAAAGTAAGAAGGGTGAAGGAAAAATCCAGATGTCAGATTGCGGATCGGCCAACGCCGATTTGAACGGCTGAAACATTGTCCATCTTGGCTTCGCATCCGAAGCGATTCCTATAGTGGAGGGACGCGCATATGAGCAACAATTCGGCGCGTAAGTCAATCTTCGGCACCGCCTTGGAACTGTTGAAGCTGACAGCGGAGAAATGGCTGGATGATAAAGTGCCACAGTTGGGCGCGGCGCTGGCGTATTACACCGTCCTCTCGCTCGCGCCACTCGTCCTGATTTTGCTCGCAATTATCGGTGTGATTTTCCGGCATGATCCCGCTGGTGCATGGACGAAATTCACCGAGCAAATGAGCTATTTTCTCGATAAAAGTGCGATCCAAGTGGTGCAGGACATTGCACGAACAGCTTCGACTCCTGGGAAAAGTACGCTCGCCACGGTCATCGGGATTGCTCTCGCCTTATTCGGCGCAACCGGAGTGTTCGGTCAGTTGCAGGATGCGTTAAACACGATCTGGGGCGTAAAAGCCAAACCTGGCTTAGGCATCTGGAGATTCTTGCGGGCTCGCTTTTTATCTTTTGCGATGGTCGCCGGCGTTTGTTTCTTACTACTTGTTTCGCTCGTGATCGAAGCGCTGCTGAAAGCGTTTAGCCATTATATTCAAGCAGCATTGCCCGGCGGCCTGGCTATTGCTGTCAGCGTTTACTTAATCTTTGATTTCGCGGTGGTCGTCGCACTTTTCGGCATGATCTTCAAGATTCTGCCGGACGTGAAGACGCGATGGCGGGATGTCTGGGTGGGCGCGATCATGACGGCCGTTTTCTTTGTGATCGGCAAGTGGGGGCTCGGCTTATATCTTGGTAGCGGTACGGCTGCGTCAGCTTATGGCGCGGCCAGTTCGCTAGTCACGCTGCTCCTCTGGGCTTATTATTCGTCGCAGATTTTGCTCTTCGGCGCTGAGTTTACTCAGGTTTATGCCAGTGAATTCGGAGCACAGCTCGAACCAGACAAGTACGCTGTGCGCATCGAACGAAAGGAAATCGAAAAGCCACCACGCTGACAATCCTTGCGCCCTGCATGTGACGGCGAACCCGAATCTGTGCGCGGGCACACGCGATTGTCGCGCACCGGATGGAACGCGAGACACGATGCTTTATCGCATCAGCGTAATCAGTCGGCTGCGGCTTGGGACTTCGAGCTTGCGGAAGATTGCATGAAGATGCTTTTTCACCGTCGGCAAAGTCAAGCAGGCGTCATCAGCAATCTCCTGATTACTCCGCCCTTCGCAGACAAGCCGGGCAACTTCCTGTTCGCGGCTCGTAAGTTGAGCCAAATGCGGCAAATGCGAGCTCGCCGACCCCGCGTGCGGAGCGACCTGACGGCGCAAATCTTCGCACTCGATAAGGAAATGCGGTCGCGCCACGCCGATTGAACTGAGCTGTTTCAGATGCAGGGTCGCGCGCAAATGCGGGGATCGCGGATGATGCACACGTTCTTCTTTGAAGTCTGTTTGCTCTGCAATAGGGTGTTGCGCATGTGTCCATTGTTGCTTGAGCAGACGGCAGCGATCCAAAATCTCGGCCGGGACCGGTGAGGTCGCTTTCATCAGTTGCGCCTCCTCCGGCCCTTTTTCCCATATCGCACAGAAGTCACGCGCGGCCCGGTTTTGATAAATTAACTTTAAGTTCCAGCGCAACAGCATCGTCGGCAAAGGCAGGCGGCTCAAAAATTCCTCAAACGCCATCCGCGCCAGATGCTCGCGCTCGAGCGACCGGAGCCGATCAAGCGCGGTCAGAAACTGTGGGTAAAGATGCTGGAGCAACTTCATCTCCGCCGGGGATAGATCGCCCTGCGTCGCAGTGCGCAGGATTGCAATCACACAAATGAGGCGCTGGCTCCTCCAAAAAAACAGGACCACGCCGTGTCGGCAGCGTTGAGGCGCCATGTAACGGCGGTACAAGGCCGATCTCATCAAGCTGCTTCGATTCGAGAAGACGTCGCAAATCCGCACAAACTTTTCACGCGGTCGCCCTGCGACATAACTTTTGAGCGGATCAGCGGCGAAGAAGCCATCAGCCATGGGCAGGGTCCATCTCGCGATCAGCGGCAAAATTGGATTGGGTTGAAGCATGAGGCCTATCAAGCGATGTGGGATCGCGGCGGCGAGCAACTGCTGGACGGCTTTCCAGAAGGAACCAAGATTCATGGCGGCGTGCAGACTGAGCAAAGTCTTTTCCAGTGACGGATCGATCACCGCCTCGCGCTTCATGCCAACCCTAGAGGTCCGCCTCATTTGCCTGTCCCTGCGCCTCATCCTCGCGCAGCCACCGTTCTTTCGCCCCAGCCGAAGGCTGCGCTCATTCCCGCCACGTTCAATAATCGGGAGATTAAAAAGGCAACTTAAGTTACCTGGCGATTATCCAGTATTGCGCGACGTTTTACAGATGCAAACGAAACTACCACTAAATGGGACAATTCAACATCCGGACTTGGCAGAGGCGTTGCGCGGAGAGAGCGGCACATTCTTTTGCCAGCAAGGTGGCCAAGGCTACATTGTGACGGCAGCGGAAGGCTTCTCCATTAAATCATTGCGGCCAGTCGGTCGCAAGATTGTGGAAGCCAATGTGCTCATGCAGACTACTCCAGAACCCTGGGCGATTACCAAAATCTCCGAGGATGTTCTTGAGTTTAGCGCTGTACCACAACCCTCTCGCCAACAGCGAGCCGCCTAAAGGCTGAAATAGCGTGCCCCGCATGTTTACCACGCGCGGGGCGACTGGCGGCAAATAGATCGGCTAAAGCAAGAAAGCAAAAGCCTCGGTGGGGAAACTCACCGGGGCTTTTTGTTTCTTGGTCAGGTCGAAATGTTCCAAGCGGCTGACACAGCTGCCTCTACACCGTCCGTTCAGGCTTGCTTCCAGCCGTTCCCATCTGGCGCGAGCGCAGGCGCGTACTCGGGCGTGAGATCTACATCTTCTGCGACAGATTCCTCTTCAGCTTCTGCCAAGGATTTTTCGTGATGTTCTTTCGCGATCAGCATGTAGAGCGACGGAACGATGAAGAGGGTGAAGATGGTTCCAATTGTCATCCCGCCGACGAGGACAAGACCGATGGAATTTCGCGCTGCCGCGCCCGCGCCGCTCACCAGCGTCAGCGGAAAGTGGCCGGCAACCGTCGCGACGCTTGTCATCATGATGGGACGCAAACGAATGCGCGCCGCTTGCGCGACGGCCGCGAGTTTGGCCAAACCCTGCCGCTGCAGTTGGTTGGCGAATTGAACGATCAGAATTCCGTTTTTCGAAACCAGCCCGACCAGTGTGACCAGACCAACTTGCGAATAAATGTTCAGCGTCGTCGTCCAGCCGTCAGTAAAGAATTTTCCGAACGGCATCTTCAGAAAAGTGAAAAGAAGCGCGCCGAACATGGCGAGCGGAACGGAGCCAAGCAGAATAATGAACGGATCGCGGAAGCTGTTGAATTGCGCGGCGAGGACGAGAAAGATCAGGATGATCGCCAGGGCGAAGACTGCTGTGAACTTGTCTCCCTCGGTGCGCAACTGGCGCGATTCTCCGGTATAATCAAGCACATACCCTTTTGGTAAAATCTTGCGCGCTTCGTCTTCGAGAAATTTTAGAGCAGCATCGAGTGACCGTGTCGGAACCCCGCTGATGGTTACGGCATTCAGCTGTTGCATGCGATTGAGCGAACGCGCGACCGTTTTGGGTCGCATTGATGCCACCGTGCTCAGCGGCACAAGCTGATTGTTCGGACCGGTAACGTAAATGTTTTCGAGCTGTTCCGGATTCAAACGATCGACGCGTTTGACCTGCGGAATGACCTTGTAACTACGGCCGGCAATATTGAAGCGATTAACAAAATTGCCGCCGATCGCGGCCGACATGTCAGTACCAACCTGCTGCATATCGAGACCAAGGGACGCGACTTTGTCGTGATCGAAAACAATCTCGGATTGGGGCTGGTCAATTTTGGTGTCGATATCTGCAAACCGAAAAACGCCAGCCTGCATCGCCTTCATTTGAAGCTGTTGCGCGAATTCAAGGATCCGTTCCGGGTCGGCTGTGGAAGTGATCACGAAACTCACGGGAAAGCTGTCGCTGCCCGGAAGAGCCGACGGCATGACTGGGAACATCTGAATTCCCGGAATAGCGCCCAGCTGCTGTTGCACCATCGGTAGATAATTTTTTGTCGGCGTTTTGCGCGTGCCCCATGGTTTTAACACCATTCCGCCGAACCCTTGGTCGGGATTCGTAATTTGAAATGTGAACCGCGTGTCCGGAATATCCTGGAAGACTTTCCCCGCGGCATCCGCATAACGAATTGTGTCGTCGATCGTCGCATTGGCTGGCGCCGTGACGATACCAAAAATGACGCCTTGATCCTCGGTCGGCGCCAATTCTTTCGACGCGAATGTTGGTATCAGTAGAGCCATGATAACGGCGAGGGCCGAGATGCCGGCCCACACGACATAGACAGCCGGCCGCGCGGCGAGCGTGCGATCGAGATGTGCGCCATACCAATCCCGGAACCGATCGAACGTGCGGTTAACAATGGCGGTGAATCCTTTATCCACGTGCTCGGCGCGCAGCAGATGGGCCGACATCATTGGCGACAGCGTCAATGCGACCACGCCCGAGATGAAAACGGCGCCAGCAAGCGTGAGCGCAAATTCGCGGAAGAGCGCTCCGGTCAACCCGCCTTGCAGCGCGATGGGCGTGTAGACCGCCGCCAGCGTGATTGTCATCGCGATGATCGGGCCTACCAATTCGCGCGCGCCTTTCAACGCAGCATTCATGCGCGTCATGCCTTCGCGAATGTGACGTTCGACATTTTCGACGACGACGATCGCGTCGTCGACGACCAACCCGACCGACAGCACAATCGCGAGGAGCGTCAGCAAGTTCAGCGTGAAGCCAAACGCCTGCATGAGGAACAATGCCCCGATAAGCGAGATAGGGATTGCCACCACCGGCACGATGACCGAGCGGAAAGATCCGAGGAACAAGAAGATCACAACCATCACGATGAGCAACGTATCGATCAACGTTTTTACGACTTCGTGGATCGCGTCGTTGATGTAAGCTGTCGCGTCATACGCGATTTGCCCGGTCATGCCAGTCGGCAATTCCTTTTGAATTTGCTCCATTTCCGCGCGAACGCGTTTGATTACGTCCACAGAGTTCGCATTTGGCAGCACCCATATGCCCATGAACACCGCTTTCTCCCCAGAAAAGCGAACTTCGGTATTGTAATCTTCGGCACCGAGGACGACGTCCGCAATATCGCTGAGCCTGACGAGATTCCCTTTATCTTCACGCACGACGAGTTTCTTAAAGTCGTCCGCCGTGTGTAAATCCGTGTTGGCCGTGAGGTTTACCTGAAGAAGCGACCCTTTCGTGCTACCGACGGCGGCGAGGTAATTGTTGCGCGAAAGCGCGCTGCGGACTTGGGCCGGACTGATGTTCAATGCGGCCATGCGATCCGGTTTCATCCAGATGCGCATCGCGAAAGTGCGTCCGCCGAGAATGTCGGCTTTCTGGACGCCGCCGACCGCAGTCAGCCGCGGCTGCACCAGGCGAACAAGATAATCGGTGACCTCGTTAGGCTGAAGAATGTCCGACGTGAAACTGAGATACGCCGAAGCAAACCGCGAATCTGCTGTTTCAATACTGATGACTGGGATTTCCGCTTCAGGCGGCAGGTCTTTCCGGATTGCATCAACCTTCGAGGTAACGTCGGACAACGCTTTATTCGCGTCGTAATTCAGCTTGAGACGCACGGTGATCAGCGATTCGCCCTGCTTACTTTGCGATTGGATGTAATCGATACCATCCGCTGCGGCGATCGCGCGCTCAAGCGGCGTGGTAATAAATCCGCGCACCAGTTCCGCATCCGCGCCAACGTAAACGGTGCTGATCGTGATTGCGGCGATATCGCTGCGCGGATACTGCCGCACGTTTAAACCCCCAAGCCCTTTCAGCGTTGGAAAGACCACTGGAAGAATCGCCTGCGCCCCGGCCAGCAAAATGACAAAGCTGACGACCAGCGCCAGCACCGGGCGTTTGATGAAAAGGTCCGTAAAGGATTTCATTTTCTAAAATTCGAAATCCGAAGCACGAAATTCGAAACAAATTCGAAGCACGAATCGGCAAAACGCATACCTTTCATCGCGTCGCTGTCGGTTGCGGTCATTTGATTCAAGTTTGAAAATTGTTTCGGAATTCGATATTCGAATTTCGGATTTTGATTACGAGTCTATCGGCGTCGGATTAATCTGCGGCTTTGGTGCAAGATCGTTATTGATCGCCACCGCCATTCCGTTCCGCAATTTAAAGACGCCTGTTCCCACGACCGTCTCGCCGGCTTTCAACCCAGTCGTGATGGAAACGAAATCGCCGCGCGCCTCGCCCACGCGCACGAATTGCTGACGCAGTACCTGCGATTCTTTTCCCGTCTTGTTATCCTTTTGTTTCTCGATTACGAAAACGGAATCGCCGTAGGGCGCGTACGAAATCGCCGACCCCGGAATAACGAGCGACTTGTGTTTCTCCGGCAATACAATGTCGATCTTGATGAACATTCCCGGCCGCAACGCATGATCCGGATTCTCCAGCGTGGCTTGCAACGTCAAATTTCGCGTCACCGTGTCCACGGCGGAATTGATCGCCGTCAGTTTGCCGACGAACTCGCGCCCCGGGAGCGCATCGGTGCGCACACGCGCTTCCAATCCGGTCGAAAGGTTCTGGAGATGTTGCTGCGGTAATGCAAAATCGACATATACCGGATCGAGCGATTGCAACAGCACAACCTGCTGACCGGCATTGATCATTTGTCCGACGTTCACCTGGCGAATGCCAAGCTCTCCATCAAACGGAGCCACAATCGTCTTCTTCCGAATATTGGAGCGCATCTGATCGACAACGGCAGTCAGTCTCCTGAATTTTGACTCAGCAGCGTCGAGTTCAGCCTTCGAAACGACGTTTTGTGAGGCAAGACCGCGAGTCCGTTCCAAGTCCGTGCGCGCCAGCTCAGCTTCGGCTTCCGCTGATCGCAAAAGTGCTTCCTCCTGGGAGGCGTCTAGTTTTAAGATTACGTCTCCTTTTTTGGCAACGCCTCCGTTTTGAAACATGATCTCGCTAACCGTCCCAGCGAGTTCGGTTGAAACCATCGCGCCTTGAACGGCCGAAACCGCCCCAACAGCCGACAACATCGGCGCCCAATCTTCTTCCTTCACCGGCGCGCTAGTTACCGTTGCGACAGGCATCGGTGGCTTCGTCGTCACCATCGTGACGATCTGCATTGCCTTGATTCCACAAATCACCAGAACCAATGCCCCCACAGCCAAAAGGGCTTTGATCACCATTTTGCGCGTTGATTTCACTTTCGCTTCTCTCCTCAAAGGTTTCGCCACGTCATGCATAGGCTGGTTCGCTCTCCTTTTTGAATAACAGCCGCCACAATCGGCGTGTGACTTCGAGCTGCCGCGTGCGCCTTTCCGCCGCAGTCATCTCCTGCGGCTGCAAAACATCGCGCATCAACATTCCGCGCGAGACAGCAAAAATTAATTCCGCCAGCTCATGAGGTTTTAGACCATGCGCGGCACTCTCTGCTTCCGGCGAGCGCGCGATCAAATCGGTCACGCCATCCATCGCCGTCTGCAAAACGTCGCGCACCAAGTCGGCCACGTGCGGATTGCGCGACGCTTCCGCGTAAAGATCGACAACAAACGCAGAGACAACTTGCGGCGCGTCTTCGCAACAATGCGCTGTGAATAAAATCTCAAGCGACTCAAGCAGCGTCGGCGCCCGTCGCGCGCGCTCCAGCACTTCGTGGATTTCTTTTTTATGCCGATCGGCCATTGCGGAAATAACCGCATCCTTATTCTCGAAATAGCGATAAATCAGACCGACGCTAATCCCGGCTTCGGCACTGATGTCGTGCATGCTGGCCTGGTGGAAGCCTCGTTTGGCGAAGCAGATCAGGGCGGCATCGAGGATTTGGGTGCGTCGGTCCTGGCTGGATTCTATCTGGGGTTGCGGCATGATCTTGGGAAGATGAATGAACGTTCATTCATTGTCAAATGGGACTCCAAATGCATACTGCCGGCTTTCTGTTCAACGGCCAGCCCGGGCCACTCAAACGCGCTAGGCAGTAATGCTGCTGATCGCGATCCGATGCCGCATTCGACCGGCTGCTAGCCGCCCGGCCTCCTCCCCTCCAGATCCAAAGGAAGGGCCACCGTGACGGCGCCCTTCCTGTTCGCATGCTCTTCGTCGTCGTCCGCGAGCGGCACTTGTCCTAGTGAACAGATGCCTCCGCCACGGCGACCTGGATGTCGGTGCCGATCGGGATCCCGAAGCTATTCGCCTCGGTCACGATGACCTCGATCATCCGGACCTCGATATTGTTCGACGTCTGGATGACCCGGTGGAGCCAGAGCGTTCCCAGCCCGACGATGTGAAGCCTTGTGTTCGGTGGCGGGTCATCGCCGATGTTCGGGAACCCGGTGACGTGGAGGTCGACGAACATCGAGCCGGTATCGCTGAAGGTCAGGGTTCCACCGATGTTTGAAGCGTGCGCGTCGGCCTTCACCAGGCTCGCCGTCACCAAGCCGGTGATGACGTCGACGCCCTGGACCGTTGATGTCATCTCACCCACTGCCGACGTGCTGTTCACGGTCCCCTGCGCGGTGTCCACCACTTCGCCGACCGAGAACAGAGGAGGGACCTGAACCTGAGCAACCGAGTTGGTCCTGAGGTGGCCATTGGTCCCCAAGCACGACATGTTCACGAGAGCGCTCGGGCCCGACGTGATCACGTGTGCCAGGGTGGCTTTCGTCCCGTACGCCTGCCCGTCCAAAGTCCCCTCGACCCCAGAGGTCAAGCCGCTAGAGGCGTGAGACACGATCTTCGTGATCTGCTCGTTGAGCACCACGTGACCGAAGCCGACGAGGTTGATCTGCGTGTTCGGCGGAGGAGTACCCATGATGGGGATCCCGGCCACCACCAGGTTGACGAAGGTCGAGCCCTCCGCGCTCGTGTGGAAGCCGGTGGCATCATGCGTGGTCGTACTCACGGCCTTGACCTCATCCGCGGTGATAACCCCCCCCAGCTGTGTGATCAGCAAATTGGCGTCGTGGACGTCAGCGGTGGCCATGGCCTGCAGCGTGCCGCCGATCAGCGTGGTGCCGTCGGCTGTCGTGTTAATGACGCCAGTGGTGAATAGCGGGCTGGCGTCAGTGCTCGCGACCGTGTTCTCGTTGTGCACAGGTGGCTCCACAGTACCGCACGGTCCCAGTGTCGAGACCGCGGTCTTGCCTGCGACGACCACGTTTCCGAGGTTCGCTTGCGTACCGTAGGCGTCTGCGACGAATTGGAATCCGGAGCTCGTTGCTACATCGAGCGATGGCGTCGCCGTGCGGGCGGCGGGGCCGAACCCGAAGGCCAATCCAAGTCCGAGGATCACTACTGCAAATCTCTTCATCGTCCCTTTGTCGATGCTGTTTTTTTCTTTCATGTTAATTTTTCCTTTCATTCTCTCTTTGTGAATGTTCATAATCAATAAAAGCGAGACTTATTTAAACTTATTTAAACTTATTGGCTTCGTCATAAGATGCTTCGGCGCGATGTTAACGGCTACGCGGAAATATATTTAACTTTATTTTTGCAATAACATCAGAAAAATAAAGCTATGGCACGCGCTATGCTGGCCGCGACGGAAATTGGAATCACGGCAAACGATCGCCGGCCCTGGGGGCCCCACGATCGCGCTCGACGTCTATTGCGCTTCGCTCAAGGGAAAGCCTGCGCAGGTGCTGGACGGACTAACGCGCGATTCGCTGGTGTTCCTCGGCTGACCGCAAGCCTGACGCAGCAAGCTGGGTGACGACGCCATTCGCAAGCAAGTCGTAAGCGATCCGCAGTCGCCTCGGCAGTACCAAGTAAACGGCGCCGTCCGGAAACCCGGCCGCCTGGTACACCGCCATCGACGTGAAGCCAGTGCAATCACCTGAGCAATGCTTGACGTGCCTCTCGCATAGTGGCCTCCTCTTATACTAATGAGGCGTCGCTGCATTCGATTTGAATCCGACACCCTGCGGAAATTTCCGCGGCGCCGTCGCTACCTCATTGGTGTTTCGGGCGGGCGCGATTCGGTCGCACTGCTTCATTGGCTAGTCGATCTTGGTTATCGCAAGCTGATCGTTTGCCATCTCGACCATCAACTGCGCGGCCGATCTTCCCGGGCCGATGCGCGCTTTGTGAAAAAACTCGCCGCGAAATACGATGTCGATCTCGCAATGGAGTCAGCAGACGTTCGGACATTGGCAAAAAGAAACAAGATGTCGATCGAGACCGCGGGGCGCGAAACGCGCTACAAGGTCTTTGCGAAAATCGCGCATAAGAGACGCTGTGGCACAATTTTTCTCGCCCATCATGCCGACGATCTTGTCGAAACGTTTTTGATCAACTTGTTTCGCGGCTCAGGCAGTGCCGGACTGGCCGGCATGCGCGAAGTTTTCCACCGCCGCATCGACGATGTCCATCTTACGATTGTCCGACCGCTTCTCGACGTTTGGCGCGATGAAATCAATAAATATGTGCGCAAACATCGATTAAAATTCCGCGAGGACGCTTCCAATAAAAATCTCACGCCACTGCGCAATCGAGTTCGTCAGCGCATCATTCCGTACATCGAGAAGCAGCTCGGCCGAAAGATTCGGATGAGCGTTTGGCGCGCGGCCAGAATCGCAGCCGACGAAGAAAACTGGATCGACACTCAACTGCGAGTTCCCCCAAACCGCGACGGCCATCTCAACGTGAGAGAATTGCGCCCCCTGTCCGTCGCGCTTCAGCGCCGAACGATTTTGAAATGGCTGCGGGCGCAAAATGTTTCCGAAATCGGATTCGAAGCTATCGAGCGCGTCCGCTCGCTTCTCGATCCAGCAGCGCACATTGCAAAGGTGAACCTTGCGCAAGATCGGCATGTGCGTCGTCGCGCGGGCAAGCTATTCATCAATAACCTGTAGCCGTTGCCCTGTGGGCGAGGCAACGCATCCGGGGCTAATATCTCCGCCGCGCCTCGCACCCGCCTTCGCGAAACTCCGGCGCGGCAGATAACGAGGCGGCTACAGCAATCTGCGAAAATCTGTGTAATCTGTGGGTGAATTGATTTTCGAATGAATCCGGAAATCCGCGTTCGTTTTGCCCCCTCGCCCACCGATTATTTGCACATCGGCGGGGCGCGCACGGCGCTTTTCAACTGGCTTTTCACACGGCATCACGACGGCAAATTCGTTTTGCGCATCGAAGACACCGACCGAACGCGCAATATCAAGGAAGCAATGGCGGCGATTTGTGACGGACTCCAATGGCTTGGCCTCAATTGGGACGAAGGCCCCCACATCGGTGGAGATTTCGGCCCTTATTTGCAAAGCGAACGCGCAGAACTTTACGAGAGCTACCTGAAGAAACTACAAGATGGCGGCCATATTTTCGAAGATCAGGGGGCTCTCCGATTTCGTTCGCCGCGCGAACATGTGATTGTCGATGATCTCGTTTGCGGCAAGATCGATTTCGATTTGTCAAATGAACAGACGCATCCCGACATGACCATCCGTCGGCCGGATGGCTCATGGATTTTCCATTTTGTGAATGTGATTGACGACATGGAGATGAAAATTTCGCATGTGATTCGCGGCGAAGATCATCTTTCGAATACGCCCAAGCACATTGAGATTTTCCGCGCGCTTGGCGCGACGCCGCCGCGTTACGCGCACATCCCGCTCATTCTGAACAAGGACGGCTCAAAGATGAGTAAGCGGGACGAAGGCGCGCGCGTGGAGTACTACATTAAGAGAGGCTATCTGCCGGCGGCCGTTCGCAATTACCTTTGCCTGCTCGGCTGGTCGCCGAAGGACAACCGGGAAAAGATCAACATCGAAGAGATCATCCGACTTTTCGATCTCAATAATGTTGGGCGCAGCCAGGCCACGTTTGATCCCGATAAATTGCATTGGTTGAACGGCGAGTATGCGCGCGAGCTGAGCGACTCGGAGTTTTATGCTCTTGCGTTAACGAAGCTCAAGTCGAGCGGTGTAAAGATCGACAATTATCCGGAGCAATACATCCACTCGGCTCTGCAAACGTGCAAAGGCAAGATCAACACGTTCGACAAACTGCCCGCCTACTGCGGGTTCTATTTCACCGACGATTTTGATTACAACCCGGAAGGCGTCGCGAAACATTTCACCGCCGAGAACAAGCCCCGACTTAAGGCGTTAGCGGCAGCAATATTGGTCCGAGCCTTTATCATCTGCTCGAAGTTCTCGGTAAAGAGAAAGTGCTGGCGCGCATCGATCGCGCGCTCTCTAAGTTTTTTTAGCTTCCTTCGCCCACGTATCTTTCAACGTAATCGTGCGGTTCCACACTTGTTTGTCAGGCGTGGAATCCGGATCGAGCGCAAAATAGCCGAGCCGCTCGAATTGATAACGCTCTGGCGGCCGCGCCTCGGCGAGCGCGGGCTCGCATTTCGCCGTCACCACTTCGAGCGAGTGCGGATTGATGAACGTTTTGAAATCGCCGCCCACATCGGGTTCGGAAACGGTAAAGAGCCGATCATACAACCGGACTTCTGCCTCGATCGCATGCGCCGCGCTGACCCAATGGATCGTCCCTTTGACTTTGCGATTGGAAGTGGCACCGCCTGATTTGCTCTCAAAATCGACGCTGCAGCGCAATTCGGTAACCTTGCCAGCGTTGTCTTTTACCACTTCATCGCACTTGATGATGTAGGCGTATTTAAGTCGCACTTCGCCGCCCGGTCTCAGCCGAAAATATTTCGACGGCGGCGTTTCCATAAAATCGTCGCGGTCGATAAAAAGCTCGCGGCTGAACGGGATTTTGCGCGTTCCGGCATTCGTGTCTTCGGGATTATTAACGGCATCCACTTCTTCGACCCTATCTGCGGGATAATTCGTCAGTACAACTCTGATTGGCCGCAGCACAGCGAGCCGGCGGGCGGCTGTGCGATTGAATTCATTGCGCATCGTGTGTTCCAGCACGGCCATGTCGGTCATGCTCGGATATTTTGTGATACCGATGTTGTAGGCGAACGCCCGCAACGCGCTCGCGGTCACGCCGCGCCGGCGCAACCCGGAAATGGTCAGCATGCGCGGATCGTCCCAGCCGTTCACGAGTTTATCGTTCACGAGCTGGATGAGCTTTCGCTTGCTCATGACCGTGTAAGTCAGATTAAGCCGTGCAAATTCATATTGATGCGGCCGGGGCCGCGGCACTTCGAGGGCATCGAGAATCCATTCGTAAAGCGGCCGGTGCACTTCGAATTCCAAAGTGCAAACCGAATGTGTAATCCCCTCGATGTAATCACTCAACGTATGCGCCCAATCGTACATCGGGTAAATGCACCATTTGTCGCCAGTCCGATGATGCGAGGCGTGCCGGATGCGGTAGAGCACCGGATCGCGCAGCCACACGTTGGGCGCGCTCATGTCGATCTTCGCTCGCAACGTGCGCGCGCCATCCGGGAATTCGCCCGCTTTCATGCGCGCGAAGAGATCGAGGTTTTCTTCGATCGAACGATTGCGAAACGGACTTTCCTTGCCGAGCCGGCGATACTCGTCGGTCTCCTCCGGGGTCATGTCGCAAACGAATGCCTTATTCTTGCGCACCAATTCAACTGCGCATTCGTAAAATCGATCGAAATAATCCGAGGCGTAGAAGGGGGTGTTTCTATTTAATGCAAGATGCGAAGCGCCCCAGTCGTCAACGAGCCATCGCACGTCCGCCATGATGGAATCGACGTACTCGGTTTCTTCTTTTGTGGGGTTTGTGTCGTCCATTCGCACGTTGCAAATGCCCCCGAACTCGCGCGCGATGCCGAAATTGAGGCAAATCGATTTCGCGTGGCCGATGTGCAGATAACCGTTCGGCTCAGGCGGAAAGCGCGTGTGGATTAGTTTGTATTTTCCAGTCCGGACATCCTCCGCGACAATGTCGCGAATGAAGTCCGAAGGAACAAGAGTGCTAGTCGATGCCGTCATCGTAATCGCGCGACAGTAGCAGACGAATGAACCGGGCGGTAGTATCCTCGACGCCGCAGCAATGAAAGAAAAGCGCACCACCGAGCGTTACACACTCGCCGATCTTGAAAATTGGTCCGAGGGGGCGCGCGATGTAGATCCGCCGATCCGACTTGGGGTATTCGGCGATCCGGTCGCACATTCGCTCTCGCCGCAAATACAGAACGCTGCCCTGCGCGAGTGCAAGATCGAGATGCAATACGCGCGCTTTCATATTCGAGGGAATGAATTGAGATCGGCACTGCGTTTTCTGCGCAAGCTCGATTTCATTGGAATCAACTTGACCGTGCCGCACAAAATCGCGGCGTTCGCGCAAATCGACGAAGTGGATGAACGGGCGCGTCGCGCAGGCGCTGTAAACACGATCCGTGTTCGCGATAAGAAGCTGATCGGCTCAAATACCGACGGCGAAGGATTCTTGCGAGCCATCCGCAGCGAATTCTCAGCCGATGTACGCGATCTGCGGGTACTAATTGTTGGCGTTGGTGGCGGAACGGGCCACGCAATTGCCTGGCAATGTGCGCTCGAGAATTGCGAACGCCTCGTGCTTGTCAACCGTACGCTGGAAAAAGCAAATGCCCTCGCCGAGCGGTTGCGGTCTTTCTTTGCCGGGCCGCACGTGCTTGGTCCGGTGGCGCGCCTCGAAGCGGTGGCGTGGGATGAAGCGGCGTTGCGGGCACAAGTTGGGGATGTCGATCTCATCGTCAATGCCACGCCGCTCGGAATGAATCCGAGCGACCCAACGCCAATCCCAGCGCGATTGCTGGCACCGCATCACATGGTCTTCGATGCGGTATATGGTCCGTCGAAAACGTCTTTGCTTCGCGCAGCTGATGAAGCGGGCGCGCGTGGCGCAAATGGATTGCCGATGTTACTACATCAGGGGGCACTCTCTTTTTCCAATTGGTTCGACCGTGAAGCTCCGATTGACGCGATGCGTAGAGCGCTCTAACCGCTGGCGGTGCAAGGTTTAGCGATGGAGTGGTGCAGCGCCCGCGCGGCGTCGCTCTAGGGCGACAGCTACGGATTCTCTCTCGCCATTTCGCGGCCGCGTTTGGTTGCCGCTTCGACTGCGGCAATCAAACCTTTCGCTGTTTGAAGCTTCTCCATCTCCGCCAGACCGGCGGCGGTCGTGCCGCCGGGCGTGACGATCATCTCACGCAGCTCCTCCAGAGAAAGTTTGCTTTCGTCCGCGAATTGCGCTGCGCCGAATACCATCTGAATTGCGAGCTCGACGGCCACGTTAGCATCAAGCCCCATTTTCACGGCGCCTGCCGCGAGCGCTTCGATGATCGCGTAAATAAATGCCGGCCCGCTGCCGCAAAGCGCGGTCACCGTATCGATTTGTTCGTCTGCGACCTCAGCGACAATGCCGATCGCGCCAAAGATTTTTCGCACAAGATCGACATCGGCATTTGTCGTGCGCGTTCCGCATGCGGTCGCAGTCGCGGCCTGGCACACAGCCGACGGTGTGTTTGTCAGCGCGCGCATAAATCGCGCACCGGCGATTTTTTCCATGCTTGAAATGCGAACGCCGGCGGCAAGCGAGATCACAAGCTTGTTGTCGATCCTGCCTCGAATTTCGCGCAGCGTCGGCAGGACAATGCTGGGCTTCACACCAATCAAAATAGTTTTCGCTTTCTCTGCGGCCTCCCCGTTCTCAGCAGCAAAAATAACATCGGCATCTTTGCGCAGCTCAGCGCGCGCCGCCTCACTCGGTTCGCTGGCAATGATTTCGCCCGGCTGACAGAATCTTGCCCGGACCAAACCGCGAATGACCGAGCCACCCAGCTTGCCCGCACCGATGAAACCGAGGCGATATCGGGCCTCGCTAGTTTGTGAATTCATAAGAAACCGTGATATTAGGCAATGGTAGGTGCTGGTATAAATTTCGGAGTCGATCTTGCTAAAGAGCTGCAACAGCTCAAGCGCGAGCGGAACGCTATCATACTGGCGCACAATTATCAGGTCCCGGAGTTGCAGGACGCCGCGGACTTTGTCGGTGACTCGTTGGGCCTTAGTTATCAGGCGGCAAAAACGAGTGCCGACGTAATCTTGTTTTGCGGTGTCCATTTCATGGCTGAAACAGCGAAGATCATTAATCCAGACAAACGGGTGATTTTGCCTGATCTCGATGCCGGCTGCTCGCTCTCCGAATCGTGTCCGCCCGAAAAGCTAGCGCAGTTTTTGAACGAGCACGGCGATAAGAACTATTACGTCATCGCTTACATCAACTGCAGCGTCGGCGTGAAAGCTCAGGCTGATGTGATTTGTACGAGCGGCAATGCGGACAAGATCGTGCGCGCGGCGCCCGCTGATCGAAATATTCTCTTCGTTCCAGACCAAAACCTTGGCGCCTGGGTGATGGAACGGACCGGGCGCAAGATGGATTTGTGGCAAGGCACTTGTTACGTGCACGTCGAGTTCACCGCACGCAGCATCAATCGCATCCGGGAAGAATATCCCGATGCACCGGTCGTTGCGCATCCGGAATGCACCTATGCCGTGCGCATGCTGGCTGATGAAGTTTGTTCGACAGAAAAGATGGTGACTTTTTGCAGAGAGTCGCCTGCGCATGAGATTATCGTCGTGACCGAAGCTGGATTATTGCATCGGCTGAGCAAAGAGATTCCCGATAAAACATTTATTCCCGGACCAACCGACACCTGCTTCTGCGGCGAATGCCGGTTCATGAAGATGAACAGCCTCGAGAAGGCGCACGACGCGCTCTTGAACATGGAGCCGGAAATTATCTAGTCGGAAAACGTGCGCCACACATTATGACCACTGCCGAGAAATCGATCGAAGAGCGAATCGACCAGCTGCACGCCGATGGAATTGTCGATCTTCACTTCGACATGCCAATGGACTTGTACGAAAAACGGTATCGCACAAACGTATTGGCCACGGATTTTCTGCCGGAACTCGAAGCCGGCGATATCAGCGTCCTGAGCGCGGCGATTTATATCGAAGATCGCTATATGCCAGAGATGCGTTTGCGCGTGGCGCTCGATCAGATCTCTCGTCTTTATTCGGAAGCAGGAGAATCTGGGCGCTTCGCTATTTGCAAAAGTCATGAGGAGATTCTTGATGCGCACAAGGCTCGCAAAATCGCGCTCCTCATTACCATGGAAGGCGTCGAGCCGCTCGGCACCGATCTGGAATTGTTGCGAGTTTTTTATGGGCTCGGTGTCCGTGCAATTGGGCTGACACACGCCCAGCGCAACGCTGCGGGTGATGGCGGCATTTTCGCCTCAACGGGCTCTTCGCGCGACGGCTTGACCGAGTTCGGGCGCGACGTGGTCCGGCAATGCGAAGCGCTCGGTGTAATCGTCGATCTTGCCCACATCAGCCCGACCGGGTTCGAAGACATTCTCGCAATCACCACCAAACCTCCCATCGTTTCACATACAAACGCGAGAAAGTATTACGATATCGAGCGCAATGTCAGCGACGAGCAAATCAAGATGATCGGCGAACGTGGCGGAGTGATCGGCGTTAATGCCGTCCTCGTTAGCCCGAGAGAAGAAGAGAGCACACTCGATCGCTACGTCGATCACATCGAACACATCGCAAACTTGATCGGCATCGACTGCGTCGGGATCGGCTTCGATTTTTTCGAGTTCATTTACTGCCAGTGGCCTGAGTCAAGGCAGAAAGAGCTCGCCGCAAAATTCACGACTCCGCATTTTATTCCCGATCTAAGGAATCACTCGCACGCGCGCAATCTCACCCGCAGCCTGATCGAGCGCGGATTCAGCGATGCGCAGATCGAAAGGGTCCTGCGCGGCAACTGGATGCGGATATTCAAAGAGCTGCTGTAGCGCAAGACTTCACCGGTTGGGAACAGTAATCGTGTAAGTGATCAGCGTACAAACCACGACCATCCCGATCATCGCGAAAATAAATATGCCATCGGCGAGTCGTTCAAGTCGGTGCATCCGTCTCCATCCGCGCGAGCGAAGCGCCCAGTAAGAAAGGAGACACGAGATGAGAAACAATAACGCGTCCATTGCGAGGCAATCGTCCGCGAGCGTGTCTGCGGTCCCGAGTGAGATTACGACGCGAATGAGCCCTATCACAGTCAAACAAACGCCAACCATCGCGGAAGAAACGGTAAAAATGTGGATAGAAATATCCTGCTCGAGGCGCTGGTTTTGATTCCCCTGCCGCTGCGGCTCTTCCTTCATTGAACGTGTATTTAGACCGTGAGCAAGACTGCCCGTTCAGATTTCAACGTGATTGCATGCACGTGAGAAAAGTTCAAAGTCCAGCGCGGAGAAACGTACGTGAAATTCATTAATCTCACGCGCCGCACAGAGATCGGGGCTAACTCATATTATCTCGAGATTAGCGGCCATCGTCTCGTGCTCGATTGCGGAATGCATCCAAAGAACACCGGCGATGAAGCGCTGCCGAATTTCAAAGCGATCGCAGACCGGAAAATTGAAGCGATCCTGATTTCGCACGCCCATCAGGATCACATCGGCACATTACCGGTGCTCATGCGACGGCAACCCGGCGCGCGCATTTTCATGACGGAAACGACCGCGGAAATCGGCAACACGCTTTTGCATAACTCAGTCAATGTGATGACGCGACAGCGCGAGGAGATTGGCGCGATGTTATATCCACTTTTCACACATCGCGAAACCGATCACGCGGCGGATCTCTGGCATTGGTGTCCGCTGCGGCAATGCATCTCGATCTCTGCCGAACGTGCGCCACAGGACGGAACAGAGGGGCTGACATTCGAGTTCTTCGATGCAGGGCACGTCCTCGGCTCCGCCGGAATTTTGCTGCGCGCCGAAGGCCGCACGATCTTTTACACAGGCGACGTCAATTTCGACGATCAAACGATTATGGAAGCGGCGATCTTTCCGAAGGAGAAGATCGACATCCTGATCATGGAGTGCACGAGAGGTGATCACGCCAAGCCTGCGGGTTGGACGCGCGGCGATGAAGAACGCCGTCTGGCGGAAGCAATCGATCGTGCTTTCAAGCGTGGCGGATGCGTGCTCATACCAGTTTTTGCGCTCGGTAAAACGCAGGAGGTGCTGGCGATGTTCTATAAATTCCGCCGTGAACGAATCCCACCCGATTTTCCAATTTACATCGGCGGTCTCAGTTCAAAGATGACTGATATTTACGATCGCCGCGCATCGAGGGCTCGGCGGCAGTTGGCGCGTTTGCAATTGATGGAGGAAACAGCGCCGTTCGTCTTGAATGGCCAAACAATTCATGATGCGCCCATCTGCGCCGAACGAATTTACGCGCTCTCAAGTGGCATGATGACGCCGAAAACTCTCTCCAATATTTTTGCGCGTCGCCTTGTTGAGAAGCCGCAGCACTCGGTTTTTTTTGTTGGTTACGCCGATCCAGAATCTCCCGCCGGTCTTCTTCGGAACGCGGCGCCGGGCGCGAAAGTCACGCTCGATCCCGACGAAGCGGCACAGCGCGTCCGCTGCAACATCGAACAGTTTCAATTCAGCGCACACGCAACACGCGAGGCGCTTATCGACTACGCCGAGAAGCTTTCACCCCGGAAAATTGTTCTCGTGCACGGCGATCCACCGGCAGTGGAATGGATGCGCACGAAGCTGGCGTTGGACCTTCCTGGCTCGAAAGTAATCGTGCCGGCACCGGGAGTGGAACTGGAGCTGTAGCGGCGCTCTATCAGCGTCGATCGTAAGTTGTCACGGGTCGAATTGCTGCGACGATCATAGACCGCCGCTACAGCAACAATGAGAATCGCGTCCTGGAACATCAATTCGCTGCGCAAACGTCAAGACCGGCTGTTTGCCTGGCTCGACGCGACAAAGCCGGACATCGTTTGCTTGCAGGAAACGAAATGCACAGACGAGCAATTTCCCTTGCTCGCTCTGCAAGGGGGTGGTTATCGCTCAGCCTATCACGGAGAGAAATCGTACAACGGCGTTGCCATTCTTGCGAAAGGCGAGCCGCGCGATGTGCGCCCGTCACTGTGCGATGAAGTTATCGATGCGCAAGCACGCGTTATCGCGGCTACAATCGATGACATCCGCGTCTTTTCGGTTTACGCGCCGAACGGACAAGCCGTAGGCTCGCGTGCGTACGATTACAAATTGAGCTGGTACGCGCGGCTGCGAGATTGTTTATCGAAAGAAGAAACTGCCGAGTTGGTTGTTTGCGGCGATTTCAACGTCGCTCCGGAGGATATCGATGTTCACGATCCTGATCTCTGGCGCGGCGCGATCATGTGTTCTGATGAGGAGCGGACAGCATTCCGCCGCCTATGCGAGGCCGGTTTCGCCGATACGCTCCGATTGCACCACAAAGAGGGCGGTCTCTTCACCTGGTGGGATTATCGGATGCTTTCATTTCCAAAAAATCGCGGCCTTCGGATCGACGCGATTCTGGCGAGCAAAACTTTCACGAAGAAATGTCATACGGCAGGAATAGATCGTGACATGAGAAAAGGAAAAGAACCTTCCGATCATGCGCCGGTCTGGGCAGAGTTTAACGAATCGTGAATCGTTAAAAGGTTACATCGTTACATCGGAAGACCCATCTTCGTAACTCCCTTAACTTTTTTAGCGATTCAACGATTAATGCTTTGTGGTGCATCCTCCATGAGCGCCTGGCGCGCCGTAGCCTTGCGAAGGCTGGTTCGGCGTTGAACGTTGGGCGTTGATGACTAACGAATCGCACATCCGCGTCGCCAATCCGCCGCCCAAGTCGCTTATGATTTGGGACGGCGAATGTCATTTTTGCAAACGCTGGATCGAACGCTGGCGTGAAATCACCGCGGGCGCAGTTGATTACGTAACTTACCAGGAAGCAGCGGAGCGATATCCCGAAATTCCGGTCGAACAATTCAAACGCGCGGTCGCTTTGATCGAACCAGACGGGAAAATCTTTTTCGCCGCTGAAGCGGTGTATCGCTCGTTACGATGTCGATCTTCGAGAAAATGGCTGTCGCGAAGTTATGATCGCGTTCCCGGTTTCGCAGCGATTTCCGAACTTGGTTACAAATTTATCGCTCATCATCGGAAGCTTGGCTCGACGGTCACTCGGCTGCTCTGGGGAACAGACGTTCGCCCGCCGACTTATTTTTGGTCCCGGCGCTGGTTTCTTCGCACGCTGGGCGTCATTTACTTAATCGCGTTCGTTTCGCTTTGGGTGCAAGTGGACGGGCTTATTGGCAGCAACGGGATCTCGCCGGTAAATCAATTTCTGCCAGCCGTTCACGAACAACTCGGCGGCCGCGCTTACTCGCTGCTGCCGACGCTTTGCTGGTTCAATTCGAGCAATGCATTTCTTCATTTTCTTTGCGGCGGCGGTGCCGTTTCGTCATTGCTCCTAATCGCCGGATTCGTTCCAGTGCTTTCGCTCATCGCGCTGTTTGTTTTTTACCTGTCACTTACGATCGCTGGACAAACTTTTCTCAGCTTTCAATGGGACATTCTGCTGCTGGAGACGGGCTTTTTGGCGATCTTTCTCGCGCCGTGGCAAATTTGGCCAAAGCGTGGACGCGAACCACCAGTCTCGCGCACCGCGCTGTTTTTGCTCAAGCTGCTCCTTTTCAAATTGATGGTGATGTCTGGCGTCGTGAAGCTAACGAGCGGTGATGATTCCTGGGGTTGGCTTAATCACTCATTTCATTGGAGCGCGCTCACGGCGCTCGATTATCATTACTGGTCGCAGCCGCTACCGACTGTGTTCGGATGGTGGGCAGACAAAAGCCCGGAATGGTTCAAGCATTTCTCGGTCGCATTTTGCCTCGCGGTGGAGATCATTGCGCCGTTTTTTATCTGGTCGCCGCGCCGGCCGCGGCTCATCGCTGCTGGCTTGATCGTTTTTTTGCAAATCGCGATTGCTGTCACCGGCAACTACTGCTTCTTCAACCTGATGACGATCGTGTTGTGTTTATTGTTGATTGATGACGCTGCGATCGGCCGAAAGTATGCGACGGTCATAAACCGCTGCTACAGTTACAGATTGTCGACCTACGGCGCGATTGCGGTGATTGTTGTCACGCTGCCGATCAATGCCTGGCTCATTTTCACTGTGTTTAAACCGGACGCTCCGTGGCCGCGCCCGCTCGCGGCTGCTTATCGCCGTGTCGAAGCGTTTCGAATCGTGAATGGTTATGGACTTTTTCGTGTAATGACGAAGGACCGCGCCGAAATTGTAATCGAAGGCAGCGCAGATGGCATTGACTGGCTGCCTTACGAATTCAAATGGAAACCAGGCGACGTTAAACGTGCGCCCGGCTGGTGTGCACCACATCAACCGCGACTTGATTGGCAAATGTGGTTCGCCGCCCTGGGAACTCCGCAGCAAAATCCATGGTTCGGAGGACTGACCATCAGACTCCTGCAAGGGTCAGCGGACGTAAACCGATTGCTTGCGCACAATCCATTTCCAGATAAGCCGCCGCGCTATATCCGCGCACGTTTTTATCGTTACCGTTTCACCACTACGGAGGAACATCGCCGATCCGGGGCATGGTGGAAACGCCAGGAACTCGGTGAATATTTGCCCACCGTTTCGTTAGATCAGTTTCGATAAGAGTCGGGAATTCGCGGCGCCGGTTGAGCGACACACGCTCAAGAGTATAATTCAGGCGATGCCGAAGGAAGGACAGATCGTAACCCAAGGAACGGTGACTCAAGTGTTGCCGGGCACGATGTTTCGTGTCGATCTTCCCGGGCAACGCAATGTGCTGGCGCATATCTCGGGCAAAATGCGAAAGCATTTCATCCGCATTGTTCCGGGTGACAAGGTTTCACTGGAGCTTTCGCCCTACGATCTGACAAAAGCGCGCATCGTTTTCCGTGAGTAGTAGGCTGCGCGAAGCGTTGGATCGTTAAATCGTGAATCTGTTGGAACGATGTAACCTTTTAACGAATCACGCGCGGTTGCCTGACATAACGTCTTAAACCATTCAAGGTCCTTTTCCAGTGGCACGAGATTTGTTTGCCGAATCTGCAAAGCGCGCGGATAATTAGGCGAAAATCAACTGGAGATTACCAATGGCTGAAGAAGATAAAGAACAAAAAGCGTCTGCCGCGGCGGACGCGCAAGACAAATTGGAGAGCAGCAAACAACATGCACGCAAAGCAGCCGAGGATTTGAAATCTGCGGCGGGCGCCATCGCCGGAGAGTACCGCGGCAAGGCCGAACAGGCGTGGGGCGATGCGCGTGGCAAAGCGGAACAAGCTTGGGGCGATGCGAGGGATCGCGTTCGGACGTTCCAGGAAGACGCGGAGCAATATGTGCGCGAAAATCCGACCAAGGCGGTGTTCACAGCGCTCGGAATCGGGTTTGTCCTGGGTTTGATCTTCCGGCGCTAAACGCGCTGCTGCCGAATGATCAGCGAGCCCCCTCGGTCCCGCAATCCTGCGGGGCATGTCGGTTTGCTTGAAAACCTGCTCGCGCTCGCAAGTGCGCTGACAGAGTTTTTTGAAAGCCGCTTTGCCCTAATCGCGCAGGAATCGAAAGCGGCGCTCGTGCAATTACTAGTGCTCGCAAGTTGTTTGATTCTTGCTCTGATTCTTTTCGCATTTGGCTACGGCTTCCTGATCGCAAGCCTGGTTGCCGGCCTGGCGCACGTTGCTCGGATTTCGTGGTTATGGATAGCGCTGGTGGCCGCCGGACTACACTTCGCAATTGCGCTGGTCTTGCTTCTGGTCGCGCGCAATCGAATGACCAAGCCGCTCTTTCGCGCCGCGGCGTCTGAATTGAAGAAAGATCGCGAATGGCTGAAAAATCTGGACACGACAAACCAATCGACGAGCTAAGAGCCGAAATTGCCCGTTCACGCGAGCGTGTGGGACGCGACTTGCGCGGCCTGCACTATGAATTGGATTTCCCCGCGAAACTCCGCAGATCGTTTCGAGAACAGACCGTCTCCTGGATCACGGCCGCAGCCGCTGTCGGTGCACTGATCGTCCTTTTACCCGTGCGAAGGAAAAAAATTTACATCGATAAGAAAAGCGGCGGCAGATCGAAAAACACACTTCTCGAAACCGGCTTTGCCTTGGGTGCGTTGAAAATCGCGGCAAGCTTGGTTCGGCCGGTGATTGTCGAGCTTGTAAAAAATCGACTGGTTGATTTTGCCGGGCAATCTCGCCCGTCAAGAAAGTAGTGAGCGCGTTTTAGCATTTACGCGCGTGCATGTATCACATAATCATCTCGAAGGCGTGCCAATGATCGCAACGGTTCCGGACCTTCCAGTCAAATCGCATCCGCTGGGACATGTGGATGAATATCTCGAGATCGGGCAAAAAGCAGATGCATCCGATGTTCATCTGGCCGTGAACGCGCAGCCAATCTGGCGTGTGCACGGGACATTGCAGCCGATCTGGCCCGACGCGCCGCGTCTAACCAGCGAGCAAACGGCGGCTTTGGCTGAAAGCTTTGTTCCTGATGTCTATAAACAGGAACTCAATACGCGCGGGGACTCCGACTTCGCGTACGCAAATGAGTTCGCTCGCTACCGCACCAGCGTCGTGCGCCAGCGCCTGGGGATCGAAATTGTTTTCCGCGTGATCAACACCAAGGTGCGGACGATGGACGAACTCGGTTTGCCGGAGCATCTCAAGTTGCTCACCCGTTATCAGAACGGGCTGATTTTAGCGACAGGTTCGGTCGGCACCGGCAAATCGACGACGCTGGCGGCGATGATCGAGCAAATAAACATGGAGCGGCGGGATCACATCATCACGCTCGAGGACCCGATCGAATACGTCCTGAAATCGAAAAACTGCCACGTGTCGCAACGCGAGGTATTCACACACACCGAATCTTTCGCCGCGGGGCTGCGTGCTTCACTCCGGGAGGACCCAGACGTGATCATGGTTGGCGAAATGCGCGACCTGGAAACGATTTCACTCGCCATCACCGCGTCCGAGACCGGGCATCTTGTTTTGGCGACACTGCATACGAGTAATGCTTCGCGCACACTTGATCGATTACTCGATGTGTTCCCGTCGGATCAACAGGAACAAGTCCGGGTGATGGTGAGCGAATCATTGCGCGGGGTCATCAGCCACCAGCTGATACCGAGGGCGGATGGCACCGGTCGCGTGCTAGCGCTGGAAATTCTTACGAACACGCCGGCGGTGGCCAACGTTATTCGCGAAGCAAAAACATACATGTTGCCCGGGATTATTCAGACCGGTAAGAAACAAGGTATGCGTTTGATGGACGACGCGCTGATCGATCTTTATGACCGCGGCCTGATCAGCAAGGAGGAAGCGTACGCGCGCGCCGACCAGAAACAGATGATGCGCCAGCATCTTAAAATCTGACGTCCGACTTCTTCCTTCTTACTTTTTACTTATCACATGGCATATCTCAATCGCCTTCTCAGTGTCATTGTCAGACACGGTGGGTCAGATCTGCACATCGGTGAGGGAGAACCACCGAAAATGCGCATGCATGGCGATATCATGCCCATCCGCAAGGACCCGGTGACACGCGAAGAAGCCGTGCAAATGATGATGGAAGTTTGCGGCCCCCACAACTGGAAAATTTTCGAGCAACGCGGGGATCTCGATTTTGCTTACGAGATGGACACGGCATCTCGCTTTCGCAGTAACTATTTCAAACAGTCGAATGGTTATGGTGCGGCTTTTCGTCTGATTCCCACCAGGATTTCGACACTGGAGGAACTGGGGATTCCGGTGGTTGTAAAACAATTTGCCCACTTGCGCGGCGGCCTTGTCCTTGTCACCGGCCCAACTGGTTCTGGCAAAACGACGACGCAAGCCGCTCTGGTTGATTACATTAATCAAAACTTTTCGAAACACGTCGTGACAATCGAGGAACCGATCGAATTTGTGCACGATAACAAGCGCAGCACGATCACGCAGCGGGAAGTGCCGGGAAATTCGAGTTCTTTTCCCGTTGGGCTCAAGGCCGCGCTGCGCGAGGACACCGATATTGTGCTCGTGGGGGAGATGCGCGACCTCGAGACAATCTCGCTTGCGCTCACTGCGGCCGAAACCGGTCTGCTCGTCTTCGGCACGCTGCACACAAACAACGCTCGCAAGACGGTTGACCGTATGGTGGATGTCTTCCCAGCGGAACGGCAACCGCAGGCGCGGGCCATGCTTGCGAATTCACTTCGCGGCGTAGTTGCGCAATTGCTTTTAAAAAGATCGGACCGGCCGGGCCGAATCGCGGTAAACGAAATCTTGATCGCGAATGCCGCCGTTGCCGCCATCATTCGCGAGGGCGCGACGCAAAAGCTCCAGGACGTGATCGTTTCCGGCAGGGCCCAAGGTATGCAATTCATGGACGACACGATTTGGGCGTTGCTCGAAAAAGGCATCGTCTCGCCACATGAAGCCTTCATGAAAGCGATCGACAAAAATCGGTTCAAACCGTTTCTCTCGGCAGAGGAAGAAGCTCTCGCCAATGCTGCCGGCGCAGCCCCTGATGACGAGAAGCGGATCCCCGGCAATTTCGTGAAACCGTTTGGCGCGCCCGCTGTGGTGAAACGCGCGGTCAGGTAGAAGAACTAACCGTACGGATCAGCGGGTTACGCTGATGACATCAGCAGCACTGCAGTGCCGTTGAGCTCGCCGGCACGAAATCTATCTAAGGCGATGTTCGTGTCTTCGAGGAGAAATGTTTCCGTTTCCGTCTGGACGGGAACGCGTGGCGCGATCTCAAGAAATTCTTCACCGTCACGGCGGGTTAAGTTCGCCACCGAACAAATCGCGCGTTCGCCCCAAAGAGCGGCATAAGGAAACGACGGGATATCACTCATATGAATGCCGCCGCAAACTACGATCCCGCCTTTCGCGAGCGCTCGCAGCGCGGCGGGCACAAGTGGTCCCACCGGCGCGAAGACGATCGCGGCGTCGAGTCTCTCCGGCGGGATTTCATCGGAACCGCCGGCCCATTTCGCACCCAATTTTTTCGCTGCTTCCTGGCTAGCTTTATCGCCCGGTCGCGTGAACGCGAAAAGCTCGCGGCCCTGATAAAACGCAACCTGAGCGATCAAGCGCGCGGCGTTACCAAAACCATAAATGCCGAGCCGATGCGCCTCGCCCGTTTTGCGCAGCGACCGATAACCCAGCAGGCCCGCGCAAAGCAGCGGCGCGGCCTCGACATCGTTGTAACGATCGGGCAGCCGAAAACAAAACCGCGCGTCGGCGACGGTAAACTCGGCATAACCGCCATCGATGGTGTAGCCAGTGAAACGCGCGTTGTCGCAAAGATTTTCGCGGTTGGACCGACAATAAGCGCATTCCCCATCTGTCCAGCCAAGCCACGGAATGCCGACGCGATCGCGGACGGAGAATTCTTCAACACCTTTGCCGATCTCTTCGACGCGCCCGACAATCTGATGCCCAGGAATCAGCGGCAGTTTCGGATCTGGCAGCTCTCCATCGACAACATGGAGATCAGTCCGGCAAACCGCACAGCTACTCACGCGAACGAGCAATTGCCCCGCTCCCAGAGTAGGCCTTGGCACATCGCGGAGCTGCAGCGGCTGCCGCGGATTATCGAGAACCATCGCGCGCATGTCGATGAATATAAAATGCCGAAGCTCGAAAGAAAAAGTGAAGCCCGAAAGGCGAAACGACCTTTCAATTCCGCACTTCGGATTTCGTCATTCCTTTCATCGTTCGACATTCGTGCTTCGTCATTCGCAGATCTCAGGCTACACCAGCAGGCACGGGCTCGCGTAATTTGCCGTCGCCGTCAGTGGCGGGCTCACCTTCGTGATGCATGTGCGCACTACGCAGAAACGGCACTCTGTCGAGAACGTGCTCCTGGAACCATTCGAGCCAGAGATAAATCACCGGCGTCACAAAAAGAGTGATCAACTGTGAGAAAATCAGGCCGCCGACAATGACAAGGCCAAGCGGACGCCGCGCCGAGGCGTCGTGACCGAATCCGAGTGCAAGGGGCACAGCCCCCATCAGAGCGGCAAGGGTCGTCATCATGATCGGACGAAAACGCTCCAGGCTGGCTTCGTGAATTGCCTCTCGCAGACTCAACCCCTCGTCGATTCGTTTTAGCGCGAAATCGACCACAAGAATTCCGTTCTTCTTTACGATGCCGAGCAGAAGAAACAGACCAATAACGCTGTAAAGAGACAAGCTTGATCCAAAAGCCCAGAGGGTGAATAACCCACCCACGACCGCCGGCACGATCGCGGGGAAAAGCACCGTGATCGGATGGACGTAGCTTTCGTAAAGGATTCCCAGAATCACATACATGACAAAAATCGCGGAAAGTAGGAGCAGCGGCAGCGACTTAAAGAGTTGGCGAAAAACAAGCGCTTCACCTTGAAACGTGGCTTGGACACTGGGGATTTGCTGGTGCACTTGTGCGAAGCTGTCTTCGATGAATTTGGTGGCATCACCGATCGCGACGTTCGGCAATAGATTGAAGTTGATGGTCACACTGGTGAATTGATTGAAGTGATTGACCGCTTGCGGACCAACGATCTGCTTGGTCGATGTTACGACGCGCAGCGGCACGAGATTGGAGGCGGTACCGGTAGTGGTTGTGATCGTTCCACCGCCTGCTCCTGTTCCGCTGAAGGTGCCGCCGGTGTTACTGCGTACGTAAAGGTTGTTAAGATCAGCCGGCGTCGCGCGCTCGCTGTCCTTCACTTCCAAGATGACCTGGTATTGGTCTTCGGGCTGTTTGATTAGATAGACATAGTTTTGCGAATAAGCCGTGCGCAACAAACTCTGGACGGCGGAGGTAGAAACACCATAAGTAGCAGCACGCTCGCGATCGATATCGACGGTGAGATTCGGTGTGCTGTTGTAATAATCGGAGCGGACGGAAGCGAAGCCTTTGAAAGCCTTCAGCTTCGTCATCAACTGATCGGCGGCGGCGTAAACTTCATCGGGCACAATGCCGCTGAGCGTATAGGCGTATTGCCCCTGCGTCTGACTGGTCGCGCCGACATTGATTTGCAGCACCGGGTTCGGTTGCAAAATGGCAGTGATACCCGGAATAGAGCTGATGGATTTCTGCAGTGGCGGGATGCACTGTTCGATTGGCGGGCGTTGACTTCTCGGTTTGAGAAAACAGAACATCAGGCCTTGTGAGGACGAAGTCCGAGCTGCGAAGCCGGCAAGCGTGAAAAATTGTCCGATGTTTGGATCGTCCTTCAGCTTTTGATTGACCTGTTGCTGATAGGCACGCATCTGCGCGGGCGAAGAACCTTCCTGCGCGATGAAAACTCCCCTAATGAAGCCGCTATCGCCCGGGGGGAGTAAGGTGAACGGCAGATGGGTGAAGAAAAACCAGAGCCCGAGAATGCATCCGAGAAGGATCGGAACGGTCAGCCAGGCGCGATCGAGAAATTTGTCCAGAGCCCTGCCATACCCTGCGATCACGCGTTGGATGAAATCGCTGGTCCATTTTTCCATGCGTGCGCGCTTATGTCCGGCTTTGCGTTCGCCCAGAATGCGCGCGCACATCAGCGGAGTGAGTGTTAACGAAATAAGTCCCGAAGCGAGAATGGCGACGATAATCGTAACCGAAAATTCACGGAAGATGCGACCAAGCAAACCGGGCAAAAACACCAGAGGAATAAAAACCGCAGCCAGCGACAGCGTCATCGACATAATGGTGACGGAAATCTCGCCAGCGCTGTTGAAAGCGGCTTTCAGAATCGATTCACCATGCTCCGCGCGACGCACGACGTTTTCCAGAAACACAATGGCGTCATCGACGAGGAATCCGATCGCCAATGTCAGGGCCATCAAGGTCAAATTGTTGATGGAATAGTTGAGTGTGAACATGACCGCGACCGTGAGCAGCAAAGACAGGGGAAGCGCGACCGCGGGAATAAGCGTATCCGTGGCGCGTCCAAGGAAGACGTAGATCACCATTACGACCAGAACGAACGCAATCATGAGCGTGATTTGCACATCGTGAACGGAATCGACAATGCTCTGAGACCGGTCGAATACCGGAACGAGTGTGATCGATCCCGGAAGACTCGCGCGGATCTGGGGAAAGAGTGCTTTGACCGAGTTCGCGACCTCGACCGCGTTTGCGCCCGCCTGTCGCGAGACGGCAAGTACGACGACGGATCCAGGTGGATTGAAGCCGCGCATCCAAAATGTACGTGAGATCCTCTCGTCCTGCACGCTTTGGTAAACGTCGGCCACATCGCGCAGATAAACGGGCGAGCCATCTCTGTTCCGCGCGACAATCAGATTGCGATATCCCTCCGCCTGATCGATTTGCCCATTCGGCAGAAGAACAAACGTGCGGTGCGCTCCGTCGAATTGGCCGGCGCCAGCGTAAACTGTCCCCGCTTTGATCGCGCTAGCGAGATCGTCCATTGTCAATCCGCGCGAAGCGAGCCCAGCGGGATCGGCTTTGATTCGAATCGCGCCCTGAACGCCGTAGATATTCACCTGTGATACACCAGGCAAAATCGCGATTCGTTGCGCCACGGCGGTGGACGCATACTTGTAGAGATCGCCATCGGTCAACGTATCGGAAAGCAGACCGACCAGATAAATCGCCTGATCGTTCGGATTTGTTTTTGTGAACGTCGGGGGGCTGGGCAGATCCAGAGGCAACTTCCCGGTTGCCCGCTGGATCGCAGCCTGCACATCTGTGGCAGCGTCAACGATACTTTTGCTGAGAACAAACTGGAGCGTGAACGACGTATTCCCCTGTGTGCTTGCGCTCGTGATGATGTCGAGCCCTGGAATTTGCAGGAATTGTTTTTCGAGCGGCGTGGCGATGTTGTTCGCCATGGTGGTCGGATTGGCGCCAGGATAGGAGCAGGTGACCTGGATAACCGGGTAATCAACCGCGGGCAGATCGTTGACTGCGAGCTTGCCGTAGGTGGCGATACCGGCGACAATAACCGACAAGGTCAACAGGACTGTCATCACCGGCCGGCGAATGAACGGCCCCGAGAGTCCCGAGCCTTTCACCTGAATCAGCGTGTCGCCTGCTTTATTTTTCGGCGATGCAGCCGCTTTGGCCGGTCGCGTCCCCTGTTGTCGATCCCGGGCAGAATGGGTCGAATTATGCTCATGATCGCCCGCCCCGTCGTGTTGCTCCTCTCCAGCCATATCCGGAACGCGACGCTACATTGGGGCCTTGGCAGCAACCTGACCGCCGTTGGGTGGACCGGGAGGATTGTATGGTTTTGGATCTACTTTTGTTCCTGGCGCCAGCGCCAGCTGTCCGGTGACCACCACCGTCTCTTCGGCCTTGAGACCGCTTTGAATCACTATCGTGTCGCCCTCCTGACGCTGACCGGGTTTGACCTGGCGCAGATCAACCGTGTTGTCCGGCTTTAACACGAAAACAAACGGGCCACTCTGGCTGATTTGCACGGCTTGCGACGGTACAAGAGCCGCATCTTTCAGCTTATCCAGAATGAAGCGCACGCGCACAAATTCCGATGGCCAAAGAGCATGGTCCGGGTTCGGCGTGACGGCGCGCGCTTTCACTGTGCCCGCACCAGGTTGGACAGCAGTGTCGATGAAATAAAGATCGCCGACTCGTGGCGGAAGATTCTCGTCCGGCGAATTCGTTTGCACCTTCACATTTGGCCCGCCGAGATAACGCCGCACGAGCGGCAAGTCTGTTTCGGAAACCGTGAAATCTGTGTAGATCGGATCGAGTCCCTGAATCGTAAGGAGGACTGCGCCGCCCCCGCCGCCGTTGCCGCCCGTCACGACATTTCCAACATCGACGAGTCGCAATCCTGCCCGGCCATTGATAGGCGAGCGGATGTTGCAATAATCAAGATTCACCTGTGCGGCCGCCACTGCGCCTTCCGCCGTTTTTACCATAGCTTCATCGCTCTTTACTGTTGCCTGAGCAGTATCGAGATCTTGCGGTGAGATCACGTTCCGCGCGCGCAGCTCCTGCTGGCGCTTCAGTGTAATTTGATCGAGAACCAGTTTCGATTTGGCTTGCCCAAGCTGTCCTTGTGCCTGTTCGAGCGCCGCTTGATAGGGGCGCGGATCAATCGTAAAGAGCAAATCACCTTGTTTTACATCCGCGCCGTCTTGAAAATTACGTGCGATGATTTGCCCGCTGACTTGCGCTTGCACTTGAACAGTTTCGTACGCAGCGCAGGTGCCAATTTCATCGAGATAAAGCGGCACGTCCTTTGTAATCACTTTCGCGACAAGAACCGATCGCACTGGGGGCTGGGCCGCTTCGGCCTCGGTCGCCCTATGTTGAAAAATCCGAAACAAAACAAAGGCGGCCAGCAGGACGAAAAGCAGATATGCCCACCGAGGAATAGCCTGCTTTGAGACATCCGCGCGCTTCATTTTGGTCCTCTTACAGCGCCACGAAGCGCCTTTTTCTTTGTAATCGGATACCGTTCCCTGTCCTGGCCGTTGTGACCGGGACAAACCGATGATCCGGTGCTCCCCCGGACCTTATCGCCCTTCTCCGCTTTCTGACTAATCCGCACCAACACCTTGATGCACGTTTGCAACTCGGACCGCGGAATGCCGGCAAGCAGTTCATGCCGAAGTTTGTCCGCTGCCGCGTTGATCTGCGCGATCACGCGCTGGGCCCGCCGGCCGAGAAGCACCATTTTGCAACGGCGATCTACTGGTGAACTCTTGCGCGTGATCCAACCTTCTATCTCCAGTCTATGCAGCAAGGTCACTACAGAGGGCTCTTCCACACCCAGACGCGCCGCAATCTCCGCCTGAGTAAGGGCGTCTGGGGCGAGAGACAGATGCAGTAGCGTGCGCCACTTTGCCTGGCTGAGACCCATTGGTTTGAGTCGTTGGTCCAGTTTTTGCCGCCAGGCACGAGCAGTCCCGTGGAGCAGTGGGCCAAATGTTTCGCCATCGGACATATACAGATCAAATTGGTTAGCATGCTAACCAATTCCAATTTGCGAGCCTGTCAATGTTCGTTTAGGGACCGACTTCGAAGAGAAGCATCTCGCGTTTGCGGTAATCCCGTATGCGAGCAAGTTGATGCGCATGCCGGGGCGCCCACTTTTGCGTGGCCGCCGCTTCAGCTTCGTTGTTGGTTTCAACGAGAAAATAATGTGCGTTGATCGGCAAGTTTTTGATGTAGCTCACGTATTCCACCGGTGCCTCCACATAGAAAAATACCGGCTGATAATCTGGGTTCACCGCATAAAGCCTCTCACCCGCTGGCACGAGAGTATTGATTTCCGCAGCGGCTTTTTTTATCTGCTGCCTGTTTCTCAAAACGACCGCGGTGAGGGGATAGCCAATCGCGCCAACGACGAGCCCGAGTCCGACGAAGGCCGCGACTATTTTGGCCCAATCTCGATCGCTCCTTATCCACCTCTTTGGGGGCCACTGCAGTGCTTTCCCGGCATAACTCATCGCCAGCAACCACGAGGCAGGAACTAATACCGGCATGCTATATCGAGCGACCGCGCCGGGCACCAGATTAACCGCGAGAAACGGCACGGTAATTCCCCAGGCAAGAGCACGCGCGAGCCGCTGCTGCGCGTCATCGTGAAATTTCGAAAGCCGAACGAATGGGAAGAGGAGAATCCATGGCAGAAAATAGATAAGACCCCGCGGAATATTTCGAATCCAGCTGAAAAACTTGAAATCGATGCCTCGTAATCGGCCGGTGAATTGAACCGACCACTTGGACACCACCACATGCGTGGTTGTGCTTCTGGCAAAGGGAATGGCCCAAGCCGCAAAGATGGCGAGCATAACGGCGAGTGCGGCGAAGTGCGCAGGATGATAGAGAAGCCGCCAATTCTTCGTCTGCCAAAGGACGGCCAGCACGATCGCGTAAAAAAATACCAGATGCGTTGGACCTTTCGCCAGCAGAGCAAGTCCAAGCAAAATAGATGCGGGAATCCAAATGAGCCACGGAGATTTCTTTTGAACGCAAAAGCTTAGCCAAAAAATAATTGCGAGACCGCAAAGGGAAACATAGAGCGCTTCGATCTCAATTAATCGGCCTTTTTCTATCATGCCGATATTTGTTAACCAAATGAGCGCGGCGACCGCAGATCCGCTTGGGCCAAGACTGGCGCGCGCAACCGTGACGAACGCAATGGCCACCGCGAGCACGGCAATCGCCGAGGGCAGGCGGGCTGTCCATTCGTTACGCACCCCAAAAATCTTGAACGACGCGGCCACCAGCCAGTTCACCAATGGCGGCTTCCGGAAATAAGGGTTGCTTCCCACTTGCGGGACAATGTAGTTGCCCGTCTCGAGCATCCGGATCGCCGGCAAAATTCGCCGTCCCTCTTCTCCTTTGATCGCGATAGAACCAAGCGCCGGCAAATAAATCGCCGCCCAGACCAGAAGAATGACAAACAAGGCTCGGAGACGCGAATTCATTGAATGTTCATGTTGAATGTTGACCTCCCAAGGTCAAATCAAACTGAACAGCGGCTTGACGAGAAGGGTTCACAAAGCTATGCTAGGTGGTAGTCCGCGGGCTGAACGGAGTGGGAACTCGTATCCCACTCTTTTTAGTCTGCGGGCTACATGTTTTTATGAACGCGGAATTTATCGCCATGCTCGATTACCTAGAGCGGGAGCGCGGGATCAAACGCGAAATCCTGCTCGAGGCGGTCTCGAACGCCCTGCTCTCGGCCTCGAAAAAGAGCGTCGGCGCGTCGCGCGACTTGCGCATCGATATCAACCCGAAAACCGGCGAAATCCGTGCGCTCGCCAACCTGGTGGTCGTCGATCACGTCGGCAATCCACAGGATGAGATCGAACTTTCGAAAGCGCGTAAGATCAAACCGAACGTCAACGTCGGGGACACCGTCGAAATGGAAGTGACGCCGAGAAATTTTGGCCGCATCGCCGCGCAGACGGCCAAGCAGGCTATGATGCAACGGATTCGCCAGGTCGAAAAGGAAATGATTTACGAGGAGTTCAAAGATCGCGCCGGTGAAATCGTGAGTGGCACGGTGCGTCGTTTTGACCGGTCGGATGTGATTCTCGATCTTGGGAAATTTGAAGCCATCATGCCACAACGCGAGCGAGTGGTCGTAGAAGATTACAATGTGGGCGACCGGCTCCGCGCTTACGTCGTCGCAGTAGAAAACGGCATCCGCGGTCCCGAGATCATTGTCTCGCGCAGTCACCCGAATTTCGTCCGTCGTCTCTTTGAATTGGAAGTAAGCGAAATTGCCGATGGCACAGTGGAAATTCGCGGCATCGCACGGGAGGCAGGTTATCGCACCAAGATAGCGGTCTGGAGCGCGAACGAGAAGGTGGACCCGGTAGGTGCGTGTGTCGGGATGCGCGGCTCACGAGTCAAAAACATCGTTCGTGAATTGAATAACGAAAAGGTGGACATCATTCGATGGAGTTCCGATCCGAAGGAATACGTTCTGGAAGCGCTTAAGCCGGCGAAAGTAAAGAATCTCGTTTTCGATACCGAGAAAAAGAGCGTGCAGATCTCTGTCGATGAAGATCAGCTCTCGCTCGCGATTGGGAAAAAGGGACAGAACGCGCGTTTAACTTCGCGACTAACCGGATGGGAAATTAACATCGGCAAGGACATTTCTGCCACCACCGCAGTCGAACAAAAAGTGATGCAAGCCGCGCAGGCGCTCGCGGGTGCGCTGCCCATCACCGAAGAACAAGCAGTCACCCTCGTAAAATCCGGTTTCACGAACCTGGAAGGATTACGCGATGCGGATGTGCAGGATTTGGTGGATATTCTTGCGGTCGACGAGACAAAGGCGCGCGAGATTCACGACGCGGTGCACAGGCAAGAGCTCGTGCAGTAATATGGCTCTGGTTTAACACGCTCGAGCCATGAGCGAAATTTTAGAGGAACAACAATGGCAACGAAGACGAGCAGCAAACCTGCGCGCAAACCAGCCGCGCGCAAGACCGCTGCTGTCCACAAGCCAGCAGCCGCACCGGTATCTAGGGTCTCGAAGAAAAACCTAAAAACTGACGCCGATCCCCCGCATGGAGGTGCGGGTGCACCGGTTAAACTGCGCGCTGCCGAGCCGTCGTCCGCAAAAGTCGCTCCGCAAACTGCTCCAGCCCCGCGCCACGAAGCTGGGAGCGTATCCCTCATCGACACGAAGAAACCGCGTAAGAAGACGGAAGACGGCGAAGTAAAAACGAAGCCCGAGGTTCTGCCTCCCATTTCACGCATCCGAAGGTCGCTGGAGGCAACGGTTGTTCCCCCAAAACCCGCAGCGCCAGCAAAGACCGAACCGGCGCCACCGCCCCCAACCGAAGACCGGGGCGCCATTGCCGATCGCACGACTGCGCTGCCAGCGGCCGTGTCGCCTCCCATTGAAGCTGAAGCGAAGGCGCAGAAAGTCATCCTTATCAAACCTCCAATTGTGGTTAAGCAATTGGCAAGCGAGCTCGGCTTAAAACCGCATCAGCTCATCGCGGAACTGATGACGTACAACATCTTTGCGAACATCAACCAGACTATTGAGCCCGATATCGCGTCCAAAATTTGCGAAAACCACGGGTTTGTCCTCGAAAAAGAGCGCCGTGAAAAAGGCGCCGGTGTTCACAAAGTGGAACAAGTAGTGGTGGCGCCTCCCCCGCCAGTCATTCAAAAGGAAGAGGAGCTAAAGCCGCGTGCGCCCATTATCACGTTCATGGGACATGTCGATCACGGCAAGACCACACTTATGGACGCGATCCGCCAGACGCGTGTGGCTGCCGGGGAGGCTGGCGGGATCACCCAGCACATCGGCGCCTATAGCGTCGCTCGCAACGGAGCGAAAATTACCTTTATCGATACACCAGGTCACGCCGCTTTCACTGCGATGCGCGCGCGTGGGGCCAATGTAACGGACATTGTCGTGCTCGTTATCGCGGCCGATGACGGCATCATGCCGCAGACGATCGAAGCAATTAATCACGCCAAGGCCGCGCCGCATGTGAAGATCATGGTCGCGCTCAACAAGATTGATCTTCCGGGAGCAAATATCGACAGGGTGAAAAAACAGCTCCAGGACCGGGGGCTCACGCCAGAAGACTGGGGTGGCGAAACGATTGTTTGTCCCGTCTCTGCAACCAAAGGCACGGGTATCGATCACCTGCTGGAGATGATGGCGTTGCAAGCGGAAGTGATGGAACTCAAAGCATCGCCGACTGCCAGAGCTCGTGGCACTGTGATCGAAGCGCAAGTCGAAGCAGGGCGCGGTCCCACAGCCACCGTCATTGTACAGATGGGAACCTTAAAAACCGGCGACCCCTTCATTTGCGGCGATTACAGTGGCAAAGTGAAATCGCTGCTGGACGATCGTGGCCAGTCGGTCAGGGAAGTCGGGCCGTCCACGGCGGTAAAAGTGCTCGGTTTTACCGGGCTGCCGAATGCCGGTGACGAACTCCTCGTTATGGAGTCGGAACGCTCGGCGAAGACTTTAAGCGACGAGCGCCTCGAGACGAAGCGTGCGAACAAGTTGACCCTGCCGCAACGCGCCACTCTCGAAAGTTTGCTCGAAGCGGCTGACGGAAAAAAAGTTTTGCGGATTGTCTTAAAGTGCGACGCGCAAGGTTCGCTCGAAGCCTTGGTCGGTGCGTTGCAGCAGATCGAGAGCAAAAAAGTCGATCTGGAGATCCTCCATTCGGCGGTGGGACCGATTTCGGAATCGGACATTCTGCTCGCGAGCGCGTCGGATGCAGTCGTGGTCGGTTTCAACGTCAAAGTCGAGGCCATGGCGGTCTCCGCCGCAAAACGCGAAGGCGTACAGGTCAAACTCTACAGCATCATTTACGAGCTACTCGATCAGATCAAAGAAGCGATGGTCGGTTTACTTGAGCCCGAGCATAGAGAAACCGTCATCGGTCATGCCGAAGTAAAACAGGTTTTCCAATTAAGCAGAGGCATTGTAGCGGGCTGTTTGGTTACCGATGGCCGCGTCGCCCGCACCGCACGCGCTCGCGTGCTCCGTAAGCGGCAGCCGGTTTACGATGGCGGGATTTCTACGCTGCGCCGCTTCCAGGATGACGTGAAAGAGGTGCGTTCAGGTCTGGAATGCGGGATAAAGCTGGGCGACTTCAGCGAATATAAAGTCGGCGATGTGATCGAGTGCTATCAGCTTGAAGCTATTGCGCAGAAACTCTAAACCGGAGAGCAATGGAGCGAAATGGAGTATTGAAATCTACTGCTCTAGCACCCCGATACTCCAGCTAGAATCATGAAACACCGCATGCTGCGCATCAACGAAGTTGTCAAACGAGAGCTGAGCGGAATCATTGCGCGAGAGATGAGCTTTGACGGCGCGCTGGTCAGCGTCAATCATGTCGACGTAACTTCCGATCTAAAAAATGCGCATGTGTTTGTGAGCGTTCTTGGATCGGACATCCGCGAGAGTGTCGTGAACAAACTCGCCTCTCATCGTGCAACATTGCAGGCTGAGCTTGCCCGTAACGTCACCATGAAATATACGCCGCATCTCATTTTTCACCTCGATGATTCCATCCAACGCGGCGCTCGCGTCATCGAGATTCTACAGGAAATCGAAACGCCCCGCGAAGACGACAAGTGAAGGCTGTAGCCACTGAAAGTGGCGCAGGTTTGCAACCTGCGGGCTAATCAAATGCGCAAGTTGAAAACTTGCGCCACATTCCATTTCGCTGGGATGGGAGATGGCAAATAGAGCGATGTTATGACCAGATTCAATTTTGAAGAGATCGGCCAAATATTGCGCGACCATCAGCGCTTCGCGGTCTTGGGTCATGTCCGTCCGGATGGGGACGCGCTTGGCAGTCAGCTTGCACTTGCGCTCTCGCTTCAACAACTTGGGAAGGAAGTTCGCGTGTGGAATGAAGATGGAATGTTGGAGAAATATTCCTTCCTTCCACGCGCAGAATTGCTGACCAAACCGCCTTCCTCCCCGGAAAATGTCGATGTCGCCATTGCACTCGATACGGCAATTCAAAACCGGCTCGGAACCGCGCTTGCGGCTGTTCGATCGGCGAAGATTTGGATCAACATCGACCACCACCTAAGTAATCCCGGCTACGGGAACATTGCGTATGTCGACCCCAGCGCTCCTGCCACGGCAGAAATCGTTTTCGGGCTGATCAAGAGCCAAGGCTTGCCGTTCAATCGCGACATTGCCGAAAATCTTTACGCAGCGATCTCCACCGACACCGGCTCGTTTCAGTATCCAAAAACTAGCGCGCACACCCTCGAGATTGCAGCAGAGCTCATTCGCGCCGGTCTCGACGTTGGCCGCTTAAACCAGCAGCTTTACGAGAATTATCCGCGACGCCGGCTGGAACTCTTACGAGAACTGTTGCGCACGATGCGTTTTCGACAAGGCGATTCCGTCGCGAGTTTTAGTCTCAGTCTAAAAACGGCCGCGGAGCTAGGCGTTCTTCCCGAAGACAATGAAGGGCTGATCGACCATCTCCGCGCGATTCGCGGTGTGATCGTTGCCGCCTTCTTCGAAGAATTGACCGACGGCAAGGTACGCGTCAGCATGCGTTCGAAAAGCAATTTCGTCGACGTTTGTGCCATCTGCCAGAAGTTTGGCGGTGGCGGACATACTCTCGCGGCGGGCGCGCGCGTACGCGGGACGCTCGCTGAAGTCGAAGAGAAAGTCCTGGAGGAAATTGGTGAAGTCCTTGAATCCCACTCCTGACGGCGTCCTGCTCGTCGACAAGGCGGAAGGGATGACTTCGCACGACGTCGTCGCACTGATCCGTCGCAGGCTCGGGATCAAAAAAGTAGGCCACTGTGGCACGCTTGATCCGATTGCGACCGGATTGCTTTTGCTGACGCTAGGCCGCGGAACAAAAATTCAGGATTTGCTCATGAGCGAAGACAAGGAATATGCCGGCACGCTGCTGCTCGGCGTAACTACCACCACGCAAGATCGACAAGGCGAAGTCATCAATCAGCGCAACGTCCCGCCACTCGACGAGAATACAATTCGCGCAGCCTTTGAGAAATTTCGCGGAGATTCTTACCAGATGCCACCCATGGTCTCCGCGAAAAAACACGGAGGCGTGCCGCTATACAAACTGGCGCGCCAGGGAAAAGTAGTCGAGCGCGAGCCGCGCCTCGTTCATGTCTATCGTTATAGTGTGGATCGAGTCGCGCTGCCAGAAATAGATTTCAGTGTTGTTTGCAGCAAAGGTTTTTATGTTCGCACGTATGTTCATGACATCGGCGAGGAACTCGGCTGCGGCGCGCACTTGAAATCGCTGCGGCGCACAAAGTCAGGTCGTTTTGATGTCGCTCACGCAATTAGTGTAGATCAGATCAAAAACGCGGCGCGCGAAAAAATTCTCAGCCACCTCCTGACACTTCCTGAAGTCTCGCGCATGCGGGGCGCATGAAGGAAATCGTTAAGCGCAAATGATGAAACAATGACGAAGCACGAACCTCGAGATCGAACCGTCGTCGAATTATTTGTCACTTGTTATTCGGATTTCTTTCGTCCTTCCTCATTCGTCGTTCGTCATTCGTTATTTAGCTGGTGAAAACGCTGCATTCCATTTCCCAGTTGACGCACCTGCACGGCTCCATCTTTCTCGCGATCGGCGTTTTCGACGGCGTGCATCTTGGTCATCAAGCCGTGATCTCCACCTCAACGAGTCACGCGCGATCGGCCGACGGAACGCCGGTCGTTATAACGTTCGACCCACACCCACTCAAAGTGCTGCGGCCGCGCAACGCGCCTCACCTGCTTACTGCCACCCAGCACAAAATCGCGTTGATCCGCGATTTGGGCGTCGAGCACCTTCTCGTCATCAACTTCGACAAGAAATTCGCCGCCACCCCACCGGAGAATTTTATCCAACAACTCGTGACACATTCAAGACCGCTGCGCGAGATTTGCGTCGGGCACGAATGGTCATTTGGAAAAGATCGGCGCGGCAATCTCGATCTTCTCAAAAAACTTGGTGCGCAATTTGATTTCGACGTCGTTGGGATTCCTCCAGTGAAAGTGAACGGCGCGGTTGTTAGCAGCACGGCCATCCGGCAAGCGGTGGAGAAAGGCGATTTCGCAAAGGCCGCTGCAATGCTGGGACGTGATTACACGATTTGGGGAACAGTCAAAGCTGGCGACAAGCTCGGAAAAAAACTCGGTTATCCTACTGCCAACTTGAGCGCGCACAGCGAGCAGTTCCCACCGAACGGCGTTTATTTAGTGGAAGCGCGGATACAAGGCGTCTTCTATCACGGCGTCGTCAATCTCGGCTATCGGCCAACAATCAGCAGCGGAAAATCCGAGCGTGTGCTGGAAATTTATCTGCTTGATTTCGATCGCGACATTTATGGCGAAAACGTTGAAGTCCGCTTTGTGCGCTACCTCAGACCGGAACGAAAGTTTGACAGCTTGGAAGCGCTTGTCGGGCAGATCGAGCTCGATGTTCGGCAGGCGCGTGAACTTTGCGCGAGTTAAGGCCGCAATTCGCTTGCCTTAGAGATTGCGGCAACGACGCCAGCGGCCATCAATATGAGGCCGCTGCCGAACGCGAGCGCGAGAAGCCAAAAAGTCGGCAACGCCGTCATCCGCGCCATCGCCACGACGAGAAAACGTCCTCCGTCCGAAAGCACGTAAGCCAATGCACTCGCGAGCAAGGCCATTCCGAGAACAATGACAGCACGCAACGAATCGCGACGTCGCCGTCGCGCTGGCAATTGCTGCAACACGCGCCAAGTAAACCCCGCATCGTCGATGTACGGCGCCGCCTGGCGCAGTTGTCGATCCAGCCAATCTTCCTGGTGTTTCGCGTCCATTTAATCAGGTCCCCAAGCTGCCAGCGTACGTTTCAGTTTCTCTCGTCCTCTTAACACGTTGGTCTTCACCGTGCCAAGGGGAATATCCAATACCCGAGCGGCTTCCTCATGCGACAGGCCATTTTGGCAGCAAAGCAAAATCGCCGAACGCTCGTGCAAGGGAAGCAAACTCAGCGCATGCATAAGATCGTGTCTGAGACCAGGATCGGCGACCTGGGGATCGTACGCGGATTGCAGTTGCTCTTCATTGATTCCGATAAATTCCTTACGCCGTCGCGCATCTTCTCGAAAGCAATTGTAGGCAATGCGATAAAGCCAAGTCGAGAAACGGGCTTCACCGCGAAAACTGCGGATGTTTTTGTAGGCACGCAGGAAAGTATCCTGTGCCAGGTCATCGGCGAGCGCGACGTCCGTTCGGGTGAGTTGACGAAGCAGGCCTCGCACACTCGATTGATGCCGTCGCACCAGCTCGCCGAAAGTGTGCTGATCATCATCAACAAGAACTCTCGCGACGAGGTCTGCATCGGTCAGCTCCACGCCCGAAGATTAAGTTACCGGCGGCGCATTGTCCTTCTTTCCTTCCAGCTTCCACACCAGGAGATAACCCGCGCCAATCAGGAAGGGAATAAGCCCAATGCTCCAAGCGCCGCCCTCCCAATCATTCATGGCGGCAAGGAAGATCATAAGACCGAGGCCAATCATGGCCAACACAACCCCACGGCGCATGTCCGACCGTTGGCGTTGTGCCGCTGCAGGCGGCGCGAGCAAAGCGGGCGGTACCGGCTGTCCTTTTTCAACCATCAATCGTATGGTGCGATGCATCATGCGGTTCTTCGAAAAACCGAAATACATGATCACCGCGACAATCAAAATTGGGGCGCCAAAGATCGTCAGGAAAACGATTCCAACAAGTGGAATCACCATTGCTGGAATATCCTCATTCGACTTTTCGTGATCGGCGCTGGTTTCGTGGTCGCCTATCGTAAAATTGAAATGCTTTTTCTGTTTCTTCCTGACCGATCGCTCTATTTCGCTCTCAGGTGTAGAAGTCGGGGAGACAGTGATCCTTTGGAGTGAGATGCGGTCAACGCCCTGTTTGGATTCAACTATTTCGAGGACATTTGAGCTTGTGGGAGCAATTAAAAGGTTGCGCAGCGCGGCGCGCTGGACATTATTTCTTCCCCTGAAAATTGCGGGTGTAGCTCAGTGGTAGAGCACCTCCTTGCCAAGGAGGACGTCGCGAGTTCGAGCCTCGTCACCCGCTCAAAAAACCCAAGCTGCGGCTGGCAAGCCAGCCTTTTGATGCATTACGTTTAGTGTTAAAGGTTGCCCGCAACCCGCGTGGTCATAGAATCCCGTATTATGAAAACAATGTCGCTCTTCCCGTGTGCGCTTGTTGCAGGTCTTCTCTGCGTTGGGGCCTCTCTTCGAGCTGCAAATGAACCTGAAGACAAAACCCCGTGGAAAATCACGGGTCAACTCGAAGAAGCCTGTTCGTGCGACGCCGCGTGTCCCTGTTGGTTCAATTCCAAACCGACCAAGATGACCTGCGGCGGCGGCCAGGTACTCTTCATTCAGAAAGGTAATTACGGAAAAGTGAAACTCGACGGACTTGCCATCGCGGCTATAGGGCAAAGCCCCGAGGGTCAGACGATGATGGAATCGTTCGGCAACTGGAACTTCTCTTACAATTACATCGACGAGAAAGCGACTCCGGAACAACGCAAAGCATTGGAAGCGATCGCTGCGAAGGTGTTGACGCCAGGCGCATCGAAGAAAACCGAAACGCGCTACGTGCCGATTACCCGCAAGCTTGAGGGCAAAGATCACGAGATCACCCTTGGGCAGTATGGCACGTTTCGCGGTCACCTCGTCGAGGGCGGCATGGGTAGCGCTTCGAAAATTGTCAACCCACCGGGCGCCGATCCGATTCATCACGAATATGCGCAAGGGCGGACATCGAAGATGACATACACAGATGCGAACCAGAATTGGGCCTGGGAAAACTCGAACTATATGTTTGGGACTTTCACCGTTGACGACGTCCAATACGAAAAATTCGCGGCGGGTCTCGCCCAAAAGATCGCCCACATGAAGGACGCAAAAGCACTCGAGAACAAATAAGACTCAACATCGTAATTTCGATTACCGGAGCGCACGCCTGCGTTCTGGCCAAAACTATTTGACGCGACGCGCGACGGAAAGCTAGGTTCCTGCAGCCTGGCGGCTTCGGTTTTTCTGCATCCCACGCGGTTTAATCATAAGCCGCGAGTATAAGCCATGCAGAACGAAGAACTTTCCTACGCAATCATCACGCCATACTCGATGCGCAAATCGCGTACCGGCGGCATCGTTGGCCGGCTAATTTCGCGCACCGGACTCGATCTAGTTGGCGGCCGGATGTTTGCGCCAAGTCCAGAACTGGCAAAGCGCTACGCAGAAACCATCGTCACGGAAACGGAGCCGCGTCATCGCGCGACCCAGGAACTGATTCGCGATTACGTGCTGAAAAATTTCACCGGCACTATCAATGGTGAGCGGCCGCGCGTGTTGTTCCTCATCTTTCGCGGTCCGGATGCGGTGGAAAAGGTTCATCGCACGGTGGGTCATATCGTGCACGAGCGCACCAGCGGGGAGACGATTCGAGATACTTACGGCGATTACATCACCGACGATTCGGGAAAGGTAACTTACTTCGAGCCCGGAGTACTGGCGACTTTTGATCCCAAAGCTGTCGAACGCGATTTGAAACTCTGGGCGGAATTTTCCGATTCGGACGGGGGAATCCTGGATCAGGTCATTCCTTTTCCAACTGATGCAAAAACCGAGAAGACACTCGTCCTGATTAAGCCGGACAATTTCAAATTCCCAAACTTGCGGCCGGGTGGCGTTATCGAAGTTTTTTCTCGTTCCGGTCTCTGCATCATTGGCTTCAAGGTCCATCGAATGAGCGTCGCTCAAGCAGAGGCGTTTTACGGCCCCGTGCTGTCCGTTCTTGAGAGCAAGCTGGGCGCGAAAAGCGGCCGCGAAAACTGGGACAGCATTATAGAATTCATGGCGGGCAAGAAGCCAAGCGAATGCCAACTGGAAGAACGCGACATTCCCGGCAGCGAAAAATCCATCGCTATTGTTTATCAAGGCGAGGACGCGGTGCGCCGAATCCGCGACGTACTTGGTCCAACGGATCCAGCGAAAGCGCCGCCAGGTTCGATCCGAAAAGAATTTGGCCAGACAATCATGATCAACGCCGCGCATGCTTCCGATTCTGCTGAGAACGCGAAACGTGAAATGGCGATCATCCAGACCGACGAGAATAACTTCAAACCTTTGATTGAAAACTTTTACCGCCGCCAATAGCTTGCGCTCCCATTTTGAACAACCTCACTATTAATTCTACTGCCATGGAAATTTCCGAACGCGCCGCTCAACTCAGCCCTTCGCTCACGCTCTCGATCGACAGTAAGGCCAAAGCCATGAAAGCCGAAGGGATCGATGTTTGCGGTTTCGGCGCAGGGGAACCAGATTTCGATACGCCAGAACATATCAAAAAGGCAGCGATCGAGGCGTTGGAGGCTGGCTTCACGAAATATACTCCCAGCGCGGGCATCCCGGAATTGCGCCAGGCGATTTCGGAAAAATTGGCTGTCGACAACGACCTCAACTATCGCGCCGCCCAAGTCATCGTGAGTAACGGCGCAAAGCACGCATGTTACAACGCCATTCTCGCAACGTGCCAGGCAGGCGATGAAGTCATCATCCCAGCGCCATATTGGGTCAGCTATCCCGACATGGTTAGATTGGCCGGGGCCGAGCCAGTAATCGTGCCAACCAGCGAGCGCAATTCCTGGAAATTTCGCGCGTCAGATTTTGAAAATGCGATGACGCCGCGCACAAAGATGTTGATCCTGAACAGTCCGGGCAATCCGACCGGCTCCGTTTACACGCGCGAGGAAATGCAGGCGATTGTGGATGTTGCCGCTGAAGAGGACATTTATATCTTGTCAGACGAAATTTACGAGAAGCTCGTTTACGACGGCGCAAAGCACGTAAGCGTCGCGTCGCTCTCGAAGGAAGCCTACGATCTCACGATCACAATCAACGGGTTCAGTAAATCCTATGCGATGACGGGTTGGCGCCTCGGCTATCTTGCCGCGCCGGAAGCGGTGGCCAAAGCGGTCGATTCCATTCAAAGCCACACCACTGCAAATCCTTCCTCCTTTTCACAATATGGCGCACTCGCTGCCTTGAAGGGCGACCAGCAACCGCTGGCTGATATGCGCGAGGAGTTCGATATGCGTCGCAATTACATGTTCGATCGCGTCTCGAAAATTCCGAACGTGACCGCAGTCAAACCGCAGGGCGCGTTCTATGTGCTAGTCAACATCAGCCAGCTCGGACTGACTTCTCAAAATTTCGCCGACCGTTTGTTGAGCAAAGCCAATGTCGCCGTTATTCCCGGAGCCGCATTCGGCGACGACCGCACCATCCGGCTTAGCTACGCCACGAGCATCGACGTCATCAAAAAAGGCTTGGACCGCTTCCAAGATTTTTGCCGGACGCTCTGATAATCGCGGATTGGCGATAGCGGATTTTCGATTTCAATTTGAATTCGTAGCGGAATCAGTCCGTAATCCGCATTCAGAAATCCTGTATGTCTTTCGGCTCCCTCGCGCTTATTCTCCACGCGCATCTGCCGTTCGTCCGCCACCCCGAATACGAGCATTTCTTCGAAGAAGACTGGCTCTTTGAAGCAATCACCGAGACTTACATTCCGTTGCTACAAATGATGCAGCGATTAGTGAACGACGGCATGCCATTCAAGCTCACGATGTCGATCACGCCAACGCTCTGCGCGATGTTGGAGGACGAACTCTCGCGCGGGCGCTACGTGCGACATCTCGATCTTTTGATCGATCTGGCCGCGCGCGAGCGAAAGCGAAACCGGAATCATCCGGAACTTCGAGAGCTAGCCAGCTTTTATTTAGACATTTTTTCGGAAAGCCGGCGCTTCTTTGTGGACGAAAGGAAATGCGATCTGCTTTCCGGTTTTCGCGAAATCCGGGAGACGGGCGCGCTTGAAATCATCGCCTGCGCTGCGACGCACGGTTTACTTCCCATTCTTCACCAGCACTCACGCGAAGCCGCACGCTCGCAGGTGTTGATCGGACGAGATGTGTATGTCGATCTTTTCGGCGCCGAGCCGGCTGGTTTTTGGTTGCCAGAATGCGCTTATGCGCCCGGACTGGAAACGCTGCTCCAAGAAGCGAACATTCGCTGGTTCATTCTCGACACGCACGGATTGCTGTTTGGAACACCGCGACCGCAGCGCGCGATTTATGCACCGTGCTATACTCAAGCGGGCCCAGCCGCTTTCGCGCGTGACCGTGATTCAAGCCGGCAGATTTGGAGCGCGCAGGAGGGTTATCCGGGCGATCCAGCTTATCGTGAATTTTATCGTGACGTTGGTTTCGACCTTCCAATGGAGCATTTGGGGCGAATTGCACGCGGGCAGAGAAAATTCGCCGGCATGAAATATCATCGCATTACCGGCCTCGGCGAAGAGAAGGAATTATATGATCGCGAGGCAGCAGAGAAAGCGGCGGAGACGCACGCCATTCACTTTCTAGAACAGCGACGACGGCAAATTCGGGAAATCAGCGCAGTCGGCTTTGATCCGGTGATTGTGGTACCTTTCGATGCCGAATTATTTGGCCACTGGTGGTTCGAAGGGCCGCGTTTTCTTGAACATGTCATTCGTAAAGCCGCCAGGGAACAGGACCTTTACCTGACAACGCCGAGCGAATACCTTGCCGCTCATCCGACGCTGCAAACTATTCAGCCAGGTGCTTCGACATGGGGTGAAAACGGTCATCTCAGCGTCTGGCTGGACCAGAGCAACGCTTGGGTTTATCCGCGTCTGCATGTCGCAACGGAGCGCCTGTGCAAGAGCGCACGCGCGCACGCAGATAATTCGAAATCGATGGCAAATCGTATCCTCAAACAGCTCGCACGCGAACTCTTGCTGGCACAATCGAGCGACTGGGCGTTCCTGATGAAAACGGGAACCGCCGCAGAGTATGCTGCCAAACGGACGTCAGCTCATCTCTTCCGCTTCAACCGTTTGCATGATCAGTTTGCGACAAATGATGTCGATGAGGAATTTCTGCGCGCCTGCGAATGGCGCGACAATCTTTTCCCGAACGTGAACTGGCGCTATTACATTTGATGTCACCTCAAGCGGAATCGAGACGTCTCTTACTTTTGAAGAATGACTAGAAAAGTTAACGTTCCGATTTTGATCGCCTTGGTATCAGCTTGTACGGCATTCGCGCAAGAATCGCCGACGGCAACTCCTCCGCCAGCGCCAGAGAAATCTGCTACGCCATCGCCAACGCCGGAACAAACGCCTTCGGCGCCACCTACCCGGACTGTTCGACTTAGTTTCGTTCCGCCGCCGCTCGAGGGCACGATTAGCCTCGGCATCTACGATGGTAGTGGCAAGCTCGTGCGTGTCCTCCATCAGGAAGCTGAATTGAACGAATTCACAATCGGCGCGGACGCGCTGGTAACGCAATGGGACGGCAAGAATGACGATGGCGCAAATTTACCCGCTGGAAAATATCACGCCCGCGGTTATCTCGTCGGCCATTTTACGGTCGAAGACCTCGGCCATGCGATGACTCTGCCTTTGGAAAATAATGCGACCGCCAACGTAAAAGTGAAACTGATGCCGAATCCCCTGGCGAACGACAAACGCTCGATTGTCGACCTTGGCGTCGGATTTGACAGCGATGGGAGCTACTTGAAAACGATCGACGAGCTGCCGTTATTCACCGTGAGCGAGACGCCAAACTTAGTCCGCGCATTAATCACAAAAAAGAGTGAAAAATCAGTCGATGTTTGGCAGGATGACGGCACACTAATTCATCAATTCCGTGTCTCTAACGTGGACAAGATGATGGCGTTTGATTGCGGCGAGTTCGAATTGAAATGAACGAGACTGTAGTCGCCGCGCTGCGCGCGACGCGACCGCGGCGTCGACACGGAATCAGCGAATCAGCTACGCACGATCGATGATCACAAGCTCCCCTGGATAGGGCCGGTCTCTCGCTTTGCTCCCTAATCCAGCGCGCGCCGGATTCTCCCGAACATAATTCCAAAGGCTACATTTACGGAATTTGTCGCCAGAAGTTTCCTCCGCCGATATGCGCAAAATGTCACGAAGAAAACAGGATTGTTTACAAATATTCGGCCAAGTCTTGGCGGAAAGCGTGGGTACTCATTCATGATTCTCGATCTACGCAAAGTTGCCATCCTGCGGGTAGTGTTCTTTTGACGCCGAGTATAGCAACAAGCTCATAAGAGAAGTTCGCTTCGCACAGCGAAGCGGCTACAGGGTTGGCAATCGCAGCATATCTCTGTTTAGTTAGCGCGCATGGCCGTTTCTCCGGAGTTTCAACATACCGTTAGCAAGACCGCCAGCCTTAGCGGCACGTCCCTGCACACCGGCGAAAAAGTTTCGCTGAAGTTGCATCCGGCGCCTGTCGGCTACGGGATTAAGTTCAAGCGCAAGGATTTGCAGGACGAGCCGACAATTGACGCCAAGATCGAGAATCTCAAAACCGTTGAGCGCGCGACGACCATCGGCGAAGGCTCCGTGCGCGTGCACACAGTCGAGCACGTTCTCGCCGCTCTTTCAGCGATGGGCGTGGACAACGCCATTGTGGAAATGGACGCAAACGAACCGCCGATCGGTGACGGCAGCGCGCAGCTCTATGTCGATCTCATCAAGAGAGCCGGTGTGACCGTTCAGGAAGAGCCGCGAAAGTTCTTCGACGTGCGCGAACCGATGCATGTGGAATCTAAAACCGGCGCGCTGCTTGTTTTGCTGCCGGATGAGAAATTTCGGATCTCATGTACGCAAGCCGGTCCAAATAATCGGTTCCCGCAATATCTGTCGATGGAAGTCACACCGGCTGCTTTCGAGCGCGAGATCGCTCCGGCACGGACATTTGTTTACTACGAAGATGTTCAGCCGCTCATGGAGAAAAATCTGATCAAGGGCGGCAGCCTCGAAAA
>QHNJ01000092.1 GCA_003218395.1 Verrucomicrobiota bacterium
ATTTCAACAAAGCGACTTTATAACCATTCTATATTTGCCCGTTTCGTGCTATCCTGAAACGATTAACTAGTTAGGCACTCGCCTCCCATAGTGGAGTCTGAATCGCAGGGCGCTTACTTTTCCTTTGCGACAAATGATGAAAAAACCGGAGGGTAAACCAGACGTTCCAAGCGGCGCCGTTCGTGCTTTCGTACTCTGCGGCGGGCCGGGCACCCGACTCCGCCCGGTGCTTGCTGACCGGCCAAAGTCGATGGCACTAATTGCGGGGACGCCTTTTCTCCAGCTGTTGCTCGATAGGCTCAGGTCTCAGGGAGTCGGTGACGTGATTTTGGGAACGGGATACATGGCTGAGAAAATTGAAAGCTACTTCGGGGGTGGAAATAAGCTCGCAATGCATATCCGCTACTCCAGAGAGCACGAGCCGCTAGGCACTGGAGGAGCCCTCAAGCTCGCCGAACCACTCATCAGCGACCCAGTTCTTGTTCTTAACGGCGACAGCTACGTGGAGTGGAGCCTTGTTCCAATGCTGGAACTGTTCACGGCCAAAGATGCCGATATGGTGATCGTAGTGGAGGCAGTCGCCGATGCTACTCGCTATGGGAGTGTGGCACTCGATCAGGACGGCCGCGTCACCCAGTTCCTCGAAAAGGGTATCAGAGCTGGCCCCGGCCTGATCAACGCCGGCGTTTATTTGGTTGGAAAACAGATCGTGCGCGACTTGCCAGCTGGGACAGCGATCTCACTGGAGAGGGACGTTTTTCCCCGTCTTCTCAATCGCGGAGTTTATGGGTTGGCTTGCACAGGGCTCTTCATCGACATCGGAATACCGGATGACTTCAAGCGGGCGCAGGCGCTGCTCGCCTCGCGGGTCGGCACAACTTCGCGCGATCCGTCTGCGTCCGCATCGTCAGGTGTCCTTGGCAATTCAATCTGAAGAAGGCGTTGGAATATTCTAATCGGCTAGAAAGCGGCAGCAGGGATTTCAGGCGAAGTCATGTTTGCATTCGTCCTGTCCGAAGGTCAAGAGGGGTGGATCACGCTGCAGGTATCCGCCGCTTTCTTCCAAAAAAAGCGACTAGCGGTCCAGTCATGACAGTAGTGACGAGAGCCATAATCACGAGCATGGTAAAGATGCGTTGTGAGAGGATGCCCATGTCATAGCCGATATTGAGGGCGATGAGTTCCATCAGTCCCCGCGTGTTCATCAGTGCGCCAAGTTGAAGCGATTCCCGCCAGTCCATACCGGTTAGGCGGGCAGCGAGGGCGCTTCCACCGAGCTTTCCCGCAGTGGCTACCCCGATGATGACCAAGCAGATGAGCCAACCCCTGGCACCGTTAAACAAACCAATGTGGGTACGCAGGCCGATAAAGGCGAAGAACAGCGGCAGCAGCAGAACGGAACTTAGGTTCTCAACCCGTACAACCAATTTGTCGCGAAAACCGCCTGCTGTTGGCATGACTATTCCCGCCAGAAAGGCGCCGAAAAGAGCATGAATCCCGATGAGTTGCGTGCTCAGCGCAGAAACAAGCGCCACCCCAATCACGGCAGCCAGCACCGCCTTACTCGGGTCAGGACGTTCTAGCGCCGGCTGCCCAAGCCAACTTGGCAGCTTTGGTTTGATGACGAAGAGCATGAGCGCGATAAAGACCAGTACGAGACCGAGACTGAAGGCCGCACCGCCAACGCTGGTTGCCCGCGCGATAGCTACCACAAAGGCTAGCATGCCCCATGCAGTCACATCACCCACCGCAGCACAGGCAACCGCGGTGCTTCCGAGCGACGTTTTGAAAATACCGCGGTCTTGCAAGATACGGACCAGCACAGGGAAGGCGGTGATGCTCATGGAGATCCCCATGAACAGGGCAAAGCCTGTAAACGACGCTCCTGGCTGGGCGAAGCGGCCATAGAGGAACAACGCTAGCAGCACGCCAAAAAAATACGGAACGACGATGCTGGAATAGCTGACGGCTACTGCGGTGTGCGCCTTGCGCCGCAGGTCTGTCATGTCCATCTCCATACCCACGGCGAACATGAAGAGGCATACCCCAATCTGACTAAAGAGCCTCAGCGCCCCCAAGGACGACGGAGCGAAAACAAACTGAAATGCGTTGGGTGCCAGAAGACCGAAGATCGAGGGACCAAGAAGGACGCCCGCCATCATCTCCCCTACCACCGCAGGCTGCCCACAACGCGTAAAGATCCAGCCAACCGCATAAGAAACGGCGATAACGACGAAAAGTTGCAGGAAGAGCCGACTCAAAGGGTCATTGGCATTCTCCTGCAGGCTGGATTTCACCGAAGCGGAAAACGAAGAGTCGCCAATGTCAGCTAAGTGCTCAGTACTGTGTGCTACAAACTTGGTTGACATCGGAGAAACGGGCGGAGCCACCTGACTCCCAAGATGCAGCATGAAGAAGATGCTCAGGCCCATGACACTGACTACAAAAAAATACAACTGGGCTGTGCGCTTCATCGTGTAAAAAGTCGGCTAGTTCTGAGGTGGCCGATCCCAAAACGGCGTTCCGACATAACAGCTGGAGCTTCCCTTTGCATCAAGTTGTCAATCGCAACGACTGCGCCCCCACCTGCAATGGGACAACAGACGGCATCTTAACCTTGCAACGAACGAACAGCAAGAATCAGAGCGCAACTCGCTCTCGCTGACGGCATTCGATAGTTCCAAGCAATGGTTCGGATCACGCTCACGGCATCCGCTGTTCTTTTCCAAAAAAAGCGACTAGCGGTCCGGTCATGACAGTAGTGACGAGAGCCATAATCACGAGCATGGTAAAGATGCGTTGTGAGAGGATGCCCATGTCATAGCCGATATTGAGGGCGATGAGTTCCATCAGTCCCCGCGTGTTCATCAGTGCGCCAAGTTGAAGCGATTCCCGCCATCCTGAGCACTGTTGACGAGGCCGATTTGGGTGCGCAGACCGGTGAAGGCGAAGAATACGGGTAAGAGCAGGACGGCGCTTAGGTTCTCAACCCGTACAACCAACTTGTCGCGAAAACCCCCTGCTGTTGGCATGACTATTCCTGCCAGAAAGGCCCCGAAAAGCGCATGAATCCCGATGAGTTCCGTGCTCAGCGCAGAAACAAGCACCACCCCAAGAACAACAGCTAGCACCGCTTTACTCGGGTCAGGACGCTCTAGGGCCGGCTGCCCAAGCCAACTTGGCAGCTTTGGTTTGATGACGAAGAGCATGAGCGCGATAAAGACCAGTACGAGACCGAGATTGAAGGCTGCTCCACCTACACTGGTTGCTCGCGCGATAGCTACCACAAAGGCCAGCATGCTCCATGCAGTCACATCATCCACCGCGGCGCAGGCCGTGGCGGTGCTTCCGAGCGACGTTTTGAAAATACCGCGGTCTTGCAAGATACGAACAAGCACAGGGAAGGCGGTGATGCTCATGGAGATCCCCATAAACAGGGCGAAGGCAAGAAATGAGGCCCCAGGTTGCGCGAGGTGGCTGTATAAGAACAACGCCAGAGTTACACCCAAAAAGTAGGGAATGACGATGCTGGAATGACTGACGACCACCGCAGTCTGCGCCTTGTGTCGCACCTCCGACACGTCCAGTTCCATCCCCACGGTGAACAGAAACAGGCATACCCCAATCTGACTAAAGAGCCTTAGTGTATCCAGAGATGACGTAGCGAAAACGAAGTGAAATACGTTGGGTGCCAGCAGGCCGAAAAACGAGGGTCCGAGAAGGATGCCCGCCATCATTTCTCCGACAACCGCAGGTTGCCCGCAGCGGGCAAAGATCCAGCCAACCACACCAGAAGCGCCAATTATGACAAAGAGCTGCAAAAAGAGCCGGCTTAGCGGATTGGCGCCGTTCTGGCGCAAGCTCGACTCCACCGAAGCGAAAAACGAGGAGTTACTAGCATCGGTTACGTGAGGAGTAGCTTGTGCCGCAGCCTCAGCTGAGATTGAAGAAATCGGTGGAGGCAGATGACTGCCCAGATGCAGGATAAAGAAGATGCCCAGGCCGACAATACTGACAATGATCAAATACAATTGAGCTGTACGTTTCATCGCATAGAAAACCGGGCAGCTTAAGGGTATACCTCGAGCATTCCGAATTCGAGTGGCGTGGTGAGAAGTTGAACCCAAGCCCGCGGAGGTTCTGATTTCGGAACAGCGGAATTCCAACTTCCACCGGACGCACAGTTTTTACCTTGTCAAGGTTCCGCTACGATCGCTCTCTGAATAAACACGACCATTCAACGATTCGATCGGACCGCGACATGCTCACCGCCGCGATGGATGTCGTCGTCACATTCTAAAGAGAGCCTCGTCAATCCCGACATCTCTCGGAACTACAAACATAGATACTCGTCGTAATGTCCCCGCTAAGGGGTGAACTGCAGTTCAAGCGTATCTACAGAACCGAGAGATGCGGGGTCGCGGCTCGGCGAGTCAATAGTTACTTCACCACTGGACAACTTGGAGGTGCGAGACGATTGTGCGCGTCTCGTGAGTGCACTGTTTTTTAAGCGTTTTCTGCAACGGCCATTTCAAATCGCGTCGATTGTCCCCAGCTCGAAAGCGCTTGTAGAACGGGTTGCCAGCAAGATGGACTTCAGCCAGCCACGCGTGATCGCTGAGTACGGCCCGGGCGAAGGTGTGCACTCACGCGAGATTGCACGACGGATGAGCTCGGATTCGCATTTGCTCCTGTTTGAGCTGGATCCGGCCCTCTCTCGCGCTCTCGAACGGCAATTCGCCGGCGATCGGCGCGTGCATGTTGTCCATGGAGATGCGGCGCGTTTGCCGCAGGAGTTGGAGCGTCGTGGATTCGCCTCCTGCGATTACATTCTTTCGGGCATTCCGTTCAGTATTCTCAAGATCGACAAGAAACGCGCGCTCCTGCAAAAAACGCATGACGCGCTCGCGCCGGGCGGCAGTTTCATCATTTATCAGGTAACCAACGAGCTGAAGCAGCACGCGACGCTTTTCGAGCACGCTGAATCGGAATATTTCCTGCAAAATATACCGCCGATGTTCATCACCGTTTTTCAGAAGGCGCAATCGGCGCAATCGCTGAATGGCTGGGAGTACCGCGCCGCGCAGCGGACGCCGATTGGCGTTGGCGCAGATAGCTCGGCATGACGGACAGGCCGACGCGCACAGAAAAAGACTCGATGGGCGAGATGTCCCTGCCGGCGTCGGCACTGCATGGTGCCTCCACACACCGCGCGGTCCTTAACTTTCCAGTGAGCGGCTATCGGTTTTCGCGACCGTTTATTCGCGCCTTGGGCTTGATCAAATGGGCGGCCGCGCAGGCCAATCATGATCTTGGCTTGCTTGATGCGGAGCGGTCCGCGTTGATCGTGCAAGCAGCCGAGGAAGTCGTCGAAGGAAAGCTCGACGATCATTTTCCGCTCGACATTTTTCAGACTGGCTCGGGCACAAGCACCAATACGAACGCGAACGAAGTAATCGCAAATCGCTGCGCGCAACTTGCTGGCAAACCAATCGGGTCGCGTGAACTGATTCATCCCAACGATCACGTCAATATGGGTCAGTCGAGCAATGACGTGATTCCCTCCGCGATCCACATTAGCGCGGCGGAACAGTTAAAAAACTGTCTCATTCCGGCTTTGGAAAAATTACGCGTCGCACTGGAAGCCAAAGCGAAAGAATTTTGGGAGATCATCAAGATCGGCCGGACCCATTTGATGGACGCGACACCGATCCGGCTGGGGCAGGAATTTTCCGGTTACGCCCAGCAAGTTACCTACGCCAGGGAGCGCGCGCAAAAATCGATGGATGCTTTGCACGAGCTTGCGCTCGGCGGAACAGCGGTCGGCACAGGGCTAAATCGCCATGTCGATCTTCCCGGCAAAATGCTGCGGCATTTGGGGCAGCGCACCGGGATCGCCTTTTACGAGGCAAAGAATCATTTCGAAGCGCAAGGCGGAAAGGACGCGGTTGTTGAAGTGAGTGGTCATCTAAAAACGATTGCGGTCAGCTTGTTTAAGATCGCAAACGACATTCGCTGGCTCGGCAGCGGACCGCGGTGCGGCATCGGCGAAATTCAACTTCCCGCAACGCAACCGGGCAGCTCGATCATGCCGGGCAAGGTAAACCCGGTGATGTGCGAATCGGTCATGATGGTGTCTGCGCAAGTGATCGGCAACGACGCGACCATCACCTGGGCGGGGGCAAACGGAAACTTCGAATTAAACGTCATGATGCCGGTAATGGCGCATGATCTTCTCGAATCGATCCGGCTGCTTGCGAACGTTGCCGATGTTTTCTGCGACAAATGCGTGCGTGGCATTGTTGCGAACGAGGAGCGCTGTCGCGAGTTGATCGAGCTTTCCATGGCAATGGTGACCAGTCTCGCCCCAAGGATCGGTTATGATCGTGCGGCTGAAATTGCGAAAGAAAGCGTGAGAACGGGCCGCACCGTTCGTGAAATTGCCCGGCAGAACAAAGTGTTGCCGGAAAAAGAATTAGAGCGCGCGCTTGATCCGATCAAAATGACCGAGCCTGGCGACGGCGGGTCATTCGGAGGATAATTCTATGAAACGAGCCCTAGTTCGCGTCGTTATTTTGGCAATTGTTTATGCGGAGACGCATCTCGCCTTCGCTGCGGATAAGCTCGATTTATCAACGATCATTACGAAATCGGATGCGGAAGCGATTTTGGGGGAGCGAGTCAATGATCCGAAAGTGAGCAACAAGCGGGATGCGGATGGCTATGATTCGTCGTTCCAGTACTACACGGAGAAAATGGACAAGTCGCTCCTGTTCGATGTGTCGCACTTCGCGCCGGAAAAGATGACTGCAAAGCAGCGATTTTCTGTGCTTGGCTCTGCGGAGAACAAACTGGAACCAATCCAAGGGATTGGCGAAAAGGCTGCTTTTATTGAACGCGGCAGTGGCTCCGACATCACCCATACGACGATTCTTTATGTGCTCAAAGGAAATGCGATCGTGACCGTTGGCATGGCCGGGATCACCGACCCGAACGCGGCACTCGAGCAGGAAAAAACGATCGCAAGCAAGATTCTGGCACGCCTGTAGCAGGCACGCTTCTTTCCCGCGAGCCATGGTTGCGAAACTCGAAGGGCCTCAGTTTTCAGGCGGTGCAAACATCGCCATCAAATGTCCGAGCCATACGTATGAGCAGACAGTCGCCTTTTATCGCGATACGCTCGGGCTACCTTTGATTGAGGAAGAAAAGGACGGCTGCATTTTTCAATTCGGTCCGAACCGGCTTTGGATCGACAACGTACCGAACCTGAGTCATCCGGATATCTGGTTGGAACTGGAAACGAACGATACGGAAGCAGCCGCGTCATTTCTGAAAGTGCACGGCGTCACGCGGCGCGACGAGATCGAACAATTACGGGAAGATTTCGACGGCTACTTCGTTTCCGCACCTAACGTGGTCTACTGTTAAGTTGTACCGGTTTAACAAATAACTTCGGCGGCGCAGCCACGCCATCGTCCAACCCAGGTGCTCCAGCCATAAAAGCCCAGCAGCTGCAGGCAGCCCGCCGCGACTAACGCGTCCACGTCCGCGCGGGCGGGCGTTATTTTGCTGTCTGCGGCGGGCCCATAATAATCGTCGATGACCATCCAACATCCGTCCGCCAATTTATCGCGGTAGCAATCGATCTCGCGTTGCTTAGCCGCGTCGGCGTCTAGGATCAACAGGCCAATTTCATCTGAGCCGACCGTTTGACGGACTGCGGCGATCGTTCCCGGGTCAAAGGAGTGGCCCTTGATCAGGGTGACCATTTCCGACACGCGTCGCCTGGCGAGATTTCGTTCCAAGTCGCGCAAAATATTGCGCGTGCCGAGTCGCTTGTGTTTCAGACTTCCTCCTTGTTCGATCGCGATGAGCGCTTTTCGCTTGCCAGAATCGCGCACGCCGAACGCCGCGGCGATGGTCGCGCCGCCGACGAACGCGCCCACCTCGACGATCTGTCCCATGCATATTTTTGCAAAATGATAGATGAGGATCAGCACATCCAGATGCAGCATGGAATGTTTGTCCCGGATTTTGAGCAACTCCGCATGAATGGGCTCCTGCCGGTACTGCATGAGAGTATGCATCAGGTTGAGGCAATCGTTGAGTTGGCTGTTACTGCTCATGGGTCCCGTTCTCTGCAATGTAAGCCCGGTGATTGTGTCGTCGCGCGCGGGACAACGTCGTCCCATCACGATGAGGTCCCGCTCGACGTCCTCGAGCCGCGCAATACCTGGCAGCAGCCCCCAGCGCTGAAAGCCAAGTTGCTCAAACAATTTCAAGCTCGGGTCGTTTTGTCCGAAGATCAGACCGACGATTGCAGTGATCCCAAGCGATGGCGAACGCGCGATTGCTTCTTCCAATAAGCGCCGCGCCACGCCGCGACGCCGGAATTTTTCATCGACATAAACGCTGATTTCGGCCGTTCCGCGATACGCGCAGCGCGGAGCAAACGGTTTTAGACTGAGCCAGCCGGCGATTCGTCCGTCAGTTTCCAAGACCCAAAACGGATGTCGATCCGGTGAATGTTCTTTCAGCCAATCGCGCCGTTCCTCAAGCGTGACTGGATCGAGTTGCGCCGTGGCCATGCGTGTCGCGATAGCGGCGTTGTAAATATCGATGATGGCAGGAAGATCGGCATCGCCTGCATCACGAATGATCATTTTTGTAGCGGCGGTCTGCGACCGCCGATTTTCTGATGTCACGGCGGTCATAGACAGCCGCTACAGAGTAGACGCGGTTTGAAAAAACGCGGTTTCGAAGGTTGGTTGAAACGGACCGGGTTTCGTTTCCCCGATTCGAAATCGCGGACTGATTTCGGATTGAGTGGCGCAATGGACTTCCATCTCGATCCTGCCGCATTTTGCGAGCGAGGCGCGCACGGTGTCCAAGGCAAGCTCCAGCGTGTTGCAATCGCGGCTGAGATGTCCAAGAACTACACGTTCGATTTTTCCTGGCAGCAATTCCTCGATCACACTCGCCGCCGCTGTGTTCGACAGGTGGCCATGCCGCGATTGAATTCTCTGTTTTACCGGCCACGGCCGATGTGGATCGTTCCGCAAAAGCTTTTCGTCGTGATTCGTTTCGATCACCAACGTCTGTACTTCACGCAATCGTTCGATCACCATCTTCGTTGCGTAACCGAGATCGGTAATGAAGCCAAGGCCGCTCGAACCAGCGCGAAAGGCGAACCCTAGCGGATCAACCGCATCGTGCGGCACAGGGAATGTTTGCACCGTGACGTCGTAGACAGAGAACTCGGAACCGGTCGAAAAGATTCGCCAGTTACGATGTCGCGCGAACAATCCGTCGCACCGGATCGCTTCGGCCGTCAGCGCGTTGCAATAAATCGGCACGTCAAATTTGCGGCAGAGAACTTCAAGTCCGCAAACGTGATCGCCGTGTTCGTGAGTGAGAAGGACGCCATCGAGCTCGCCAGGCACGACGCCACATTGCGCCAGACGCAACACCAATTGCCGCGCGCTCAGCCCGCCATCGAGAAGAATCTTGCAATGATCGGTCGCGACTAGGGCGCTGTTTCCCGCGCTGCCGCTGCCGAGCATCGTCAAGCTGAACACGGATCTTAAGTTAGCCGAGCTGCCTGAGCTCACGCAAACGGAAACGGACAAATCGGGGTGCAGTTGTTATCGGCCAATTGAGTCGGAAGCATACGCTGCAGCTGATCGACGGTTCTGATTGATGCACTTGAGTCGAGCGTAGCGCCATGTAATCGATGAGCCTTGTGCCAGAGCCATCGTTGTCGGCAACCACTCTCCGTATCAGCGCTTCGACAGCCCAATCTGCATGCAATGGAGGATGACTTGGCCAAACGGGATCGGTATCAACAATTTTGTGTTTTCCACTTCTTCGTAAGACGAACTCTTCCGCCCAGTCTTTTTCGGCTCGCACATCCGGGTCTCGATCCGTATTACGTCGCCGTCGCGTGCTGATTCGTCCATAACATGCACAAGCGAGCTGGCCAATCTTGTATTCATGAAGTTGTAAATAATCCAGTTTCCCGCCGATCGCACCAGTGCATCCACCTTTGGGGTGTTCGTCAACCAGTTGAACGCTGACGATCTTGTTGGCTGCGTCGGTCACCAGGTACAACCGGTTAAAGTGTCCTTCGAAGTTACCGTCGTATGCGACGTAAAACATCGTGTTCCTCGGAAAGCCCGGTGTGGCCAAGCTTACCCTTGATGGAATGCTACCGCGAACACCGAGGACACGCGCGGCCTCATTACAATCCATCAGGTAGCGCGCGCCGTTGTAGATATTGATGTCATAACCGCCCAGGTCCACTGCCGGCTTGCAGTGATGGGACAGCAGTCTTGCCAACTGAAGAAATTTGCATTGCCCGATGTTGCCAATTTTTTTCGTAAGAGCGAAGTATTAATCGGTTTTTCCACAAGAATGAATGTTGAACGGCAAGTTTGCTGCGATGCTCGACACGACCGGCAGCGAGAACTAGATTCGATCCGCTTGAAAACGCGCGTCTTCATTTTGGTCGCAGCGGCCACTGTTCTTCTTGGCGGCATAGTTTGCGGTCAGTCGGATCTGCCTCCTGCAAATAGTGGCAGCCTAGATTTCAAGCAGTGGGCCCTCCTCGCGATCCAAGATGGCGGACGGCGCAAACCGATTGACACATTTGCAAGAGAAACGCTGATCCGAATAACCGGAAGATCGACATATACCGATAAAGCAGGCCGGAACTGGCAGCCGAACGATTTCGTTTTGTCGGCACTGCTCGAGACGCACGATTGGAAAAGTGAGCCGATGGTACTGGTTTCATTCGGCAGACTGAAGGAGCAGCTCGGGTTCGATAAACCCCAGCGAAGATTCTCGTTCGCGCAGTTGAGCGGGTCTGCGGAATTGCACCGGCTCGCGAATGACGCGCAGGCCCTCAAGCACGCGGAAAAACCGCTCGACCGAATTCAGCAGGAAGCCCTCGCCATAAGTGACCGATTGGCGTTACTCGGGAATGTGATGAATGGAAGGGCGTTGCTCATAATTCCGTCGCCGAAAAACGAAGCGGACGCCTGGATAGTGCCCGATCCAGCGGCGGTTGCGATTTATTATAATGAAAAGCAGGTCGCTCCGGTTTTCTCTGACCTGACAAAAATGATGCGCGCCTACGTGCAAGGAGACGCGTTCAATTTTGGCTCAGCAGCGCGTCAACTGCGGGAGACTTTGCGAGCGCTAAGCCCGTCGATTTATCCGCAAGAGCGACAATTGCGCATCGAATACTTCTACAATCATTTCGCAGCATTTTATCGCGCGATCTGGTGTTATGGGATTGCGCTGGTGATTCTAATCGCGGCGCACCTCCGCAAAGGCGGACGGAAATTGCAGAATATCGGCGTGGCGATTGCGGTCGTTGGTCTCGCGTTTCAGGCAGCTGGAATTGTGATGCGCTGTGTGATTGCCGGCCGCCCGCCGGTAACGAACATGTACGAGTCGATCATCTGGGTATCGTTCCTCGTACATCAAATGCCGATCGCGATGCCATCGAACATCGATCCACTCGTGCCGGTGTTACGCGATAATTTCTGGCTCACGGTTCATGTGCTCACGATCACGTTGAGCTATGCGGCTTTCGCGCTGGCAATGGGCTTCGGTCACATTCTACTCTGGCGGTACGCGCGCAACCCGGCGGCGGCGAGAGCAGACGCACCAATGCATTTTTGGCTCTACCGCGTGCTGCAACTCGGCGTGCTTTTGCTTGCTGCGGGCACGATTCTGGGCGGTGTCTGGGCAAACTATTCTTGGGGACGGTTCTGGGGCTGGGACCCCAAGGAAACGTGGGCGCTGATCGCGCTGCTTTGTTATATCCTCACGCTGCATGGACGGCTCGCCGGTTGGTGGAGCGAGTTTGGTTTGGTGGTTGCGAGCGTTGTCTGTTTCCTCGCAGTTTTAATGGCGTGGTATGGCGTGAACTTTGTTCTCGGCAAAGGTTTGCACAGCTATGGCTTCGGCATCGGCGGCGAGACTTACGTTGCCACATTTGTTGGCCTTGATCTTTTATTCGTCGCGTTTGCCATCTGGCGGTACCGAAAGAGCAAGCACGCGGTGAGCCCGGCAGCCGAAATCAAAAGCGAGCGAATCGCCGTCTAGCCCTGTGGTCAGGGCGCTGACCCAACGGCCTGTCGCGATCAAGTATAACAGTAAGAGATTCCTCGACTCCGCTCGGAATGACACGAGGCAACATTTGCGATCTCTGGTGGTAGCCGTGTCGGCCGCAAACGGATTTGGATCTGGGGGCACGCCCGCCACTACAGCTGATTTGTTTCCACGGTGAGCGCATTCAGAAATTCGCGGGGAGTCTCGGCATGGAGCAGAGTCGATCGTACCGCATCATCTTTCACCAACCGCGCCAGCATGCCGACACAGATCAGGTAATCATTGACCAATTGCTGCGGAACGCCGATCACGAAAATCAGGCGGGCGCGCGCTCCGTTTGCGCCAAAAGGAATGCCGGCCCGACTGCGCCCAATGCCGAGAACGATCTGATCGACCAAATCGGTGCGTGCATGTGGGAAAGAGACACCGTTTTCGACCACGCTTGGGTGTGCTTGCTCCCGCGCGAGCACTTGTTTGAGAAAAGCTTCCGGCTTGTCGATTTTGCCATTGTGCACAAGCAATTGAACGATCTCACGCAGCGCGTTTGGCATTTTGCGGGAGCGCAGCCGCAGGATTACCTGCTTTTCATCGAGAAGATCAACTAGCGCGATAGCCATTGGAACGGAGAGATTTATTGGATTATCCCGCAAAGCCAGTTATCCAGTTAAGTAACGGGCCGTGGCAACTGAAAACACAGCATTAGCTGAAAACGAGGAGAGGACGGTCTCCTTCCAGCGCAGCATTTACGATCCGGGATATGTCAACGCCATGTCGCACTTTTATCGCGGCGAAATGGGTCGGATCATGGTCTGGCGGCAGCGGCTCGACGTCACGACCAACTGGGCGATAACCAGCACCACCGCCATCATCACCATCGCATTTTCCACTCGCGAGGTGCCGCACATCATTTTCTTTTTCAATCTCGCCATCGTCTGGGTGTTGCTTTGGATCGAAGCGCGACGCTACCGTTTTTACGACGCCTTCCGCGCGCGTATCCGCATGCTGGAAGCGCATTTTCTTGTCCCGATGGTGATGGAAAATCGAGAACTGCTTCAGGGCGAATGGAAAAAACTGGTCTGCGAAGATTTGATTTTACCCTGCTTCAAGATCAGCAAATTGGAAGCGGTTGGGCGGCGATTGAAGCGCAATTACATCTTCATTTTCATCCTTATTTTAGTGGCGTGGGTGACGAAGATTTTTTTGCACGCTCCGCACGCGATGGAAGGGTTGCCCGATTTCTATCGGGCGCTGCGGGTCGGCCACATCCCGTCGTTGCTCGTCGCTTTTGTGTTCGTGGCCACCTTCATCAGCGTGATTGGCATCACGGTTTACGTGAGCAAAAGATCTTCCGGTGAAATTTCAGAATTCGGCACGCACCGTTCGCTCTGGCGGATTTAGCCGATGTTTGATGTTCGATGTCTAACGTTTGATTGGTTCTAAATGGATCAATCAACGGGCGATCACTTTCAGAAGCTTTGCGAGATCGTCGCGCGACTCCGCGCCCCGGGCGGTTGTCCGTGGGATCGCGAGCAAACTCATGAGTCTCTCCTGCCTGCTTTGATTGAAGAGGCTTACGAAGTGGCGGGCGCTGTGCGCACGAAGGACAATTCAAATTTTCGCGAAGAACTGGGCGATCTTCTTCTGCTCATTGTTATGCACGCGGAAATCGCGCGGGAAACTGGCAGATTCAATATCGACAATGTGCTCGGTGACGTGACGGAGAAACTCATCCGGCGTCACCCGCATGTCTTTGGCAAAAGCGATGTGCGCGACAGCGGTGCGGTGCTAAAACAATGGGAATCGATCAAGAGGGGCGAAAAAACAGGCAAACATTATCTTGATGATTTGCCAGCGGCGCTACCCGCGCTGATGCGCGCGCAAAAAGCGCAATCGAAAGCAGCACGCGTCAATTTCGATTGGATAGCAGTGGGCGACGTGGCCGCCAAGGTTGATGAAGAACTTGGTGAAGTGAAGCAGGCGATCGCATCGCAGGATGGGCAAGCAGTCGAAAACGAGATTGGCGATTTATTGTTCGCAGTCGTCAATCTGGCGCGCAAGTGCAAACTCGACGCGGAAAGCGCGCTGCAAACCGCGACAGACAAATTTGTCGCGCGATTCAACCGACTAGAGGACGAGTTGCGGGGGCGAGGCAAGCGACTTGGTGATGTCGATCTTGCTGAGCTGGATGCGATTTGGGACGAGATCAAAGAAGTGACAAAAGACGGATCACGAATGACGAACGAGTGACGAAGCGTCGTCGGTGATTCCCTGCCGGCTTTACTTAGTCACTGCGATGCTGCGGCCCCTGGATGGGAACCGTAATTGGCACTCCCGTCTTGAAGAAACCGATCACAGCAAATTCATCCTGCGGCGGACGGTTGGAATCGAAACGGAAATTATAGAGAGTACCCCAGCGGATCGCATTTGCATTTGGGTTTTGCGCAAGCGTCTCGCAGCTCCAAGTCAGAGACCCCCCCGTTACCACCGATGTCCAGGGAGTGCTGCTGTATCCCGTGTTTCCCACCGTTCCATCGTTTGCCCATCCAGGTTCCTGGGGCGGCGCATGAAAACCTATGTTTCTGATGCGGCGTCCCGTAGGCACAGCAAACGATTGAATCGCGCGATCCAGATTCTCGTTATAGATCGCATACTCGTAATGCCAAATTCCAGTGGATGGGTTGGTCACTCTATGGATCCGACCGGCGAAAAGGTGAAATGCGTCGTTCCGCTGACACTGAACTGACGATAGGAGACGTTGTTATACATGTTGCATTGCCCGGGATTAGCCTGGCACCAGGCGTATTCATGGGGAGTGACGTATTGACCTTCGGCGAAATAGGTCGCGCCCGGATTTTGCGTTGTGTCCAGGTCGCTCATTGCCACCGTGACCCGGTGCGAGGTGCCTGTATGCGTGTGGCCGGTGTGGTCGGCCGGGCTTGGCGATCCTGGGAAGACGCCCGTAAAGGGATTCACCCACGCGCGCGAGCCCAGCCCACTTTGGCTATAGTTTAAGCTCGCCGAGTACGGATCGGAGCATCCAGAGCATAGATTGGAGCCAGTAGTGCAACCACTGGTGCTGCAGCCAAAGCCGCAGTCGTTGCCTTCCAACGCAAAAAATGCGTGTTTCAGCCAGGATTGGCCAACTTGTTCGAACCGCTCGATGTTGTCAGTTCCGCCGCTCATTCGATAGAGGTTCTGCGGAATGACGGGATGATCGTTGTTCGGCAAGCTAAACCAATGCAATGGCGCTTGCCCGTTATTACAGGAGGTCGTTCCCACCCCCAGCCCGACAAAGCTTCCACTACTTCCACCTTGCTCCACGGAAGGCAGATCTCCAACGATGACATCCGGGCCTGCGACAGTTCCAACCGAGGGCTGAGCAGCCTGTTCTCGTGCGCTGGCCACACCCTGCAGAGGCGGCATCGTCACCGATTGCAGGGCGCCATTAACAACCGTTGCGATCTCGACCGGTTGCATGCTCGTTCCAATAGAAATTTTTCCAACCACCGAACCGGCTTCCGAGGTGCGCCCAAGCGCCTCGGCGAACTTTGTTGAAATCAGAAGACTTCCGTCTTTGATGCTGAGCAATTGTGCCTTGGCATCGTAATCGTACTGATGTCCTTCAATATTGAAAAAGGCGAATCCCGTTTTGCCGTCGCGCACCGCAAGATCGAAAGCTTCACCCGAAGGGAGTTTTTCGACCACCAGTTGGTTAAGGGATGCGCTTAAGGCAGCAGGAAGAGTCGCGCTGTTTTGCAGAATGAGCGCTATCGACCCCGGCTCAGCACCACGCAACACGTCGTTAAACACTACAACAGGAAAAAAGGAATTAGCCGCCACGGCGAAACGCAACGTCTCACGTTTTGCCGTCGCGGAGTTGACTCCATTGAGCCGATTTAGATCGACATCCATCGCGACGCTCCCGCTGGCGACGATCATCTTTTCAAGAGTCCCGCTCTGGACGTCTGGGCTCTTCTGTTTGGATCCAGCTACGGAGTTCTGCGAGCTGTTGCAGAAAAGCAAAAGTAGCGGGAGCATGAGATAGGTAAACAGTTTCTTCGACATTGTCTTTTGTGGGCCACTTGCAAAAGTTATGAATGAAGCCCGCTAAGTTGTAACCTCTTGCGGGAAAAAGTAGAGTACTTTTGTAAACTTCTTTGAACTATCTCCATCGAGTTGGGGTTAAAATGAGTTTCCTTGTCGTTTTGCGAGAAATTCAAGAAAACTTGTGAAAAGCGGTTGCGTAAGTCGGGAAGTGAGAAATCAAGGGGCGATTTCCCAACATGTCGGGATTTTCAAGAATTCTCAGCTTCAAAAAAAGGGCATTCGTAAATCAAAAACCAGCCGCTGGCGTGCGGCGGCGCTCATCCTTCTTAATTTACTGATGATCGCTCACATCATTCAGTGGCGGATCATGGGCAAGACGATTTCGCCCATCGAACCTTCCGAGACCATGCACACGCTCCAGCGGGGGGCCGTCAATGCGGGATTTATCTTCTTTGCTCTAGCGATTTTGGCGACGTTGATCTTCGGGCGTTTTGTCTGCGGCTGGGGTTGTCACATTCTCGCTCTGCAGGATTTCTGCGGGTGGATGCTGAAGAAAATTGGTCTCACTCCCAAGCCGTTTCGCTCCAGGCTGCTGGTGTATGTCCCGCTTATCGGCGCCTTGTACATGTTTGTTTGGCCCACCGCGTATCGATTCTTTGTAAACCCGGACCACGGACCGCTTATCCCTAAATTTACCAACCATCTGGTCACGACCAATTTTGGGGAAACGTTTCCGTCCGTATCAGTCGCCATTCCGTTTCTTTTTGTCTGCGGCTTCATGACCGTTTACTTTTTGGGGCAAAAAGGCTTTTGCACCTACGCCTGTCCTTATGGTGGATTTTTCGGTCTGGCTGACAAGCTCTCGCCCGGAAAAATCCGCGTCACCGACGCTTGCAATCAATGCGGCCACTGCACTGCGACCTGCACCTCGAACGTGCTCGTCCACGCGGAGGTAAAACAATACGGGATGGTTGTCGATCCAGGCTGCATGAAATGCATGGATTGCGTTAGCGTCTGTCCGAACGACGCCTTGTATTTCGGTTTTGGGAAACCGACGCTTCTTGTTCCGAAATCGGACGCAATTAAAAAGAGCTACTCTGTAACATGGCCTGAAGAAATCGTCGGCGTGATCCTGTTTCTTGGAAGTTTCCTGGCGGTCCGGGGCGTTTATGCGCTGGTCCCGTTCTTGATGGCGCTCGGTTGTGCGACGATTACAACCTTTCTCGCTCTAAAAACATGGAGATTGCTTAAGGCAAAAGAATTGTCCTTTTATCGTTTCGATTTGAAATCTTCAGGCAGAATTCGAAAAGCGGGATGGGGATTTGTAGCGTTCGCGGTTGTTTGGATTGGCTTAACCGTGCACAGCGGATGGGTGCGCTATCACGAATATCTGGGCGATCGCGCATTTCAGAAAATCCAAATCCCCGACGAGCTTGCCCTTGCCCAGACAACCCCCGCTCGCTGGCTTACCGCGATCGACCGTCAGAGCATCCTCGAAGGAAAGAAACATTTGCAGGCCGCTGCGACCTTCGGGCTGTTTGCAAATAGCGAGGCGCTATCGAAGCTTGCCTGGTTTGTCCTGAACCGTTTGGGACGCTATGAGCAAGCGCGGGCGAGTCTCGATGAGGCCCTGGCGCAACGGGCCGATTTAATTCTTGCTCGTCAGGAACAAGGCGAATCGCTCTGGCAACTGGGCCGCAAGGAGGAAGCCATTTCCGTTTGGAGCGATGCGGTGCAGCGCAATGCGCGCCTCGTTTTGGCCAACAATCAACTCGCAGGCGCCGAGCGATCGCTCGGCCGATTCGAAGAAGCAATCGCTCACGAAAGAGAAGCCGACCAATTCACTCCTGACAATCCGCTTTATCATTGGATGATCGGTCTCAGGCTGCAAAACTTGGGGATGAAAGAGCTTGCTGAAAAACATTTCCAACACGCGATTCAAATTGATCCTGGATACCAGGGACGTCCCAAATAAGCTGCTGACGCAAGGCGAGCGGCCTCTGGATGCGACTTTGTCATTCGCCTGCCGCGTCGAAGCCGAGCGAAGACGGGTAATTCGGCCTTCCGTAGTGTCAGCCTTTGTTTGTGTCTATTGTTGCTTTCGCGATATTGCCCGTCCCGATGAATCTCCTACTCAATCTTTCCCTAGCCATCTTCGTGCTCGTGGCGCTGCTCATGGTGCTTGTGATTCTGATGCAACGCCCGAAAAGCGAAGGCTTAGGCGCGGCATTCGGCGGGGCTGTTACCGAAAACATTTTCGGCGCGCAAACCACCAACGTGCTGGTGAAGTTTACCGCATGGCTTGCTGGCATTTTTTTCGCCGTAACGTTTGCGTTATCGATCCTTTATGCCCATAAGAGCACGGCAGGGGTGAGCGTCCTCCGGCGTGAGCTCATGAAATCGCAGGGCGCGACCCAAGCTTCGCCATCAGCAACGGCTGCGCAGGCTTCTCCTTCGCCGGTTTCTTCTCCGGCACCCGGCTCAGGCGCTGGCGTTTTGCCTGCGGGCAGTGCAAGTCCAGCGACTTCGCCATCACCGATTGCGCAGGCAACCGCTTCGCCAACTGCAGCGCCCGTCGCGCCAGCCACAAGTCCGACGGCAACATCGAATCGAAAAAGCAGACCCTGACGCCTGATGTGTGTGTGAAAGCTCTGCTGGGGTTCTTGTTTGCGGTTGCGTTGTTATGCGAGGCGGCTGCCGAAGGAGCCTACAAATTTCTGGATGAAATCCCAATCGGCGGCGAAGGCAACTGGGATTATGTGACCATCGATGCGGCGGCGCGTCGTCTTTATCTCGCGCACGCGACAAGGGTCATCGTTGTCGATCTTACGAAGAACGAAGTGATCGGTGAGATCGGCGATACTCCCGGCGTTCACGGGCTCATCGTCGCGCCGGATCTGAAGCGCGGCTTTTCATCAAATGGCAAAGAATCGAAGGTGAGCGTTGTCGATCTAAAGACGCTCCGCACGATTTCGAAAATAGAGACCGGTGCGAATCCCGACGCGCTCGTTTACGAACCGCGTCGTGACGAGGTTTATGTTTTCAATCACAGCGGGAATTCGGCCACCGTGTTCGATACCAAAGCCACAGCCATAGTCACTACAATCCCGCTCGATGGTAATCCTGAGTTTGCCGCAGTCGATAGTGCGGCCGGACGCGTTTACTGCAATATCGAAGACAAGAGCGAAGTCGCGGTCATCGACACGGCAAAGCATGAACTCGTCGCGCGCTGGTCGCTCACGCCGGGCGCAGAGCCAACCGGAATGGCGTTGGATGCGAAGCATCACCGGTTATTCGTGGGCTGTCACAATAAATTGATGGCGATGCTCGACATTGAAACTGGAAAAGTTGTTGCCACAGTGCCGATCGGCGCGGGCGTTGATGGCTGCGCGTTCGACGATGGGACGCAACTGGCGTTTGCATCGTGCGGCGACGGCACAACGACGATCGTGAAGGAAGAAACACCGCAGAAACTCACAGTCGTTCAGACACTCAAGACAGAGCGCGGCGCGCGAACTATCGCCCTCGATCCGCAAACGCATCGGATCTATTTGCCCACCGCACAATTTCAGCCGACACCTTCACCAGCACCCGGCGAATCTCCGGGCCGGCCGATGATTGTGCCGAATACGTTGAAGCTCTTGGTTTACGGCCCGGCCGAATCGGCGAAGCCCTAACAAACGTCATTCTAATCGCTTATCGGCTGCTTTTGGCTCGAATATGGCGGGCAGTGCAGGCAGCACGATTAACACGAGAGGCAACGAAAAAATCAGTCCCGCAATAATCGCAATCGCCAGCGGTTGCTGCATGGCCGAACCGTGACCGATCCCGAGTGCCAGCGGCGATAGTGAAAGGATCGCCGCGAGTGAGGTCGTGAGGACCGAGACGCACGAAAGCGCATCGAAGCGCAGTCTATTTGTCAACTATTCGTCAACCGAATTTGGTTGAGCAAAATGGATTCTTACAAAACTGACAGAAGTCGTCGCATGGAGCGCTGTTTTTCGAAGCAGCCGGCTCAATGATTTGCACGCTTCAGTATGTATTGACCCGCAGGAAGGCCACCGAGCCGAAAATGGCAGCATAGACTTGCCCTGACACATTTAGCAAAACATCGTGCCGCTCGAGGCTGTCTAAAGACGATATGCGAAGAAAGCAGGCAGGCTCAAGAACGCTCGACGGTAGTTGGTAGTTCCTGTCGATCCACTTCCTCGAGGTCGTGTCGGGCAAACGATCTAGCACTGCGCGAGCGCTCTTTACGGTGGAACGTTCGATAAAGTACTGGAAGGACGAGCAAGGTCAGCGCGGTCGACGAAATGATTCCGCCAATCACAACCGTGGCGAGCGGACGTTGCACTTCCGCACCGCGACCATGCGCCAGAGCCATGGGCAGAAATCCAAGTGACGCGACGAGCGCCGTCATGAGCACGGGACGAAGCCGAGTAATCGTCCCGAGGCGAATCGCTTCTTCGAGCGGACGGCCCTCATTCCGAAGCCGCGAGATGAAAGAAACCATGACCACGCCGTTGAGGACGGCGACACCGGAAAGCGCAATGAAACCAACACCAGCGGAAATGGAAAAGGGCAGACCGCGCAGCCAGAGCGAGAGAATTCCGCCAGTCAACGCGAGCGG
>QHNJ01000093.1 GCA_003218395.1 Verrucomicrobiota bacterium
AGAGCGATGAACGCTGGCGGAGGGGAAGCAAGGTTGAGTGTTTGATTAGCTTGATCGCTCTTTGGTAGAGCGAGCGGGATGCGTCTGAGCGCATCAAGATCAGTGCGCAAGTCCTCTGGCAAACGCACGACGAGAGGAAAGCGGCGATCGCCCTCAAAAACTTGACCGGCATTTTTCCCGCCGATCGCCATCTCCACCACATCCTGCACTTCGCCGACGCTTAGTCCATAGCGGGCGAGCTCGTCGCGTTTCAATTGGATGGTGAGCAACGGCAGACCTTCGACTTGCTGCACCTTCGGCTCGACGGCGCCGCGGATCTTGACAAGCACTCCTCTTATTTTTTCTGCGGTTGCTCTAAGCAATTCGAGATCGTCGCCAAAAATTTTTACCGCCATGTCGCTTTTCACTCCGGAGATCAGTTCATTGGCGCGCAGTTGGACCGGCTGCTCAATCTCGACACCCGTGCCGACCACTTGCTTAACCGCTTCGTCCACTTCTTCAATCAATTGCGCCTTCGGCTTCTTCGGATTCGGCCATTCTTTCTCTGGTTTCAGGATGACGAATTCATCACCTTGATTCGGAGACATCGGGTCAGTCGCAACTTCTGCTGTCCCCAAGCGCCCGAATGCAAGCTGAACCTCCGGAAGACTGATCAAAGCTTCCTCGAAAGGTTTTTGCATTTTTACCGCCTGATCCATTCCAGTACCGACCACGCGGTAGATTTCGAGACCGAGGTCGCCTTCATCGAGCGTCGGAATGAATTCGCCGCCGAGTTGCTTGAACAAGGCAAAGCTAAGCACCAACACGATTACGGCACCTCCCAGAATAAGTCCGCGTTGCTGCAATGCTCGATCGAGCAGCGGCACGTAAAAGCGTTTCGCTGCTCGCATGAAAACAGTTTCCTTTTCCGCAAGTTTCCCCCCCAGCCAGATGGAGATTGCAGCCGGAACAAAGGTGAGGGAAAAAATCATCGCACCCAGTAGCGCGAGCAAAACCGTTGCTGCCATCGGCACGAACATTTTTCCTTCCACGCCCTGGAGCGTGAGAATGGGCAGGTAGACCACCATAATAATGATCGCGCCAAAAATGCTCGGCGTGATCACTTCCTTCGTCGCATCGCGCACCGTGCGAAGGCGTTCTTCGTGGGCGAGAAACCGACCGAGCCTCGCCTGCTCATTCGTTAGGCGGCGCATGCAATTTTCGACAATGATGACAGCGCCATCGACAATCAGACCAAAGTCCAGCGCGCCGAGACTCATCAGGTTCGCGCTCACTTTGTTTGTCACCATGCCGGTGATTGCGAACATCATGGAAAGCGGAATGACAAAAGTGGTAATGACCGCGGCACGCCAATTCCCGAGCAAGGCGAAGAGGATCACAACTACCAGAAGCGCGCCTTCAAAAAGATTCTTCTTCACCGTGTCGATCGTTGCGTCGACAAGTTTGGTACGGCTGTAGAGCGTGCGCGTGAATACGCCCGGTGGCAGGGAGCGGTTGATCTCCTTCATCTCTGCATCGACACGGTCTGCCACCGCGCGTGAGTTTTCGCCCATTAACATCATCGCTACGCCAACGACAGTTTCCTTGCCGTTGAGCGTTGCCGCACCGGTTCGTAGTTCTTTTCCGAGCCCGACATCAGCGACATCACGAATGCGGATTGGAACACCGTCGCCGCCGCCCACAATGATCTGCTCGATATCTTCAATCCCGGCCACCTGACCTGGCACTCGAATCAAATATTGTTCGCCGTTCCGCTCGATGTAACCGGCGCTGACGTTCGCATTATTGCGCATCAACGCATCCATCACATCGCGAAAACTCAATCCATAACTAACGAGTCGCTCCGGTCGCGGCGTGACATCGTACTGCTTTTCGTAGCCACCAATCGAATTGATCTCGATCACACCCGGGACATTGCGCAGTTGCGGTTTGACGATCCATTCCTGAATGGTGCGCAGATCCGTGCTGGTGTAAGGCTGCCCCTGTTCGTTCTTCGCGCCCTCCTTTGCTTCAACTGACCACATGTAAACCTCGCCAAGCGCGGTGCTGATCGGTCCCATCTGGATAGTCACACCCGGTGGCAGCTCATCTTTGATTTGTGTGATCCGTTCGCTGATGAGTTGACGCGCGAAATAGATATCGGTGCCGTCTTTGAAGATGACGGTGACTTGCGACAATCCATAACGAGAAAGCGAGCGGCTAAAGTCGAGACGTGGCAATCCCGCCATCGCGGTCTCGACTGGAAAGGTGATACGTTGTTCGGTTTCGAGCGGCGAGAAACCGGGCGCAGCGGTGTTGATCTGCACCTGCACGTTAGTAACATCGGGCACAGCGTCGATTGGCAGGCGAGCGTAGTTCCAAAGACCAAGCACTGCGACAGCAAGCACTCCTACCAGCACAAGCCAGCGGCGGCGAATTGAGAAATCGATTAATCTTTCAATCATCTCGCAGCGCTTATTCCTCTCCCGCTTCGGGTCGGGCGAGTTCTGATTTCAAAAGGAAACTATTTTCCGCGGCGTACTTTTCGCCAGCGGCGACGCCGGATTTTATTTCAACGCGCTCGTGGTCACGTTTGCCTGTCGTGACCTCCCGCATCTCAAAGCCTTTGCCAGTTTGGATAAATACGATCGGTTTGTCCTCGATTGTTTGAACGGCATTTGCTTTCACTGCAACCACCACCTGGGCCTCGCCAATAATGACATCGCCGTTGATAAACAGACCGGGCCGGAATTGGCCAGTGTCATTTGGAACAACAGCACGTGCCAGTGTCGTCTGCGTGTTCTCCAGTCCGAATGGCGAAATGTAGGAGATCGTGCTCTCGATTTTGTCAGCGCTCTCATTGGATTGAATGAGGACCTTCTGTCCGACACGCAAATTTTCTGATTCGTGGCGATAAACACTGAAATCCACCCAGACGTTGCTCAGATCAGCGATGATAAAAATGGTCTTGCTCGTATCCACGAACTCGCCGAGCGCGATGTCCCTCTTGATAATTGTCCCGTCGATCTCCGATTTCACCTCGTAAGGCTGCAAGCTTTCATTGCTTTCAATCACAGCAAGTGCCTCGCCTGTCTTCACAAGATCGCCTAACCGCTTCGAAATCGATTTAACAATGCCGGGAAACCGTGGACTAACATGCACCATGCGTTCCTCATTGGGAGTGATTTTCCCGTTCACCTTCAGCTTTTTTTTGAGAGCCGCCGGACCGGCAACTTCGACCTGAATTCCAGATTTCTTAAGCGCCTCTTCGGTAACTTCGATCCGTTTCTTTTCCGGCTGCTCTGCGGCGTGTTCGTTAGCTTCTTTTTTCGATTTGGAACACGACACTAACAAAAGCAGGCTGACGAAAAGGACCGCACTGAGAGCGCGCAGAATATATCGCCTTTTCATTTTGAAAAACCGGACTTGGCGTCGAACGGTTGAACGGTTAGGGCTTCGATTTCAGCCACCGCTTTGTGATAGTCGCTCAATGCTTGCAAATATTGCAGCCGCGCCGTCGTCAGTGTTCGTCTTGCTTCATTGACGTCCAAATAACTGAAGCGACCTGCTTCGTAGCCTTGTCGAATCGCTTCGACTGCTTTTTCAGCTCCAGGAAGCACTGACTCCTTTAAAACATGAATCTCATTCGACGTTCTTGCGACCGTTTGATACGCATCGTTCAACTCCGACGAAAGACGCGTCACCGCGCTGCGTTTCTCGTCGTCTGCTTTGGCAAGCTGATGTTTTGCCTCGAGAATCGCGCCCTGATTTCTATTCCAAAGCGGAAGCGGCAATGAGAAACCGATCACACTCGTCCATTCACGAGTCTCGCCTATGTAACGCGGGGCGGCCGACAAAGTGATATTCGGAACTGCTTGCGCCTGCTGCAAACGAAGCGTGGCTTGTCGCTTATCGGTTTCCGGTTCCCATCGCGCAATTTCGGGATTCTGCGCAAGACTCAGCGAGAGATTTTCCAAACTGGGCAAGTAAGTGACGTGTTCCAAGTCGCCGACGACCTGCGCAAACTTCGGCTGCGCGCTGCCCCATTGTGCCGCCAAATGTTGGCGCGCAGTGATCAACGATCTCTTCGCCTGGTCGAGCTCAATCCGCGCCGAAGCCACTGCCACTTCACTGCGCGTTTGTTCAACAGCCGAGGCTTTGCCCGCTTCGATTCGTTTGCGAATATCGGGAATCAAACCGGAGGCGAGCTCCAGGTTTTCTTGCCCGAGTCGCACCCGTTCCTGCGCACTCAAGACCTCCACGAACGCCTGTGCGGTCTTCTTCAAAATATCCAGGCGCTTGCTTTCATAATCCAGCTTTGCAAGCTCGCGTCCAAACGTCGCCTCGCGCACGCGCGCAGTCCGTTTGCCACCCAGCTCAAGAAGGTGACTCAGTTGCAGTGTCGTCTGCGAATGGCTAAAACCCGGTCTGCTGCCGCTAATATCTTCGCTTTGCATTCCAAGCTCCGGATTCGGTCGCAAGCGCGCCTGCAAAACGCGAGCCTCCGCGCTCCGTACATCCCAGGAAAACGCCGCTAGATCGGGATTCTGTTTCAGCGTAAGCGCCAACGCCTGAGCTAGCGTTACCTGTCCGGTCAGATCAGCGGCTGAGACAAAATGTGAGAAGGCTGCTAATCCACCAAAAGCAACTAACCGAATGATGATCCGATTACAGATGCCGCCAATCGCGAATGAGAGTGCAGCCCAGACTAATGCAGAACAAGTGTGACAAGAAAGAGTCATCCGAGGGTCAATCAGGCAAAACTGCAGTTTCTATCCGACTTACCAAAGCGAGTGTCATACGGCTTCCTTGAGCCCCGGTATACCGTGCAGTAGGAGA
>QHNJ01000019.1 GCA_003218395.1 Verrucomicrobiota bacterium
CGGGAGAAGAGGGGAAAAATCGCTGGGCTGCACGTGGCGATCATCGGCGACATTCTATTTAGTCGCGTCGCGCGCTCGAACATTTTCGGCCTGCTTAAGCTCGGCGCGCGCGTGACGCTGGTCGGACCTAGCACGCTCGTGCCGCGTGAGTTTGAGAAGCTCGGTGTGGAAGTTTCATACAAGATCGACAACGTTCTTCCCAGCGCAGATGTAGTGAACCTCTTGCGCATCCAGCACGAACGTCAGCGCAAGGAATATTTTCCCGGGATTGGAGAATACACTCGCTTTTTCGGCCTAACGAAAGAGCGCGCGAAGTTTTTGAAACCGGATTGCCTGATCATGCATCCTGGCCCGATCAACCGTGGCGTCGAGATCGACAGCGGCATCGCTGACGGGTTGCAAAGCGTCATTCTTGATCAAGTCACCAACGGCCTCGCTGTGCGCATGGCCGTCCTTTATCTCTGCGGAGGAATCTCCGCATGAGCGCCACAATCATTCGTAATGGTCGCGTGATCGATCCGGCAAATAAGCGGGATGAAGTTATCGACCTTTTGATAATCGATGGGAAAATTGCGCCGCTTTCTCAACTCTCAACTCTCAACTCTCAACTCGATGAGATTAATGCAAGCAATCTCATCGTGTGCCCCGGCTTGATCGACATACACGTGCATCTGCGCGAGCCAGGATTTGGCCATAAGGAAACGATCGAGTCTGGCGCACGCGCTGCGGCAGCGGGCGGGTTTACAACGATCGTTTGTATGCCAAACACTTCGCCGGCGGCGGATAATCCTAGCACGATTGCGTGGATCAAAGATCGCGCTGGAGACACGGCGTGCGTGAATGTCTTGCCAACCGGCGCGATCTCAAAAAATCTTGGGGGCGAAGAGCTCGCGCCGATCGGCTCCCTCGTCCAGGCGGGCATTGTCGCGATAACGGACGACGGACATTGTGTTCAAAATCACCAGGTAATGCGACGCGCCGTCGAGTATGCCCGCATGGTCGGTGTGCCTGTGCTCGATCACTGCCAGGATTACAATTTAGTCGGCAATGGAGTGGTGCACGAAGGTTATTGGAGCACCCTGCTTGGTCTACCGGGCTGGCCGGCGGCGGGCGAGGAGGCGATCGTGATGCGCAACATTTTGCTCGCGGAACTGTGCGACCATCACATTCATTGCCAGCACGTGACCACTGCCGGAAGTGTGCGGTTACTTCGTGAAGCTCGGACGCGCGGTGTAAAAATCAGCGGAGAAGTTTGTCCGCATCACATCGCGTTGACCGATGAGGCGATTCAAAACTTCGACACGAGCTGCAAAATGAATCCACCCTTGCGCTCTCAAGCAGACGTCGATGCACTCCTTGAAGGAGTTGCCGACGGTACCGTGTCGATCCTGGTGTCGGATCATGCGCCGCACGCGGACTTCGAGAAAGAAGTCGAATTCGATGCCGCGCCATTTGGCATCATCGGCTTGGAGACTGAGCTCGGATTATTTCTCGATTTGCTCGTGCACAAGCATTGCAAGATCGACATCATGCGTTTGATCGAGATGTACACGGTCGAACCCAGACGTCTGTTGAAGATCAATGCCGGCACATTATCGATCGGTGCAGCCGCCGATCTAACGCTGATCGACCCGGATTTGGAATGGTCGGTTAGGGTCGATACGTTCGAATCAGCGTCACGCAATTCGCCATTCGATGGCTGGAACCTGAAAGGCCGAGCAGTACGGACGATTGTCGGCGGTAAAACAGTTTGGAAACTGTAGCCGCCATCGGTGATTGCGGTGGGGCATCAGCGATGCCAGCTACAGCTACCCCGTATATCCGCCGTGAATATAGCTCTCGAGGTGCGCGATGGCGGCGCTTTGGCACGAGATTACCCATTTCACCAAATCGCCGATGGAGATTACGCCGACAACCTTATCACCGTCGAGCACGGGCAAATGGCGAATGTGTTTGTCGGTCATGAGACGCAGGCATTTTTCAACCGGCTCGCGCGGATGCGTGACGGTCGGATTCGCTGACATGATTTCGGCGACCTTCGTTTCCCGGGAACGCTTGCCCCGCAGGAAAACTTTGCGGGTGTAGTCGCGCTCAGAAATAATCCCCATCAATCGGCCATGTTGCATCACCAACAACGCACCAACGTTTTTGTTATCCATCATCTCGATCGCTTCAAAAACCATGGCGTCCGGCGCGATGGAAAAAACTTCGTCGCTCTTATGATTCAGGATCGCGCTGATGGTGCCACTGACGTCCATATCATGCAGAAAGTTTAGCCGACAAAACTGGAGAAATTTTAGAATAGGCCAATATCAGCCCGCGATGCAAAACAATTCTGGCTGCCGGAGGCGTGTGCCGGCATCGTCGAAACTCCATTCGCAATGAGATATTTGCGCGGAGCGAGTTTGGGCGGGCGTTTTCCATTAACAATCTCGCCCGCCACGCCAATATATGGAAGCTCCTGCCGATCCGCTGCGCAACGCAACATCAATCCGCCACGGCTCATGTCGCCGCGACCGATGAAATCAGCGGGGAATCGCAGCTTCTCCCGAAAACTCGCCAGCAGAACATCGACATATTTTCCTGTGGCAATGCTGCCTAGAAGGATGATCTCGCTTCGGGGTGGCAGCTTTCTTGCCAGACGTCGCGCGTCCCGCTCAAGCGGTGCTCGATAACGCGGATCGTTCTTATGAATGTTGACCGTGGCGAATTCACGCAAGTCATCGAGATCAATTCGTGTTGCTGCATCGACAAGTCCGCGCGTCGGCCTAATGATAAACACACTTGGGGTTCCCCGCGCCGGGCGCGCAAATGCAGTTGCGTAAGCAATTTTACCGCGAAAGTAAAGGCCGCTCAGAAAAGCGAACACCTCGGCGATCGGCGCGCCTTGTTTGTCGCGCAATTTTCGCGCGAGTTCGAATTCCGCCCGATCGCTCAGAATCATCCGTGCTCGTTCACCACCCGCATAAGCAGGCGAGAGAAGAAAAATTGCGATCCTATTCTTCATTTCATTACAATTTCCCGATTCACTTCTTGGGGTGATCTGAACGTTTTGCTTGTTCATCAAGTCCACTAAAGAGACGGCGTGATGGAGAAAACAAAGATTCAATCATTTCTCCAACCAAGATAGACGCGGAGACAATCGTTAGCTCCCACATTGGAAGAGTGTAGCGCGGCTGGAATACATTCAGAACGCAATTTGCGAGCATCATAAACAACCCGACCAGCATCAATGCCGCAGCGTACGAAAAGACAGCGGCAACCTTTTCCTTACGCATCTTCGCCAGAACAGCAAGCAGAGCGAGATTTACGCACCAGGAAAATAAGAAAGCATTGTAACTGAAATTCTTCGGATGATGGAAGTAAGAGTGCTTCTTGAAAATAGCCATGATTTCGGCCGCGCTCTTGTCGCGAAACGTCAACAGCGTTGCATGATCAGGCATGCTCTCGGGGTAAGAAAAGTAACGCGTTGTGCTAGCAAAGAGTTGCCTCACGACACTCGGCATCGTCGCCTCCTGGGACCTTTTGAAATCTATCGCGATCGCGCCCAGGAGTATCTTCTCTGGTGGATAAAGAAATGCCTGCACCGTGCGATTGAGTGCAAGATAGAATTTCTCTCCTCGCGGATCTATTTCTGGTGAAAAAAGCGATGCTTGTGCCTTCTTATTGAAGGCCATCACGTCCCAATTCGAAGTTTCGTTGGGGAAGGCGTCACGCAGTAGTGAAATGACCTTTTTAACATCTGAGGAGTCAGTATTTTTGGCCACCTTGTCGAGTAACTGGTTTCGTTTTTCAGCAGGAAGCCCTGCGAGAAATTTCAATCGAAACAAAAACGTGAAACCGACTGTGGAGTGGTAAGGTATTTGAACGGCGTGGCATAACCCCCGTAAAGAAACGTTCGCAAAGACGATGCAGCTAATACCGACGGCGACAGCGAGTGTTGCTTTTTGGAAGACCTGCCTCGCCTGTAATCGTCGCCACCGGTCGAGTAACTTAGATCGAGCGAATCGGATCATAATTAACCGGTATGCACTGACGAGGAAGAAACTGAGTGGCAGCAACCCAGCCAGAGTGGCGTTGATATGCCGGGTCAGGATACAAAGCCATAAAAGAATACCGAAAAGAAGCCATTCCTTCCCAGGTACCCTGCAGGGATATCGAATAATTCTCAGTCCTGTTGCTCCGACCGGGAGCAGGAGGATCATGCCTAGTGTTTCAGAGCCTACGCAATGGGCAAAAGTGTAAAAAAGCGGATTAACTGCCCAGGCGACGGCCAGTGTGAGACGAACCCAGAACAATCGAGTCGTTACAGCGATCAAATAGAATGTGGCAATGCAAAGCGAGACATGTTGCGACAGGAGCAATAGGAAGACGCCCAAATCAGTTAGGATCGGATGAATAAGGAAGGAAGGCGTTGGAAGCGGAGCGCCTGCTCCTACACAGCCTATGGCGTATCCGAAGTAGAGCGGAATTCGCGCGACGAAACAATAGAGCGGGCCCCATTGCAGGATCGTTCCCAGTCCGGGTGGCTGTGTGACCTGGACATAGGCGTCGACGTCTCTCCAGAGCGGCGGGATCACGCTCAACATCCAGATCGACGGCGTCAGTAGGATGGCAACGAGAATGGTTGATGCACTAAACCTAAGCAGACCAGGTCTTGCGCTAACCCGCGTTTTGAAACAAACGAATGCTTTAAGCCAGATCGAGTTAAAAGATCGCTCAAGCTCCCGCATTAGACCATCCCCGCAGATCGTAATTCCGAATTTATTGCTCCGTGGGTCAAGGGCGACCGCATCGAAACAATCTGTAATCATCAAACGCCAAACGTTCAACGCCCAACGATCAACGTGGAGCGGGATCTTGCGTCCGGGCTTGCTTTTTGAGGGCAGAATAGAAAATAATGCGACGTGCGTTGGGCCCGGTCATTCAAATCTCGCCTAAGTAACGACCGCAATGGAGAAGAAAATCACTCTTCGACCGGCGGTGCCTGCCCTGATTTCTTGTGTGTCGGGGCTCAGAAAGGTGGAACGACATGGCTTTATCACCAGCTGGCTGCCCACCCGGATTTCTGGATGCCTCCTATAAAAGAGGTGCGTTATTTTGATAAATTGAGTAGGACTAAAGCATCTCCTCCGCGTCCCCGGGACCAGCGCGATGTTCGCTTTGTGGAAAGCCTAAAAAGCTTGAGTGCGCGACCCTTTATCGACTTGGAGGGTTATGCCCGGTTGTTTGAAGCCAAAGGAGCGTCCCTCTCTGGTGACATTTCGCCAACCTATTCGACTCTGAATGACGAGATCATTCAGCGAGTCATCAGTTATTTGCCAAATTTAAAAGTGATCTTTCTGGCCCGTGATCCGGTTGAGAGAGCCTGGTCGCAGCTGTCTATGGGGGTACGTCTCGGAATGATTACTCCGTTTGACGCGACTGACACCGAGGAAGTGATTCAGAATTTGCTTAACTCAGGGGTGCTCATGCTCTCGCACCCGAGCCGGATCGTCGCGCGATGGAAACGCTATGTTCATCCGGATCGGTTCCATGTCTATTTCTTTGATGATCTACAAAGAAATCCCACTGAACTGCGTCGCTCGATCCTTCGGTTTTTAGGTGCCGACCCCGAAAAGCCAAGCGGCCGACGTAGGGCCGACTACAATAGCGACGCACGGAGGGAAAAGCTTCGGCTGACCGATAAGGTGCGGGCCCATGTGGCTCAGTTTTTCAAGGACGAGCTGAAAACCTGCGCAGCGCAACTGGGCGGGCCAGCCAGAGAATGGCCTGCACGATATGGTTTTTCATTACTCTGTTTTTTTGCGGAGTTGGTCGACAATTTTGATCTCTTTGTCTGGTGTGACTGGGTCGCCTGAGCCCTGGCGAACAGAAGTTGTCCACCGGCACAACAAGGGGACGCGCTCACGCAGCGCTGCAACTGCTCCCACGCGTTCCTCCTATTCCCGTGCAAACGCGCCGAAAGATTGACAACCTGCAGCCGGGTCGTCGAGCGCTCGAAAGATATCAACTTAATTCTGAAAGTTCACCTTTGCTCGCGCGCGATTTGCTTCGAGTTCCGCCAAATGTTTTTCCGACCAGCGACAAAGCGCGTGCAACGGCTCAATCAAAGTCCGACCTAACTTCGTGAGTGAATATTCCACTTTTGGAGGCACGACCGGATGCACGGTGCGCTTCACGAGACCGTCGCGCTCCAGACTGCGCAAGGTTTGGGTTAGCATTTTTTGTGAAATCCCGCCGATTTCGCGCTGAAGCCCGGCGTAACGCTTCGTGCCATGAGCCAACACTTGGATGATTAGCGCCGTCCATTTGTCCGCGATGCGGTCGAGCACAAGCCGCGACGGGCATTGCGCGTCCATGACTGAGCCGACTGAGGAAGACTTTTGCATGGCTCTTTCTAAAGCGTCACCAACTCGCGCGCAAGAAGAGAGTAGCACTCCAAAAGGATCGTATAGAACCCAACTGCTGTAGTTGACGACGAGTAACAGCCTGTCGATCTTTTACTAGCCTATGAATAAAGATTTCTTGGTGTTTGAGGAAGATGAGCCAGCTGTGGTGCCCTTGTTGAATGAGTCGCCCCAGCCGCGAAACGGCTCTGGATTTGGAGACGGAAGCGATGTTCCTAGTGACTATTCGTTGCTTGACGAATATTCGCGCACGGTAGTGAGCGCAGCCGAGCGGGTCGCGCCGGCCGTTGTGAACATCGAAATTCAACAGAGGAGCAAGAATCGGTCGCGCGACATCGCGGGAAGCGGATCGGGATTCATCATCACGCCCGACGGCTTCATTTTGACCAATAGCCATGTCATCCACGGCGCTACCCAAATTGTCGTTAACCTTTCCGACGGCCGCGATTGTCCGGCACAGCTCATCGGTGACGATCCCGAGACGGATCTCGCCGTGATTCGGATCGCTGCGCCCCAACTTGTTCATGTGCGTCTTGCCGATTCCGAGCCTTTGCGTGTCGGACAGGTGGCGATCGCGATCGGCAATCCGCTCGGGTTCCAGGCAAGCGTAACAGCGGGCGTGATCAGTGCGCTTGGTCGCTCGATGTATTCGCAATCGGGTCGTTTGATCGATAATATCATTCAGACCGACGCGGCGCTAAATCCCGGCAATTCCGGTGGACCACTCGTCAACTCAGCCGGGGAAGTCATTGGTGTGAACACCGCGATGATTCGGCCAGCGCAAGGCATCTGCTTTGCGATCGCTAGCAACACCGCCAAGCTCGTTGCCGGATGGCTGATTCGCGATGGAAGAATTCGGCGCAGCTACATCGGCGTCGCCGGGCAAAATGTGCCGCTGCATCGCCGCGTGATCCGGTTTTATAATTTGCCACTCGAAACCGGGGTGCTGGTTGTGTCTGTAGAAAAGGACAGCCCGGCGCAACGCGCAGGTCTCCGGGAGGGAGACATCATCGTTGGTTTCGGTGAGCGGCCGATCGGCTCGATTCATGACCTGCACAAGATGCTGGTGGCTGAGCAAATCGGCGTTCCCGCGAAGTTACTGATCATTCGGCACACTGAAAAATTGGAATTGTCGATCTTACCTGCCGAATCACGCGTCCGCGAACGATAGCTGGATAGCTGTAGTGGCAGAGACTGCCTGAGCGAAGTCGAATAGGCGTGTGTCGGCTGTAAATCCAAAAGTTTCTAGCAGCCGGCACGGCTGCCTCTACAGTTAAACTAATCGTGATGAAAATTCTTGTCATTGGTAGCGGCGGCCGCGAACACGCGCTCGCATGGAAACTGAAGCAGTCGCCGTATGCAGATCGCATTTTTTGCGCGCCGGGGAACGCTGGCACCGCAGAAATCGGTGAGAACGTTGCGATCTCCGCAAGCGATCTTGGGCCCCTCATTCGTTTCGCTAAAGAAAATCGTGTCAATTTAACGGTGGTCGGTCCGGACGATCCACTTGCCGCCGGGATTGTCGATCTTTTCGCCAGGGAAGGTTTGCGGGTTTTCGGGCCGGCGAAAGCGGCAGCACGACTCGAGTCATCAAAAATTTTTGCGAAAGAACTGATGCGCGAACAAGGAATTCCGACGGCAGAGGCGGGCACTTTTAAAAGAAGCGACGACGCGCTTCGGTTTTGTAACCCGCTGCGATTTCCGATTGTCATAAAGGCCGACGGCCTTGCCCTCGGCAAGGGGGTGATCATCGCGTCCGATCTTGTTGCTGCAAGATCAACAATCGACGCGATGATGAATCAAGGCCGTTTCGGCGAGGCTGGCCGGCGTATCGTGGTCGAGGAATTCTTACGCGGCACGGAATGTTCGCTGCACGCGCTGGTCGATGGCGCAAACTATCGGTTGCTGCAAACGGCGCGCGATCACAAGCGCGCGTTTGACAAGGATACCGGACCGAACACGGGTGGAATGGGAGCGTTCAGTCCAGCAAACAATTGGAATGCTGAGTTAGAAGACCAATTTCACAAGAAAATCATGCGCCCGCTGCTCCGCGCCTTGCAGGAAAAGAAGATTACATTTCGCGGCTTACTTTATCCCGGTCTGATGATCAGTGCGGACGGTGTGCGCGTCCTCGAGTTCAACTGCCGCTTTGGCGATCCGGAGACGCAAGCCATTTTGCCGCGAATGAAATCCGATTTGTTGCCGTTGTTGGAGGCGACGATCGACGGAAACATCGACACTTGCACAATCGAGTGGGACCCGCGCCCGGCGGTTGCTGTTGTGCTGGCCTCAGTCGGTTACCCTAACAAATACGAAACCGGCAAAACCATCTCCGGGCTCGACGCAGCGGCGAGACTTGATGACGTGCAAATTTTCCATGCCGGAACGAAGCCCGTGAATGATGAAGTTGTGACTGCTGGCGGTCGCGTCCTGGCGGTTACGGCACTTGGATCCACCATCGAAGTCGCGCGCGCGCGCGCGTACGAGGCCGTCTCCCGCATTCAGTTCGAGAACTGTCATTACCGGCGCGATATTGCTCTCAGTGCCATTACGGATAACATCGAAAAATTAGTGTGATGTCTCGATTTTTGCCGGCGACTTTTGCGATCTCGATCTTAGCGACGAATCTCCTCGCACAAGCCCCGACACCGACATCGCCCGCGCCGACGTCATCGGGAAGACCTCCACTAATTCCGGCAAAATCGCCTGCACTGCCGTCGCCTTCCCCGTCGGGGACACCCACGATGCAAGAATTGGTTGATTCGTTAGGCCCGGCAGATTTGCAGGCAGTCATCACGTTGTTGAAAAGCAATTTCACAAACCCGGATGCAATTACCGATACGGAATTGAATCGGGCGACTGTTGAGGGTCTGATGATTCGACTGCCGCATGGCGTGGTGCTTTTGCCCAACAAGGAGAGCGCACCGATGGAAGCGCCTAGCGCCCTTTACAGCGAGGTGCTGGGAGGTCACATCGGGTATCTGCGCCTCGGGTCGCTGAACAGCGCAAATCTTCAGGCGATGGATAAAAGTCTCAGCGACTTCGCCGGGAAAAAGGTGGACGCGCTGATTGTCGATCTTCGCTCTAGTCAGGGAACGAATGATTTTGCAATGGCAACGGAATTTGCGAAACGATTTTGTCCGAAGGGCAAGCCACTCTTCACATTGCGCAAACCGGCCGCACGTCAGGATCGAGTGTTTAATTCTGACCGCGATCCAGCTTTTCACGGCCTGGTGATGGTGCTCGCCGATGGCGACACCGCCGGCTCTGCCGAAGCACTCGCTGCGGCACTACGGCTTTATGACAAAGCCCTGGTCATTGGGCAACCGACTGCCGGTCGCGCAGCAGAATATTCCGATTTGTCATTGCCTGGCGGCAAAATTCTGCGTGTTGCAGTGGCGGAAATGGTTTCGCTGGAGGGTCGTTCGTTGTTTCCGGACGGAGTAAAACCGGACTTGCCCGTTGAGATGCGAATGGCAGACAAGCGGCAAATTTTTCAATTAAGCGGCGAAAAAGGAATGGGGCCGTTTGTTTACGAAACGGGGCGTCCCCACATGAATGAGGCGGCGCTGTTGGCGGGAACAAATCCTGAGGTTGAGGCGGCGGAGGCCGCGCAGCAAAGACGTGGACGTCCGTCGGAGAAGGTGCCGGCACACGACCCGGTCTTGCAGCGCGCTCTGGATGTTGTCACCTCGCTCGAGATTTATCAAAAGCGGTAAGTGACCTCGATTAACCGCTGAAATCCCATCTGTATTTGAAATTCGGTCTGCGGGATTTTGTAGAGAGCTCGATTTCTAAGGTCTTTCTGCCTAGAAACCGGACCCGCTCCACACCAACAGTGTCCCGAAACTGGAGTTGATCATGCCGGCTACACACCTCAGCGCGATACGTATGCAACACCTTCATTCGTCCAACCACCTGCGGGTGTGTGAGCGCTCGCACATACGACTCCAACATTTCAACGGCAGAGTTATTCGACAAGTAAAAGCGAAGCCGTTCGTGAAGCGCCGTTGTCGTTTACCGAGTTGAGAGATTCTTCGACTTCGCTCAGAATGACAAACAAGTGAGTCCGCTCGAGGAACGTATCGGTTACAAATTCCGCAATGCGCTTTTGCTCGCGGAGGCGCTCACTCACCCCAGCCTCGGCCATGAAACGCAACGCTATCATTTTGATAATCAGCGCTTGGAATTCCTCGGTGACGCCGTCCTCCAGCTTGTCATTACCGAACATCTCTTTCGCCATTTTGGAGGCGAAGCCGAGGGGCAACTGACAAAATTGCGTTCACGGCTCGTCTCCCGCGAAACATTGAAAATGCACGCTGCGGCGCTGGATTTGGGACGTTATCTTTTGATGGGCCGGGGCGAAGAAGCCAGTGGCGGCCGGGAGCGAACATCGACTTTGGCGGATGCGTTTGAAGCTCTCATCGGCGCCATCTATCTCGATGGCGGTCTTGATACTGCGAGAACGTTCATTCTTGCGCAGGCGCGGGCCGATCTCGAGCAAGTCGCGGAAGAGCCCGTGGACATCAATCCAAAAGGTCAGTTGCAGGAATTATTGCAACGCATTTCGCCGCGCAGCCCAGTTTACGAATTGATTTCGCAAAGTGGACGGGACCACGAAAAAACATTTGTGGTGCAAGCTGTTTGGGAGGGAATTGTTCTTGGCCACGGCAGCGGCCGCAGCAAAAAACAGGCGGAAACCGCGGCTGCGCTGGAGGCGATGAGGTTAAGGCGCTGGGAGGAAGCGAAACCGGGCACGTGACATCGACAAGGGTTTCGCCGCGTCATCTAAGACGGCGCAGAGTGCCGCGGCTACAGCGAGTGATTGAGCGCGTCGAGCTGCTTTCCAGAGCTCGACGTCCACCGAAAACGCCGCGCGATGGATGCAGTGACAAATTTTTTTGCCCGGCGGATTGCGCTTTCCAGAGATAGACCAGAGGTAAGACCGGCGGTAATCGCCGCCGAGTAAGTGCAGCCCGTGCCATGCGTCGCAACATCGTGAACAAATGGCGCCGAGAACTCACTGATCTTATCGCCCGCAAAGAGCAGATCGGCTGCGTCGCCGCCGATGAGATGTCCGCCCTTTAGTAAGATCGACACGCCATATTTTTTTTGCATTTCCTTTCCCGCGTTGCGCATCGCCCGGAGATGGCGGATTGGCTCGCCGAGCAGCTTTTCCGCTTCGTCCAGATTTGGGGTCAGCAGCGTCGCCAACGGAAATAATTCTTTCTCATAAAGCTCGATCGCTTTGGGTTCGAGAAGTTGATCACCGCTCGTCGCAACGATGACCGGATCAACAACGAGCGGAAAGCGTTTGGCAGAATTGGCTGAAAGATCGACGACTGCTCGGGCAACTGCTTCGATGATTTCGGCTGAAAAGAGCAGTCCCGTCTTCGCCGCTGCGATTGGGAAATTTCGGAAAAGGAGAGCGATCTGTTCGCGCACAATCTCGGTGCTGATCGGCTCGATCCGCGAAACTTTTCCCGGCGTTTCTGCAACGATGCAGGTGATCGCGGTTAATCCATAAACACCGAGCGCCGAAAACGTTTTAAGATCGGCCTGAACACCAGCTCCGGCGCTGCAGTCCGATCCCGCGATGGTCAGTGCGACGGGCGGGGTTTGGCCGATGGCTGACGGTCGATGGTTGACCGCAGACGAAGTCAGCGTTCGCGATTTCAACCGGTTCAACGATTTAATGAATCCTACGCCCCGTCGCTACCAATCGCTTCGACTGGACATCCTTCCATCGCTTCTTTGCAGAGTGCTTCTTCTTCCGGCGTCTCCGGCTGCTTATAAACGTAGGAATGACCGCCATCGTCGTTACGCTTGAAATTGGCAGGCGCGGTCTCCCGGCACAAATCGCAGTCGATACATTGATCATCGACGTAGAATTTGCCCGCTACGTTTTCGGCGTATTTGTTCGCGACATCGGCCATGGTTTACCCGGTAAGAGTGAAGTTGAACGTTAGGAAGAAATGTTCACCCCGCAATCCAATTTGGCCGTTGACGAGCTTGCGCGCAACCGTCAGAAAACGGTTGGCGCATTAAAACGTTGAATCGACAGGGCCAATGTAACTCGTTTAAGGATGTAACGGTATAAACGATTCTAACGATTCGCTCCCTTCTGATGAAAAAGGAAACAGCCAAAACACTGCGGGCCTTTGCGATTGAATTGGCAATCTACGCGCTCCTTGTTGTCGCTTACTTTTTCCTGGTGCTGCATTTCCTCGGAGGATGGCTGTACCAGCTCGAAAGTCAGCACCGTTATATCTACGCCAGCGTCGCAATTCTGCTAATGATCGGCCAGGCTGTCGTTCTTCAAAATGTAACCACGCTCTTGCTGCGTTTTATTCGCGGTCGCGCCGGATAGACCATGTTTTTCCCAATTTCCGGCGCGGACATCAGCCCGATCTATTTGGTCATCGTTGGGTTCGTAATCGGCATTATGGGCGGATTTTTCGGAGTGGGCGGGAGCTTCATTGCCGGCCCCGCCCTGCGCCTGGTCGGTTTGGATTGGAATTTTGCAGTGGGCACCGACCTGGCGCATATCGTTGGTAAGTCAGTCGTAGCGGTGCGGCAACATCGCGCCTTTGGAAATGTCGATCTTAGGCTCGGATGCATCATGGCGCTGGGAACAATCGGTGGCGCCGAAGTAGGCGCGCAGTTGATTCAAGCCCTCAAGCGCGCGGGCAATGTCAATCTGGTCGTGAGCATCATTTCGATTGTCGTTTATCTGAGCATCTCCACATTCATGCTTTGGGAGAGCCGGAAAACACTCATCTCGCAAAAGGGACGATTGCCGCGAGGAAAGGTGAAAGGTGTAAAGTCGAAAGAAGACCATTCTGCATTCGGCCCTGTCACCCGGAGTATTCAACAACTGAAAATTTGGCCGATGATCGCCCTGCCAGCTTCGGGAATAAAGGAAATTTCGCTCTGGTTGATTCTTTTCGTCGCGTTCGTGGGCGGGTTTTTTAGCGGCTTTCTCGGCGGAGGCGCCGGCTACATCCGGATGCCGTCGATGGTGTATGTGCTCGGAATTCCCACCCACCTTGCAGTAGGTACCGATTTGTTCGAGATCATCATCTCGGCCAGTTACGGAACTTTTAGCCATGCGGTTAAAGGCAATGTGGATATCCTAATCGCGCTGGTCATGCACACCGGCGCGGCCATCGGCGCGCAGATCGGCGCCATCTGCACCCAGTATTTCGCCGGCCCGAAAATTCGACTCGCTTTTGTCCCGTTGCCGCTCATCGGCGCAGCCATCGTGATTTATACTCTGTTCACCGGACATAAATTGTAACCCCTCGATGAAAATTTTGATTTGCAGTGATGGAACGCCAGCCGCCGAGAGCGCGATCCAACTGGGAGGATTATTAGCCATTCCGCTAAAGGCTGAAACCACGCTCTTCGGTACTGCGGAAAAGTCGCAAGACGAAGCCTCGTTGCGCGAAGCGCTCGAGAAGCAGGCGCAACCCATCCGCTCACAAAATGTGGCTCTGGATATCATCGTGCACGCGGGCGAACCGATCCGGGAGATTCTCGGTCGAACATCTAAAATGAGCTACGATCTCGTTGTCATCGGGGCGCGATGGACTGGAGCAACGGGGGATTACTGGCGCTCACAAAAGACCTACGAAGTGATCAAAGCAATTCAGCCACCGGTGCTGGTGGCAATCGGCGAATGTAAACAACTGAAGAATTTTCTTGTTTGCACCGGCGGAAAGGAATTCATCGAGCGCGCGATACACTTCACGGGCAAATTAGCTGCGGCGGTTGGGGCGTCCGTGACCTTGCTCCATGTCATGGCCGAGCCGCCCGCGATTTATGTCGACTTGGTGCGGCTCGAAGAAGATGTCGATCGATTGCTCGAATCTAAATCGGAACTCGGAACAAATCTGCGCCGGCAAAAAAGAGAGCTCGAACGCCTCGGCGTCTCGGCCGCAGTGCATCTTCGGCACGGGATTGTGATCGACCAGGTTTTCGAAGAAGCGCGCGAAGGCAATTACGATTTGATCGTGACGGGCACGTCGCAAGCGCGTGGTCTCCTTCGTCATTACATCATGGGCGATCTCACTCGTAGCATTCTAAATCGCGCAAATTGCCCGGTACTCGTTGCGCGCGCCGGCAAACCGGCGGCGGCCAGAACCCTTTGGAAGGCTCTCAAAGAACTATTCAGTAGGGGCGAAAAGTAGCGCGTCGTGCCGGTTACGTAGCCAGGCTCATGCGCGCGGCTCCCAGTTCAAAACGCCGGATCGCGTCACCAGAGGAAATCTTGGATTTGTTTTTCCTCTTTTCATGGGTTCCTGATTCATAGTGCGAGCACGTGAACAACGAACTCTGTGCAGCTCCCGTGTGCTTCGTTGGATTGGCCCATCTTTGGCGTGAATGGACGCTGGAAAGTTGGCGCCCGATTGCCCCAGTTTTTGCCAAACCGGAACCTTCAAAGTGGAATGATGCGCGAGTAACGGTGGCCTGGATCGGTCACGCGACAGTGCTCATCAATTTCTTCGGTATCAAAATTCTTACCGACCCCGTACTTTTTCCGAGAATCGGGATTCGATTACCGGGACTCACAATTGGTCCCAAACGTTTAACCGCGCCGGCGCTCGAATTCCACGAGCTGCCAAAGATCAACGTTGTCCTTCTATCGCACGCGCATTTTGACCATCTTGATCTGCGAACGCTCAATTGCTTTGACGAGAAAACGAGTCTGATCACCGCTTCGAACACGCGAGACTTGTTAAGGTGGACACGTCTACGCGACATCACGGAGCTTCGTTGGGATGAGCGGACGACTCTCAAGACTGCCGCTGGCGAAATTGATGTCATCGCTTTGCGCGTGAAACACTGGGGCGCGCGGAAGCAGCGCGATACTTACCGTGGTTACAACGGCTATCTCTTGGACAGAAATGGACGGCGCATTCTTTTTGCTGGGGACACCGCATTGACGAACCGTTTTGCCGAATTGCGCGAGCGCGGCCCCCTCGATCTCGGGATCATGTCGATTGGCGCCTACAATCCGTGGATCCGATCGCATTGCACGCCTGAGCAAGCGATTGAAATGGCAAACGCCGCCGGTGCGCAATTTATCGTGCCGGTGCATCATCAAACATTCCGACTCAGTTTCGAGCCGTTGTGGGAACCGATCGAACGCTTTAAAGCGGCGCTGCGCGGCGCGCCCGAACGGATCGCTCTGTGCGAAATTGGCCAGACATTTGTGCTGCCGATGTAGAGGCGCCTGTGCCAAGCGGCTCCTGGTGTAGTCTTGGCCTCCGCCGCGCCGGCGTAGCTCAGCTGGTAGAGCAGCGGTTTCGTAATCTAGCGCTTTGCCCTCGACACAGATCGCTTCATTGGACGCAGTGCCGACAGCACCGACCGCTTGCCAACAGGAACGACAATCATACCGTCAACATCACGTCAACAGCGCCGGGTAAAAAAATGCGGCGAGCTTACCTCGGCGATGGAGCGACAGTGGCTGCCGCCGAGGGCGCGTTCTGCGTTGTCGAGGTTTTGCTCCCGATCTTTTTTGATCGCTTGCGCACCTTCGCGGCTTTTTTACGTTGGATGGCTGGTCTTACGACGGTCATCGTCCTCCCGCTCTCAGTCGTAGTCTCTTCATATGGGGTCGGAAGGTTGCGGGGATCCGGACCTCCTCCAGTCATGACCCCGGCGCTTCCGTTGCCCATGCCACTGCCAGCGGTGCTACCTGTAGTTCCTGAGCCAGTGATTTGTCCGTTCGCGTCGCCGAAAATGAAAGGTCCCACACAAACGCCGACAAAAATGATCTGCCGAAGTTTAGATAAGTTCATTGTATTTCGATTGAGCAGGGCGCGTCTTACACGGCAGCGACCGTCACCTGCATTTCTTTATCGGACGTGACACCGTGTACGCGTGTCGCATTCTTCTGCAGACCTTGCGCGATTAGCCATCCGCAACGCTCTGCACGATTCGCGTAGAATTACGCAGTTCGAGTGTCCGATTTTGTCCGAAATCGCCAGTGTGCTCGTGTGTTTCGATCACGTTGCCCTTTTCATCGTAAACGCGAATCACAGCGTTCCAATTCGTCTTGCAGTTGGCCAGATTTTTTCAAAACTCTGCGCATATGAAAACGACAACTCTCCCATTAAGAAATTGAATGAACCGCTCGCCTTTGCGACGCCGTTTGCTCCTCATCCCACTCGTGCTCGTTTGCTTTGCGCTTTCGCCGACGGCCCGAGCCGTTGACCCACCACCGGACGGAGGCTATCCCAATAACAACACCGCCGAGGGTGAAGATGCACTCTTCAGCCTCGACACTTTACTAGGCACCGACAACACGGCAATCGGTTTTGATGCGCTCTATAATAACACCACCGGCAGCTTCAACACAGCCAGCGGTAGCAAAGCGCTCGAATTTAACACAATCGGATTCTCCAACACAGCCACTGGTGACGTGGCGCTCTACAACAACACAACCGGCTATCAAAACACGGCCACCGGCACTGAAGCGCTCGTAAGCAACACAACTGCCAACAACAACACGGCCAACGGTTTTGAGGCGCTCTATTTCAACACTGGCAACGACAACACGGCCGCGGGTGCTTTCGCGCTCGTGAGCACCACAACCGGCATCGGCAACACGGCCGACGGTGTTCATGCACTCCATCGCAACACGATCGGCAACTACAACACCGCCAGCGGTCAAGGCGCGCTCTTTAGGAACACGACAGGGGGTAATAACACCGCTGACGGCCAGAACGCTCGCCGCAACACGATCGGCAGCAGCAACATCGCATTAGGCTCTTACGCCGGTTTCAACCTCACGACCGGTAGCAACAATATCGACATTTTCGACCGAGGTGTTGTTGGGGAAGCCAACACCATTCGCATCGGTACGCAAGGAACCCAGGGAACGACATTCATTGCCGGCATTAGCGGGGCAACCGTTCCAGCTTTAAAATCGCCCGCGTGCTTGTGCGTCAGCGAACGCGGCGCGGGGCGGATGGCCGACGCAGCGCGGGTTTTGCAACGCCTGATTTGCGCTTGGCACCGCGAAGCGGCTACAGTTTCGGGCTTGCTCACCCAATCTGCGGATGGCATCTTTGCCGCTTGTGCCGACGTAGCTCAGTTGGTAGAGCAGCGGTTTCGTAAACCGCAGGTCACGGGTTCGAATCCCGTCGTCGGCTGTCCTCTGTTTCGGATTTCGGATGGCGGATTGCTCGGACGTTCGATGTTGAAAAACCGCCTGGGCCATTACTGGGCGATTGGGCGCGGCTCAGCTCGCCATTATGGTTGAATCCTTCATGCTTTGTGGATGGCTGCAGCGATCGGTGGCCGCGCTTTATGCCAGTCGGTGCTCTTTTCGTAAGCATGCGCGATTTGCAAAATGCGCGCTTCATCGAGCGCTTTACCTAACAACTGCAGACCGATGGGCAGACGCCGCCCATCGGCGTCAGCGAAGCCGCATGGCACACTGATCCCACAAATTCCGGCGAGATTTGCGGGGCTGGTGAAGATGTCGGCCAGATACATATGCAATGGTTCGGTCGTGCGTTCGCCAAATTTAAACGCTGGCATTGGTGAAGTTGGCGAAACTAGCGCATCGACTTTCTCGAAGGCCTTCGCGAAATCCTGGCGGATTAACTCGCGCACTTTTTGCGCACGCAAGTAATACGCATCGTAATAACCAGAGCTCAAAACATAGGTGCCGAGAATGATCCGGCGTTTCACTTCCGGTCCAAAACCCTCCCCGCGCGTGCGGCCATAATGATCGAGCAAATCTTTTGGGTTCTCCGCGCGATGTCCGTAGCGCACACCATCAAAGCGGGCCAGGTTCGCGGAAGCCTCCGCCGTAGCCAGAATGTAGTAGACTGCGGTCGCATAATCGGTATGCGGCAACGAGACATCGACAATATCCGCGCCTAACGAATTCAGATGTTTTACCGCTGCATCGATCGCGGCTTTGACCTGAGGATCGGCCCCTTCGATCATGTATTCCTTCGCCAAGCCCAATCGCACGCCACGCAGATCTCTTCCCAGCCCTGCCGAATAATCAGGCACCGGTTCGTTCAGAGACGTAGTTTCTTGCAGGTCGTGGCCGGCGATCGCGTTCATAATCAGCGCCGAATCCCGCACTGTCTTAGTTAACGGACCTACCTGGTCGAGCGACGAGGCGAACGCGACAACGCCGAAACGCGAGACGCGCCCGTAGGTCGGTTTTAGACCGACAATACCCGAGAGAGCAGCCGGTTGCCGAATCGACCCGCCGGTATCAGTGCCAAGTCCCCCGAAAGCTTCATCAGCCGCAACCGCCGCGGCTGAACCGCCGCTGGAACCTCCCGGCACCCGCGACAGGTCCCACGGGTTGCGCGTCAATTTCATGGCGGAATTTTCGGTTGAAGAACCCATGGCGAACTCATCCATGTTGGTTTTCCCGAATGGAATCGCGCCTGCAGCGCGCAATTTCCGAATGACCGTCGCGTCGTAAGGCGCGCGATAGCCGTGCAAAATCTTTGAGGCGCAGGTGCAGGGCTCACCCGCTACGCTGATGATGTCCTTGATCGCGATCGGCACACCGCCCAGCGGAAGATCGACATTCGCTTTCTCCGCCTCTTTGGCGGCAGCTTCAAAATCGTGTGAGAGATAAGCGTCGATTTCTCCATCGACATCTTGGATGCGCGCTCGCAAGGCATCGATTACTTCGCGAGGCGAGACTTCTCGGCGACGCAACAGAGATTGCAGCTCGGCGATGCTCATGGCCGGCAGATCCTTGGCCGTCATTCCACGACTTTAGTGACGATGAAAAGACCGTTTGCCTGGGACGGCGCATTGCTCAGTGCCTGCTTCGCCGTAAACCAATCGCGTGGCTCGTCTTCGCGGAAAACGTTAAAAATTGGCACCGCGTGCGCGGCTGCTTCCACATGGCTCACATCCACTTCGCACAGTTTTTCAGCGTACCGCAAGACGTCGCCGAGCTGCCTCTGGAAAAGCGCTGTCTCCGCGTTGGTCAAATCTAACCGCGCCAGCCTGGCGACGTATGCGACATCAAGGTCGGACGTTTTGGCCATGATTATCGATCAAAAATGCAGATGGCTCATTAGCCAGATGACCGCTGCCGCGAGCGTGGCAGCAAGGAGGAGAAAAACCATCCGCCCCTCGCGTCGCTCTTTGCGCAGTGAACGGGGCCGGCGGGCGCTCCCGCTTTGATCGAAGTAGCGTTTGTCATGCAGCGCGACCGAGACGTGGAACTGCTGATCGCCTGTATTATCTCTTGTGCGCCGTTCCTCCCCTGGCGTTGGCGATGTCTTCTCTTTGCTCTCTGGCCCATTTGCGACCATGCGCCCGAGTTTTTCGACCTTCTCACGCAGTTCCGCTTCCCGTCGCGCTATTTCTTCTTGCCTGCGGTGAAGCGGCGAAGTCGATCTAGGCGAACGACGAAACATCGCCATCAGTGGCTGGCCATCCAAAAGAAAACAGCAAGGGCGATAGCGCCAAAAATGATCAGTGGTAACGTGCAGTCGCTTGCAGCCGGCTGCGCTGCTCGCTGTACTCGGTGCGCGCGTCATCCACTGTGCTCAAAGCCCGGCTCAATTCCTTGTGCAAATCGGCGGGGTTCCAGGTCTTTGGATCGATCGCTTCGATTAATTCCAGGTGCTGACCGAAACTTTCCCGACTCGCGCGGATTTGCTCGAGCCGTCTCTGCGCATTATACGCTTCGCGCTCGAGCACGACGAGCGAGCGTGTCAGCTTGTCGGTCATTTCCGTACGGCCGCGTTCTAATTCCTCTTGACGACGGCTCAGTTCTTCGAGCTCGCGCTTTTGTTTTTCGATCTGTTCCTGCTCGCGCTTGAGCTGAAGCAGTTGCTCCTGCGCTTTTTGCACTTGCAACTCCAGATGCTCGGAAGAGAGCGCTTCGTCGTCGCTCAATTCCAGCATCTGTTCAACCGGTCGAATTTTCTCTGCCATGACAAATCGTGACGCGTCCTGCAGGCTCGCTGTAGCGCCATATTAAATGGCTCACTTAAGAATTCCAGAGATTTCCAAAAGGAAAATTTTCATTTCGCATCGAATGGCACGGCGCGGCGGTCAGGTGCGCCGAGGATCATGGACAAGCGGACGGGTCGGCGATCCCTCCCTACCATTGGACTGTTTTCATCATCGTCCCGGCATCATTTCCAGCAGTATGCCTTTGAAATATTCCGATTCCGGCACGGTGGGAACGACCGGATGATCGGCCGCCTGTTCGAAACGGCGAAGCCTGCGGGCTGAACGCTGCGCGTCCACGAGCGCATCAGCGATCACCTGGGCAAACGCATTTTCACTAACGTGGTGCGAGCAGGAAAACGTCGCGAGAATACCATCGCGCGACAGCAATTTGAAGGCGCGAACGTGCAACTCGCGATAACCTCGAATCGCGTCGCGCAATCCGCCCTTCGTCTTCGTGAACGAGGGTGGATCGAGAACGATCAAATCATATTGAGAGTGCGCTTTTTCGGCGGCGCGAAGGAATCGAAAAACATCCTGCTCGATCCATTCCACTTTCAGATGATTTCGCGCAGCGTTTCTTCTAGCGGCCGCGATGTTCGCTGAATTTTCTTCCACGCCCGTGACCTCGGTCGCTCCGGCACGGGCACAAGCCAGTGCAAATCCTCCCTGGTTCGTGAAGCAGTCGAGCATCCGCCGGCCTTTGGCATATTGCGCAACGGTTTCGTAGTTCTGCCTTTGATCGAGATAAAAACCGGTCTTTTGCCCGTGCAAAAGATCGACTTCGAACTTTAAGCGGCCGATTTCGATCTCGAATTGCGAAGGAGCCTCACCGCGCAAAACGCCGCTGTGCAGTTCAAGGCCTTCCGCGCGACGAACCGACGCATCGTTTCGCTCGACGACCGTTGGTGGCGCAAGTTTGCAACTTGCATCCGTTTGATTGGCAGGTTGGAAACTTGCCCCACTTTCGAAAAGATCGACAACCGCGTTCGCGATCAAGTCTTTTCGTATGTCCATCGCGAGGGTGAGCGTTTGCAGCACGAAATGATCGCAGTACCGATCGATAATTACCCCTGGAAGTCCGTCGCTTTCGCTCCAGACGACCCGGCAAAGCTTTAGATCCATGTCTCGCCGCACACGGTATTCCGCCGCTTGCGCGATCCGTCGTTTGAAAAAATCCAGGTCAAGCTCCTGTTTCCGTCGCGAGAAACGGCGAGCCACAATCTGCGATTTCGAATTATAAATCGCGCTTCCGATCAAATGATCTTTGCCGTCCTTCAGTGAGATGACTTCGCCGTCCGCAGGTTCCCCAAAAATCTTCAGCACTTCGCTGGAGAATACCCAATCGTGTCCATGCAAAATTCGCGCGCGCGGTTTGACGACGATTCCAGCCATAGTTAGCAAACGTCCGACGCTGAACGTCGAACGTCCAACGCTCAACTGAGCCGCTTTTTTGGAGGTTGAAAGTTAAGCGTTGACCGTTAAGCGTTTTCAAATGCAGACCGCACTACAATCCTCAATCGATCTTCCCGGAATCAAAAAACTGCGCAGCGGAAAGGTGCGCGAGGTTTTTGATCTTGGCGAAACGCTCCTCTTCGTCGCCACCGATCGCTTGTCTGCTTTTGACGTCATTTTGCCAGAGCCGATCCCGCACAAAGGCGCGGTCCTGAATCAACTCTCTGCGTTTTGGTTCAAACGCTTCCATAAGATCGATAATCACTTCGTCACGGCGGATTTCGGCGAATTTCCAGAGGAATTACGACCGTTTCGCGCGCAGCTAGCCGGTCGCTCGATGATTGTGCGAAAAGCGAACCCGTTGCCGGTGGAGTGTGTGGTGCGGGGTTACCTCGCCGGCTCCGGTTGGAAAGAATATCAGGAATCGCAAAGTGTTTGTGGCGAGAAATTGCCGCCTGGTTTAAAGCTCGCTTCGCAATTGCCGCAGCCAATCTTCACTCCGGCGACAAAGAGTGAGTCCGGCCACGATCTCAATATCACCTGGACGGAATGCCGCCAAATTCTGAGCGTCGGCCAGGCGGAGCGCGTGCGCGATTTAAGTTTGCAAATTTACGCTGCGGGCCGCGATCACGCCGCGCAGCGCGGGATCATTGTCGCCGACACCAAATTCGAGTTTGGCGTTGTCGATGGAAAATTGCTCCTGATTGACGAATGCCTTACGCCCGACTCATCGCGCTTTTGGCCGGCGGATCAATACGTTCTCGGGCAAAGTCCGCCTAGTTTCGACAAACAATTTGTGCGCGATTATCTCGAGACACTTGATTGGGACAAGACACCACCGGCACCGTCGTTACCCAAAGATGTGATCGCAAAAACTTCGGCCAAATACGTGGAAGCGTTCGAAACGCTGACCGGCGAGAGATTGAGGTAGCACAGGCATCTTGCCTGTGGGTCGACGGGCTTCCAGGCTTGTCGAGGAGAAGCGCAAGCAAGATGCCCGCGCCCCACAGCCGAGGACGGCTATGCCCCGAGCAAATCGCTAACGAGCGATTTCTCTTCCTTTAGTTCCGCTACCGACTTGTCGATCTTGTCACGGCTGAATTCGTTGATCGGAAGTTTTTGGACGATCTCCCATTTGCCATTGCGAACACGGACGGGAAACGATGAGATCAATCCTTCCTCGACATCATAACTTCCGTCGGAACAAACCGCCACACTGTGCCAATCGTCGCCCGGCGTGTCGTTCGTGAGCGAACGAACTGTGTGCACGATCGCGTTCGCGGCCGAACCGGCGGAAGAAAGGCCGCGCGCCTTGATGACGGCTGCGCCGCGCTGTTGCACGGTCGCGATGAATTCTTCCTTCAACCATCCTTCGTCGCCAATCACGTCGTTGGCCGGGCGATTGTCGATCCTGGCATTATAGAAATCTGGATACTGGGTCGCAGAATGATTTCCCCAGATCGTCATGTTAGTTACGTAGGTGATTTCGACACCGGCTTTGTGCGCGAGTTGGGCGCGCGCGCGGTTTTCATCCAGCCGCGTCATGGCGAACCAGCGATCGCGCGGAATCTCCCTTGCGTTGTTCATTGCAATCAGACAGTTCGTGTTGCAAGGGTTTCCGATCACGAGCACCCGCACATCGGCGGCGGCGTTTTTCTCGATGGCCTGGCCTTGCCCGATGAAAATTTTGCCGTTGATCCCAAGCAAATCTTTCCGTTCCATGCCGGCTTTGCGCGGAATGCTGCCGACCAGCAGCGCCCAATTGATGTCGCGGAACCCTTCGTCGAGATCAGCGGTCGGTACCACCGATTCGAGCAGTGGAAAGGCGCAATCGTGCAATTCCATCACCACGCCATCGAGTGCGCCGAGCGCATTCGGGATCTCAATCAGATGCAGCGTGAGCGGTTGATCCGGCCCGAACATCTCTCCGGAAGCGATGCGAAAGACAAGCGAGTAACCAATCTGTCCGGCAGCGCCAGTGACAGCGACTTTAAGCGGCGATTCCATTTCCGACTGTCAGCTCTCAACTCTCAACTCTCAACTTTGCTTTGCCATGGATGAACACAGATTTTTCAGGTAGCGATGCCTCTCCGAGGCGTGCGACGAGTTTTTGTCTGCAGCGCATTCGTCCGGACGAAAGTCGGACGTTTCCGAGAAACGTCCCTACCTGGATAGAATTCACACTAAGTTCTCCGGCTTTTTTCGAGCAGCTCGTGGATCAGCCGCATTCGTGCTTGCGTTTTTCGGCTCGATCGAAGTTGCGGGACGCTTCTCTGCATTCGCCGCGTCCAATTCGATTTTGCTGTCGTGCCAGGGACGTTGAAGCGGTATTTGCGCGCCAGCAGATCGGTGATCATGACGACGGCAATCCAAGCGTTGCTTTTAAAAAGCGCTTCGATGATTGCCGGATAAAAATCCTTTTCAAAATCGACCTTGTCGATTTTTGGATCGAACCCCGCGAAGACCGCGATCTTCGCCAATTCGAATCTCGATTGTTCCGACGTAGCTGTTGGCCGCTCGAAAGCCTCCTCCCACAAAGCGCGAATCGGTTTGTGATCGTGCGTCGTATAAGTCGCAACGGAGAGACGTTCATATTCGTCTCCGGGAGTGACTTGTTCATCATGCACTTCCCATTGCGGAATTTTGAATCCGGCCACCCCGAGCGACCTCAGGTTTGGTCGAACATAATCGGGCACCGTGCCAAGATCTTCGCCAATCACCCGCGTAGCGCCGGCCTCTTCTAGGACAACGCGTAGATATTCTTCGCCGTCGCGTTTATTAGCTTCACAATTTTCCGGCGTTTCGTCATCACGCGGAACGAAATGCGGGGCGCGGCCGCTCGTTCGTTCCAGCATTTGATTCCGATCGAGCGGCAGAAATTGTTTGTTCTTCCGTGGCCGCCACGGAAAGGCGTAGATGCGGTAAAATCCGAGCACGTGATCGATGCGAAAGAGGTGAAAAATGCGGCGGACGGCATGCACACGCTTGCCCCACCACTCGAAATTGTCCGCGCGCATCCTGTCCCAGCGGTAGAGCGGAATCCCCCAGTTTTGTCCCCATTTTTGCGTGAACTCGTCGTCCTTGAAGTACGGTTCGGGAGGTGCGCCGCCGGCCCAATCGAGCACGAATTCATCCCGCCGCGCGAAAACGTCGGCGCTATAATAACTGACGCCAAACGGAATATCACCCATCAGCGCAACGCCGCGTTCTTCGGCATACGATTTGATCTCCCGCCATTGCTGATGCGCGATCCATTGCACATAAGAGAAGAAATTTTCGCGGTTCTTTACGGCTGCTCGTCGGTCCTGTGGCAGATCGTGCAGCCAGGTCCGCGCTCTTTCCATTGATTGATGTTGCGCCGGCCATCGATTCCACGCGGCGTTATCGTCATTCTGTTCCATGAGAACTCGGAAAAACGCGTAGTCGTGCAGCCACGCGGCTTCGTCTTGGCAAAATTTCCGAAAACCGGACTTTCGATCTTCGCCGGCGCGAGCCGAGAAATTCGCGAACGCTTGCTCAAGCAGGCGTCGTTTCAATTTTTTGACCTGGCGATAGTTAACTCCGCCGCGCCGCAGCTTCTCCAGATCAACCTCTGCCAACACAGCATCAAACTCTGCGCGCGTTAGTTCTGGCGGGGCGTTTGCCCCAAGCTGTAACGTGGTCGGCTCGATCGCCAGCGCACTGATGGCGTTGTAAGGGCTGTTGTCCGCCCCGATTTCGTTGATCGGCAGGAGTTGAACAAGCTTGAATCCAATCTCGGCGGCCCAATCGATAAACTCCCGCAACGCCCCGGTATCGCCAATTCCAAGATCGTCTTCACCGCGCAGCGCAAACAACGGCACCAGCACGCCAGCAATCTTTTTCTCCGGCGACAAATTCATTCCCTAGCCACGGATGAACACGGATGAAACACGGATTAGAAGACAAGGGGCTTATACTCGACTTTGTTTCGTCCAAAGTTAACGAGCATTCCCACCTTGAGACCGATTGCTTTTAGCTCGTTGAGCAACTGAGCTTCGTCTCGCTTGTCGTACTGTGGGTTAACTTTAATTTCGACAGCGACGGAATCGGCGACAATCAAATCAGCGTCGTAGTCACCGACGACGACTCCTTTGTATTGAACCTGAATGCGTCTTTCAATCTCCGCGGCAACACCGCGACGGATTAATTCGACTTGCAATGCACGCTGATAAACTCGCTCAAGAAATCCGTAACCAAGTTGATCATGCACCTCAAATGCGGCTCCGATGATCTTCTCGGTAGTGGCGCGATGCAGCAACTTCTCCGGGTGTTCTTCGTGGATTTCTAACATCTGCTTATCGGTGTTAATCCATGGCTAAAAAATCAGCGACGTTGCACTTGCCAGTCTTCGACGAGGTTGTTCGGAATCTCCCTCAGGAAACGCGAGGGCCGCTGGAAAACGTCGCCGTAGCCTCCGCTAAGGCGCATGTGCGGCAAGGTAAGATAAAGCTCGTCACGCGCGCGTGTGATGGCGACGTAAAACAACCGGCGTTCTTCTTCGAGCGCGTCGCGCGTATCCAGCGAACGACTGCTTGGAAACATTCCATCGGTCAACCAGATCACGAACACAGTGTGAAAAAAGAAAATCATGCACGTCCTTAAATTGGCGGGCGAAAACCGCGAGCTGATCCAGGTCCTCACGTCGCAGTTCGTAGTTTGTGAAATTCACCTTCGCATACTCATCGTAGATGGCTTCGACCACTGAGATGATCATCTCTGATGGCGGGTTGGGTTGCCCGCCCGGCGCAATTTCGTCCAGCGTATGGGCAAGCTGCGTCCACGATTTCTTCGATTTGGCCGGCGCGTTCATCGCCAGCAATCGCTCGCCAAAATTGTAGCCGGGGTCGCTGACCCCGGCTGGCGCTATCGCCTCGCTTTTCACGCCGCGGTCAGCGCCCGCGGCTACAGCCAGGCCGCCTTCCCATGAACGCCAAAGGTTTTCTGCAGTGCGGTTACCGATGCCGGGCAGCAATTTCACCATCCGGCCAAAGGCAACTTCATCCCGCGGATTCGCAACGAATCGGATGAACGAAGTGACGTCCTTGATGTGTGCCTGCTCGAAGAACCGAATGCCGCTGGTGATTTGATAGGGGATACCGCGCCGCGAAAGCTCCAGTTGCAACTCAATCGCGTGATAATGCGCGCGATAAAGCACGGCGATGTCGCTCAGATCGACCTCTTCATCGCGCAATTCGAGAATTCGCTGCGCGACAAATTGCGCTTGCTCAGCCCCGTCGTTGAGCGCGACCAGGGCCGGCTTGACCGCGTTTGATTTGCGGGTCGGCTGAAGACTTTTGCGAAACTGCTCGACGTTTGCCGCGATCGCCGCGTTCGCCACTTCCAGAATCTCCGGCACGCTCCGGTAATTCATTTCGATCTTGAACACCTGCGTGTCCGGATAGCGTTTCGGAAATTCGAGAATGTTTTGGAAATTCGCTCCGCGCCACGAGTAAATCGACTGCGCATCATCGCCAACGACCATCAGGTTCCGGTGATCGCGAGCGAGCAGATCGACCAGGTCAGCCTGGATTTTGTTCGTGTCCTGATATTCATCGACCAGAATGAATTGAAATTGCCGCCGATAAAATTCCGCGATGCGTTCGTGCTGCTGAAACATCGACAATGTCTTTTCGAGCAGGTCGTCGAAATCCATCGAGTTGGTCGCCTTCTTCTTCTTCTCATAACGGACGTGAACGTCTTTAATCCTGTCGAGTAGCGGCAGGAAATACGGAAACTTTTCCGCAAGCAACTCGTCCAGCGTTTTCTCCGTGTTAACGACGAAACTGAAGATCTCGGCGAGCACATCGCCTTTCGGGAAGCGGATTTCTTTCGGATCAATTCCTGCGCCGGCTACGACAGCATTGATCAAATCCTTTTGATCTTCGCGATCCATGATGGTGAATCCGCTCGAATAACCGAGAGCGCTTCCGTGACGGCGGAGGATCCGATTTCCCACCGAGTGGAATGTCCCGCCCCAAAGCCCGCTGGCATCGACCGGCAACAAATTCGCAACTCGATCGAGCATTTGTCGCGCGGCTTTGTTCGTGAAGGTGAGAAGCAGGATATTGCGCGGATCGATTCCGTTCTCGAGCAAATAAGCCACGCGATACGTAAGCGTGCGCGTCTTCCCCGAGCCTGCCCCGGCGATCACGAGCAGCGGACCGGGTGGCGCGGTCACCGCTGCGAGCTGCTGCTCGTTGAGCTCCGCGGTGTAATCGATATGGATCGATGTCGATCTTGGTGCGCGCTGCAACATGTATTGACGGGACATTTGATGATCGCGGAGTTCGGACCGGTTACGCTGCTGTGTACTGAAATGCACTTCAACCGAAAATAGGAAAGGACAATCCCGAACGCGCCACTTGGAATTCTTACAGGCATTTCATAAACGGACCCGCCCTTTCTACTTAATGCCGATGCACCGCTCGCCTTGATGCTCTCCCGTTTGAAACCGAGAAGGACTCGACGGGCTTAAAGCCGTCACGTTCCAAAGCTCGCCTCTTCCTTTGGCAAGGGAGAGGATTAAGGTGACGCTTTCGACGAGCAGCGCTCCTCCAGTGCGGACCAGATCGCTTGCAAGACGCTGTCGAGTTCCTGGCGAACTTGATGATTCCAAAACCGCAGCGCAACGATCCCTTTGCGAGCCAGAAATTCTGACCGCGTTCGGTCGCGAATTTGTCCGGCGCGATAGTTATGCGCACTGCCATCCAATTCGATCGCGAGCTTTGCGGTCGGACAATAGAAATCCAGGATGTAGCAGTCCAATGGACGCTGACGGCGAAGTTTGCAGCCTGCAAAATTTCGGTTCCGCAAATGACGCCAGCAAATGCGCTCAGTGTCGGTTGCTCTCTTGCGTAACAAACGAGCACGATTCACGAAGAATTATTTTAGTTGCCGACGTTATTTTCCGAAAAGCAGGATTAACGATCCCCTCACGTCAGTCCTCTCCCCGTAACCGGGGCGAGGCGGAGGAATGCCGCGAGAAGCCCTCTTCGCCGCCGTCGCCATAACCCCGCGGTGCGCACGTCATGTGTAATCACTTCTGTTTGCAAGGTGACCGTCTGCATAAAGGTCGCCTCTCCCTTTCACAAAGGGAGAGGACTAAGGTGAGGGTTTCGGCGAGCACCCTGCAGTGCTAACCGAGGCGAGACGGAGGAATGTATATCCACGCTTGGGTCTCGAGTTCCGGTTGATCCGTGCAATCTGTGTCGTGCTGTGCCAGACCCTGGCCAGTATTTAGTTTGATTAGCTTTCGCGTTTGCGGCCGATTTCTTCGAGCAACTCAATCTGAATTTGCTGAATTTCGAAAAGCCGATTGTATTGCCGCCGCAAGAGGTGATCGATTTTTTCGTGCAGGTGGCGGATTTCAAGCTCGGCTTTCAGATTGACTTTGTAATCGTTTTCAGCACGCAAACGATCACGCGCCTCGGACCGGTTCTGACTCATCATGATGATCGGGGCCTGAATCGCCGCCAGGCAGGACAAGATCAGATTCAGCAAAATGAACGGATACGGATCAAATCCGCGATTCAGCAGGAAAATGGCGTTTAGGATAATCCACCCGAACAGCACTCCACCAAAGAGACTGATGAATCGCCAGCTGCCTCCAAACGAGGCTATGTGATCGGACAATCTTTCGCCGAAAGTGAGCTTCTTCTCGAATTGTTTGCTGATATCGCTGGAGAGAATCTCGTGCTCCTGCAAGCTTTCGATGACTTCTTGATCGAGTGCGGAAAGTTCGCCGATCTCATCTTGCAACACCTCCTTCACATAATTTTTCCGGAATTCGCCCAGATCATCGAAGCAGACAAAACCTTTATCGTCCCACTCGGGCACGCGTTTCTTGATGAACTCAACCAGCGACGGCCGGATTAGTTCGGCGATCGTGCCCTCATGCGGCGACTTTGTTTTTTTGCAGATCTGACAACTGAGTGTGGCGGGCGCGGTTTTATTCATCGGATGTGATCTGGAAAGTAGAACAAGAGTCGTCGCTTTGTCGATCCTGGCGCGCGCTGCGGCGTGTATGGACGGGACATGGGATATTGCAGGTTGCAGATTGCGCAAACAACCGCAGCAAGCCCTTTCATGCAAGCTGATACGGACTCGCCGGGGATCGCTCGGCGCGGCTCGCGATCACAACGTTTTCAAAAAATCAAAGTGCGCGTCCGCGCTTTCCAGTTCCACGTCGTGATAACGAGCACACGCAGTAATTAGGAGGCGCGCGCGGTTTCGTCGCCATGCCGCCGAAGCGCATGAACCCAAGAGGAGCTATCGACCATTTTCATTTCCTTTTTCTAGGAAAACGAATGGTCTTCGATGCTTTGGTCCAGCTCTTCCAATCGTCCTCTTCCATCGCCTCGATCTCCTCGTTGGTCATCAGTGACTCGAATTTGCCGAAGTATTTCACTAGCTCTGCCTGACTGTGGCGGCGGTTCATTTCTTCGAGCGCTTTGACGATGGCCTCGCGTTTGGTCTTGGCTTTGGTGTGCCGCATCGCATCGCGCAGCGTTTTATCGGGAATATTCACTGTCGTTTTCATGCAGACATTTTCGCTAAGATTGGAATCTCTGTCAATGTGATAAAACGGAAACGAGTACTCCGATTTTATGGAAAATGGAATCCATCATTCTTTTTAGTCGATATGGATCGATGCTATCCTGGTGTGCGTTGCAGCGTCTATTGACGGGAGATAATGCCTGTCCTGCTTGGACCGGTTACGCTGCCGTGGCGAAGTTACCTCTTCAACGGAAATTTTCCAGTTGCAGGAAGGGGCGGTTGACTCGTTCGGCCCAACTCACTCGTCACTTCGGGGGCTTCCCGTCCACGTCGCTCGACTCCGCCGGCTCCACTCACCTAATCGCCGCTACTGGATCCTAGCGCTGCAGTAGAAGTATTTTTGTAGAAAACGCAATTAAATGCTTGCAGCAGCGAGCCCTCCTGGCTAGACTCGGCGCCGCGAGATCATACGTACGATTAAGGTCCCATAGTTTTCCCAGCTCTTGTTCATAAATTCTACGCTCTTAAATACCCCCCGATTTGCGAGACTTCCGAAAAGTGAAAAAAAGCGCGCCTGCTCGCGCGACTGCAGAACCATGCCGGGTCGTAGCGGTTGGCGATACCATCATTAGCGAGCAAGGCTTGGTCGCAATTATTGGCCGCGACCCGCGGTACCATGTTTGCGGTGCCGCACATACTTTTGAGGAGGCGAATAAACTTGTTCGACAACATCGCCCCGATGTGCTGCTCATCGAACCGTTTCTCGAAAACCGCGATGCCATCCGCTGGATCAAGGATCTCGCGACGGAATTTCCGCGCATTCGCATCCTTATAGTATCACGGCAATCCGAACGGACTTATGCGGAGCGCGCCCTTTGTGCCGGAGCGTCCGGTTACTGGATGAAGAACAGTTCGGTGGAAGAGTTAATGCACGCGATTGAGACTGTGCTGGCAGGCGAGATTTACGCCAGTCGAGCAATGACTTCCGTTGCCATGCACAAGTTCGCCGGTGGTCGCGAACTTCCACACGGCCTCGATGTCCTCAGCGATCGCGAGATGGCGGTGTTCGCGCTCATTGCGTCTGGCCACGGCACCGGTCAGATTGCGAAAGAACTCGGCATCAGCCGCAAAACGGTCGAGACACATTGTAAGCACATCAAGCTCAAACTCGGCTACCCTGATGCCGAAGCGTTGCATCGCGACGCTCGAGAAATCGCTAGGCACAGCTAAGCCTCCAGCGCGAAATCCCTGATCCATCAATCAGGGATCGCGTGATCAAAAAATCCGGGACGATCCCCGATAGGCAGCAGGCCCGCGCAGACTTACTATTCGAGATCTGACAACGGCCCAAACTGAGATTTTCCGATTTTCGGAAGATTTTGAGAAGTTGGGCCGGCAAATCCCGGATAACAATAATGAAAGGCAATAAACACATGAAACCAAAATACATATTTATCAGCATTCTGGCAGTTCTGTTCGTGTTCCCATTGATTGGGACGTTCGCCCAGCAAGCACCGGACTCAATCCGTATCACCGTGCTTACGACGTTTGACTATCCCGGCACGGACGTAATTTCCACCCAACCGCAGAAGATCAACGACGCGGGCGACATCGCCGGCAATTACGTCGATTCGAGCTTCGTGGTGCGCGGCTTCATCCGGTTCCGCGACGGCACCTTCAGTGCGCCCATCGTCGAGCCTAACGACACCGAAAATTTCACCGCAGCTAGGGGCATTAATAACTCACGCCTTATCTGCGGCTCGTACGTCGGGAGCGACGGTACCCTTCACGGCTTTTTCCTGTCGTTCAGCACCTTCAGAGAGTACGATGTCCCTAACTCCGTGGATACCGAAGTGTTGGGAATAAATAACCACGGCGACTTTGCCGGCGGCTTTACCCCCACGAGTACTGGGATTCCGCAGGCGTTTGTCAACATTGACGGCACGGTCCACCCGATTCAAATCCCGGGATCTACCTTTACCGCTGCTTACCAACTGAATGCTTCGGACGCGTTTGAGGGTTACTACGGAGATGGCCTCGGTTTCATCCACGGTTTCTACCAGGACAGCAGCCGAACATTGCATTTCCCGATCGATGCTCCCGGCTCGACGGCGGGCACGATTCTGTTTGGAATTAATGATCAAAACTGGATGGTGGGAAGAGTGGATTTGGATATCCTGGAAGAAAATGCCCACGCTATTTTGTTCATAGCTCCAAATAAATTCGTCTTCTTCGATTATCCCGGTTCGACTTTCACCTCGTTCAACGGGATCAATCGGACCGGATTAATCTGTGGTCGTTACAAGGATAGTTCCGGCATTGAGCACGGAATCATAGCTCAGGTCAGGAACGGGCCGGAAGGCAAATGAGACGGGCACGGAAATGAAGGCGTACGACTCCCCGTCGCTGGTCAAGTCCTCGGCACTGCGAGGCGAAATACCGGCCTATTGAGTTAAGCATCGGGAGGAAAAATCGGGATGTTGGCCCTATAGACACATCACTTCTGATGGACAACGCTACCTTCAACTCAAATAGAACATTTTTCGGAACTTCGGCCCGTAAATCCCGGAGAAGAATGATCAAAGGAAATAAACACGTGAAAATAAATATGAAAAAACAGAAGAACCAAGCGGTAACAATAATCACACTGACAACGCTCTTAAGCGCGCTTGCGCTAGTGTCAGCGGATGCGGCGCCGTGGAATGCGAGCGTGGGAGCGCAGAGTAACGACAAAGGATTCCAGGCTCTGGCGTTTCTTCCCAATGAAATCTGGATTCACGCGGGCGACCGCATCACGTGGACGTTCGACGCGGACGAGATCCATACCCTGACCTTTCTAATAGCCGACCAGCCGCGCCCATTTTTTGCTGATGGGTGTCCGGGATTTTCGATGGATCCAGCCACCTACGATGGTTCGACCTGCGTGACCACTCCGCCGATGGTGAGGGGACAGACCTTTACCGTCATCTTTCCGGCGGCCGGGAATTTCAAGCTCGTCTGCCTGGTTCATGAGAATATGGACGGAAGGATTCATGTCCTCGATCTTTCCGAGCCGCTTCCCCACGATCAGGCGTTTTATAACGAGCAAGCGGACAGTCAGCGCAACGAATTGCTTTCCGATGCCCGTAATGATGCGCACGCGGCGCATGCGCTGCCTAACTCAAGCCACGGCGTCACTGCTGGCGCCGGAGAGGTCACGGCGAATGCCGGTGGCTCCAGGACCGTGTCGGCCCTGCGTTTTTCCCACGGCAGCATCAAAATCAGCGCCGGGCAAACGGTCGAATGGGATAACCAGGATCCGGTCACGCCGCATACCATTACCTTCGGGCCCGAACCGCCGGACCTCGTGGACCCTTCCCCTGACGTGACGGTCGATCCGGACGGGGCTCGGCACGCCATCATCGATTCCACTTCCGACAGCACTCACTCGGGGTTCATCGTCGCGGCGCCGCAGGAGAGGTTTGGGCTCCCTCAGGCGCCCCTCGGCGTGACACGCTTCCGGGTCACTTTCCCGAATGCGGGGACTTTTCCCTACATCTGCGCACTTCATGACGATCTGGGTATGACGGGTACGGTGATTGTTCACCATTAGATCGGTTGCAGGACTCTTCCTTCCCACGGCGATGCCCCCCAAATTGAGATTTTCCGATTTTTCGGAAGATTCTTGAGAACTTCACTTCGCAGATTCCCTAGAACATCAGTGAACCCCAGAACCAACCTCCAAAATTATGAAAACCAATATGTACAAACCGATTCAGTTCAAAAACACGACAACTCTATCCGAAAGAAATTCGATCAACTGGTCGCTTTTGTGGCGGGGTTTGGTTCTCATCCCGCTCGTGCTCGAGGCGACTCCAGCCAAGTCACCTCACCGTCTTCCCGCAAGGAAACCGCGAACGAGAGGTTTCCTTCGCACAACGTGAGGTGCTGGCTATCAGAATTGTACGAAACTCTTGGCGTTCGCTTCTCCGCAGCGAAATGGTCGGTGGCGCAAGCAAGATATTGACCGGGATTCTGTGTCCTGTTCGCGCGCCGCGCGTAACCCCAGCAATCGCGGCTTGGCGGGACGGTCTTGCTCTCTTTACCCTCGCGCTGACCTGGTTTGCGCTTCCGCCGTCGGCTCCAGCCGACGCCAGTAACACGGCCAACATTCCGCAGCTTTTCGTCGTGACGACCCTTTCGAATTCCGTTGCTGTGATCGATTCTGCTACCAACCAGGTCACGACGAAGATTCCCGTTGGTATGAATCCCCTTCGGCTCGCCATGACCCCAGACGGCCTGAAGGCGTATGTTTCCAACGGTCAGTCCGGCACAGTCTCAGTGATCGACACGGTGAACCGGAGTGTTATGGCCACAATCCCGACCCTACATGGTAATCCACAGGAGATCACCGTCAGTCCGGATGGCGGACGCGTGTTCGTCGTGCACCAAAGCCCCGGAGGGGGATTCGTCACAGTGATCAACACGGCGACAGATAGCCTGATTACTAATGTGCCTGTTCCCGGAAACAACGCCAGAGATGTCCTCGTGACCCCCGACGGTCGGTTTGCTTATGTGGCGAATTACTCGGCTGGCATGGCAAGCGTGATCGATACAGCGACATATCAGGTGAATAACCTTGTCACCGCGGCAGGGACTCGCAGGCTTGCAATGACGCCAGATGCCAATCGCGTTTTCGCTACCAACTTTTTGGGAGATTCGGTTTCTGCAATTGATGTTTCTACTCAGTCTGTTATCGCAGACATTCCCGTTGGAACAAATCCCAGAGGCATAGCCATCACGCCGGACGGTCGCGAGATTTGGGTGACGAACGTAGGGAGTAATTCTGTTTCAGTTATCGATAATGATCATTTAAGCGTGGTTGCGACCATTGCTGTTGGCAGAGAGCCCTGGCATGTAGCCATCACGCCAGACGGCGCCTGGGCCTACGTATCCAACTCCAAATCGCAGTCCGTTTCGATCATCAACACCGTCACTCACGCCGTAGTCAAAACGCTTACGGTGGGACTAGGCCCTTTTTTCTCGGTCGTCGATCCGGCCGCAACCAAGCTCTACGTTTCCAACGCTGACGACACCACCGTGTCCGTCCTCGATCTAGCCAGTCAGACCGTCTTGCAAACGATTCAACAAGTGGGCTCGCAACCGTTCGATCTGATGTTCGACGGTTCGCAGTCTCCGACGCCGACTCCCACTCCCATACCAAGTCCGACCCCGACTCCGACTCCAACGCCAACTCCTACACCAACACCCACGCCCACACCGACTCCAACGCCAACTCCGACCGAACCCCCAACTCCAACACCAACTCCGACCGAGACTCCAACACCAACTCCGACTGCTACTCCAACGTGCGTCCCGCCGCTGCCAGGCGTAGTCGGTTGGTGGCCGGGAGATGGCAATGCGATTGATATTCAAAACGGCAACAATGGCACGCTGCAAAATGGCGCAACATTTGCCGCAGGCGAGGTGGGGCAGGCGTTCAGTTTCAACGGCGCCAACCAGTATGTTCTCGTAGGAGATCCTGTTCCTCCTTCGTTGCAAATTCAAAATGAGATTACCCTTTCGGCTTGGATCTATGCGACCGGATATCCGGGGGGAACAACTCTGGGACTGATTGTCGGCAGCGAATATGACGCAGGGTACGCAGGCGCTACGATTTTCTTGGACGGCCGGTTCAACCCGGATGGGCAATCCGCTCCTATAGGTCATATCCATTTCCAGCTAGGAGGGGATGACTCCTGGCACACCACCAATGTAAATGCACAGGTCCCGCTCAATCAATGGGTTCACATAGCGGCCACCCGAAGGGCCAATGAAGACGCAAAGGTTTATTACAATGGGGTGTTGCAGCCCTCGACGAGCCTGCCCTGGTCCGGTTCGATCTCCTATGATGGCGCATGGTTCGCCATTGGACAGCAAAAGGACATCGATCGTCCATTTAACGGTCTAATTGACGAGGTACAAATCTACGACCGCGCGCTCACCGCCGATGAGATCGTAGCCATCTACAACGCCGGAAGCGCGGGCGTGTGCAAGTCTGAGGCTACTCCCACCCCAACGCCGACGCCTACACCCACACCGCCTCCACCGCCGACTCCCACCCCAACCGAGACACCGACGCCAACTCCTAGCCCCACCGAAACGCCAACGCCAACACCCAGTCCGACCGAGACTCCAACGCCAACGCCAAGCCCGACCGAGACTCCAACATCAACGCCTAGCCCGACCGCAACACCAACGCCAACACCCACTCCGACCGAGACTCCAACCCCGACTCCAACCGAGACACCGACGCCAACTCCGACCCCGACCGCAACGCCGACTCCGACGCCAACACCCACGCCAACGCCAACGCCTACACCTGCACCGACCCCGACGCCAACTCCGACTCCAACACCGACGCCGACGCCTACTCCAACAGCGACACCTACGCCTACGCCGGTACCGCCCTCGATCACGACTCAGCCTGCTAATAGGACGGTCAACCCTGGCGAGACCGCCAGATTCAGCGTGACCGCGACAGGGTCGACTCCGTTGAGCTACCAGTGGCGGAAGAACGGGGTGAACATCGCCGGAGCGACAAGTGCTTCCTACACGACTCCGGCGACGACCGCAGCCGATAACGGCAGCCTCTTCTCGGTCGTAGTCAGTAACAGTGCCGGGAGTGTGACCAGCAATAACGCGACATTGACGGTGAAAACACCGCCAACGATCACGACCCAGCCTGCCAACAAGACAGTCACCGTGGGGAAGACGGCCAAATTTAGCGTGACGGCTACAGGATCGACCCCGTTGA